>PWMW01000284.1 GCA_003559095.1 Clostridiales bacterium | reverse complement strand
TGTACAGCTTGCTGGACGGGTTCAGACAGCGGTTCGCCACCATGGCAAACAGCAAGCGCTCCACGGGCATCTGGTATTGGCGTCGGTCTAGCAGACCTTGGACAGCTTTCTGAATGCCCAATCGTTCCCAAAGACCGTCCAACACCCATGTCCCACCAAGCTGGCGAGCTTGAAGAAACTCCATCGGGGTGGAGGCGGGCAACGTTTCCTGCAGCTCGCTCACGGACTCCGGTCCCAAATAGTTCATCAGGCTCCCGATGAGTCGTTTCAAAGCCTCCTCATCTAGCTGGTCTTTTCTTCCAAAACTGTGCAAAACTCGGGTCTTGGAGACACCGGTCTGCGGGTCCCGATAGTTGTGGGCTAACTGCACATATTCTTTTTGTCGGCTCTTTACAGTTCGTAGATACATTGTACCTATATTTTATCATGAAAACAGTTTCTTTGCAAGGTTTAGTTATCCACATGTTGTAACTACTCAGATCTCGGAATTTGGGTTATCCACAGGGTTATCAACACCGCTACGAAAGGGTTTTGGGTTTTGGTTGTGCCCAAAATACCTCAATCACTGTACAATTCGAGTCGGAGATTTCATAGTCATATCCGAAGTTATCGGGGGTTTTCCCAAACAAGGCCAAAGTATCTGCGAACTTGTCCTCATCAATGAGATTATCCTCGAAGTTGCGAATAATCAACTCAATGCTTTTCGGAGACGTATGGGTGATATGTGTAGCGGTATTCAGCTTCCTAAAGACTTCGTCATTAATTGCCAAACCCATTCTCCCGTACTCTCCGCCCAAGTCACGTTCATCAACGGCGTACAACTCCTCGTATTGCTTATCGTTAATGGCATCAATTTCTTTCAACCTCTTAACCAGTGAACGATACGGAAGCCACCAGGTGCATTGAAGTCTAGCAATAAAGCGGAGTAGTTTCTTCATCGAGATATCTTGAAGTGAAGACGTCTTAAATTCGTCAATAACTATGCCCTCCAAGACACTTTCGGGCAATAGAAACTCTACAGCAAAACGGTTAGCCAGAGCTTCCACCTGAGTACCTTCTTCATCCACCCGGCTAAGATGCGATCCAGTTTTTGTGAAGAAATGATAGAGCTCATGCGCTATGGCAAACAGTTGCTTGTCGAAGTAGTCAGCAGTGTTGAGACCAATGAAGACGAGCTCCTCGCCGCCTTCCTTGGAGTACATCATTGCAGCAGAAAAGGCGGGCCTATCGGTGTCTGACTTAATCGGGAACCCCAAAAGAACGATATTCATGTTCTCAAGAATTGTGAAGAGCTCTCCTGCAATAGGGGTTTCTCCAACAAAGCCTAGAGCTCTGCGTTTCTTCTCAGCCTGTTTGCGGATCATCTCTATCTGAAGTTCACTAAATGCCATTTCTTGGTTCACTTTCGAACTTCCTCCTCAATAGGATCTGCTGCCTGAGAGATAACATCATCGTAAAGAGCCCCTCTACGCCCTCCTTTTCACTAGCACTCAATACCTCACTTCGAAGAGCAATGAACGAGTTGTTTTCTTGCCCTTCGATAAACATATCAGTGATATCAAAACCAAGACTATTCGCAAGGGCTTCAAATTGGTGGATGGATGGTGTGAAATTCTCGCGTTCAATGCGGCCAATCATAACTCGGTTAATCCCTGTTAAGTTGCTCAGATCTTCTTGAGTCAAGCTGTTCTCTTCACGCCTTGTTCTGACGGTCTTGGCTAATTTCTCGGTGGATAGTCTTTTCATTCGTTTGGGCCTCCCTTCAACACATAGTATGCCCTACTGTGAGTCAATGATACCAAAAATAACACGGTGCGTCAAATTGCAGCCGTAATCAGGAGTCAAGGTGGTTTGCGTGAAACTAAAAGTTACACTGGGCCTGAAGAGGAGGTGTCCACTCCCAAAATCATCCAAAACGACGATTTCTGGAAAATGGATGAGCACCATTAAGGAGCCTCTGAACGAAAGTGGCATCGGGTGATACGAGACAACGAAAAGAGTTCGCTACGCTAAATATTAACTAAATAAATCAGTTCGAATATAGTCCGGCTAAAGACGAACCTTCCTATCTGCGGTTAACACCCCAGCACTTCGATGGTTGAAAACGACTGGGCAAGTCCAAAACGGCCTCCGCATTGATGGGTAGCCGAACGTCACCCACGTGCTTGCCACCCACGGCCAAGGTAGTCTGGTGAACCAAGATCCTGAACCCGTACCTTTGTCATCAGCTTATTTTCCGGTAACGGTGGTAAAGCCCATGCAAGATGGGTTCTCCGATCAACTTCGTGTTTTTTGCTTTCGTGGGCATATAGGCTGGCAAAGGAATCGGTGTCTGACCACCCAAGCCTTGGTGGGGCCGCTGGGGGTTGTAGTATTTCGTGATGTACTCATCTAAGATCCACTGCAGATGTTGCGCATTGAACGGGATCATGTAGTTGAGACACTCATACCTTAACGTTCCAATGACCCGTTCGGCGTAGGGGTTCTGCCAGGGTGACTTCTTGGAGATGCGCTTGGGTGTAATGCCCATCTTGACCAAAAAGCGCTGAACATCCTTGGAGACGAACACCTTATCATTATCATGCACCAAATACTTGGGCTGACGTCCATACGCAGTGGCTTCACGGATCTGCTGTTTCAGCCAAAAAATGTTGGGATGCTCGGTAATCCCAAAGTGGACGATTTCGCGACGATCATGCCGGATCATCACGAGGACAAACAACTCTTTGAACGTCAACGTTACCACCTTGAAGAAGTCCATGCCCCAGGTTTCAAAGCCATGATTACTCAGGAACATTCTCCAAGTCTGAGCCCGTCGCTCTCCTGATGGTGGTCGTTTACCTTCGGTGTATTTGCGAATGCTGTTGGCCGCTGGCGGATCCGATACTCCATAGAGAATCAGCAGATCTCGGATCTTCTCTTCGGAACACCCAGGGTTCTCTGCCACCAACCGCCGGATCAAGACTATCACATCCTTATCCAACGGTGGACGCCCGCGATTGTTCGTCTGCGACTTTTTGGCCCACAGCCGCTTGTACGCAGTATCATGCCAACGTTTGACCGTGTCTGGTTTGGCGATCACCATCACTGCCTTCCAACCCTTGTGAATGAATGATAGCAGCACCCACAACTGCCGAAACCCCGGTGTGGGTCGCGGTTTTTTGATCTTACCGCTGCGCTGTCGTTCTTCGTATAGGGCCAATTGGCTGCGCAGTTCCAATACTTGGCAGCGCAAATGATGATTGGTCACCAGTATCGTCTGGACGGTCTCCCACACCACCCACAGCCAGTATTTCGCCAATGACAAAAACAAATACACGTGCCATCCCCCCATAGTGGCGGACGGGTCTCTGCGTTCCACGACGAACGGGCACGCCATCAGGTACTTGGAGCAAACTGTGAACACCGGTTCCGGCGCATACTGCCGGGAACGCAGGTTACATACCTCTTAATCCGCCTGTGTTGGTGATCTAAATATATCATAGTAATATTAAACGATCAAATACGGATCGAAAGCGGGAGGGATAGCCGTGGATACTCTCGAAGCATATAAGCACCTCGTTCAGTTTCCCATATTCTCGCTGACGACGATCAATGAACTTGGTGCCCGTGGGCCCACGGCCTATGCACTGCTGCAGCGGCTCGTTGCACGGGGTGCTGTGCGGCAGATACGACGCGGCATGTATAGTCCCGTGGATCTTGTTTCGGGCCGTATCCTCGCAACGCCGTATCACATTGCCTGTGCTGCCGCCAAAGATGGTGTCGTTGTATACCAGGCAGCCCTGGCGTACCATGGCATCGAGCCGGAACCTGTGCAGGAGTACCAAGTGGCCTGCCCCAGTCGGTTCCGTGCCTTTACGTACGAAGGGCTCCAATACAAACCAGCGCGATCCATGCACCACATCGGGGTCTGCATCCAGGGGCAGATTCGCGTCACAGATCTTGAGCGCACCGTCTTGGACGCCATCCACCAGCCCATGGTGTTTGGTGGTCTGACACTGCTCTGCCGCTGTCTTGAACGCATTACCACGCTGAAGGAAACCAACGTCTTACGGTATCTTGAGCTCAGCGACTCACCCACGCTTTATGCGAAGTGCGGCTTCTTCTTACAGCGCTACCAGGGAACCCTTGGCGTCTCCCAGGACTTGCTGCAGGTATTAGAGGAACGCAAATCCGGCCAAACCAGATTTCTGGGATCGCAGGGGGATAAAGATTGTGTACAGATCACCCAGTGGAACCTGCGAGTGCCTGCCTGGTTGTCCCATCCCTAGGCATGTGGCAAGGAGTGCCCGTGCGAGCCCAGGAGCAAGACACCAGATAGCATCACCAGCATCTGCGCCGAAGCTTTGCCAACATACGTCTACCGGTAAGCTCGGGAGTGTAGTACATAGCTTGACCAGCTGAGCGCTGAAAGGGTAAGCCCTCCCTGAAGGGCCGCTGCCAGAGCCGTGTGACGACTGAACAATGCCCAGCGATGCGGGGCAGCCCAATGTCGCTGTGGATGGGACACACCCTGGCATCACTCAAAACAAAACTGCAATGGACTGCCGGGTTGGGGGAGCGTTCCCAAGCAAGCAGTCCCCAGATAGGAGCTGTCAACGTAAATGAGTTTTATGAAAAAGGAAGATCGTGAACGCGTCAAAATTTTCAACCAGATTTTGGGCACACACCATCGCACCAAACCCTACGACTGGAAAAAGCCGGAAGATATCATCGAGGCCGTGACCATGACCATGGCGGAGTTCGTGGACATTACCTTCATGGATTCGCTTCTGTCCGACATGGACGATGAGATGGATGAGATGATCGAATGTTACCATGCCAACGAGTGGACCAAGATTACCACCGGTGAAACCTGGGATAATGTCGAACTGCAGGCAGCCATGGAGACCCTAGCCACCGCCAGTGATGCCATGAAGGATCTAGCTGACGCCACCGAAGAGACCATGCAGGACGTCCTTGCGCTCTTGTTCTTCACGGCGCCCCAGGCAGTGCGTGATCACTTTTTCACAACCGGCTGGCAGTTCGATACGGAAGCCGTGGAGCACGTTATCGAAGACGAACTGGCCGAGATCGCCCTTGGAATCGATCACGATGGCGTCATTGAGCACTCAGCACAGCGCTACTCCCAAGCTCTGGAACGGCGCATCAAGGGTTGGCGGTCGAAGAACTGAAAGAATCCACCAGCTTCCCCCATAGAAAGGAGTCTATCATGAACAACATCAACCTTGAACTACTATCCCAAGTAATCGGCCATTATCCCTTGCAGGGAACCATCAGCGAGGCCTCGCCCTGTGTCAACGGTCATATCAATGATACCTA
>PWMW01000380.1 GCA_003559095.1 Clostridiales bacterium | reverse complement strand
CGGAATCATGCGAACGCGTGACTCTCGAAAGGAATCTCTTCGTTATTGAGGTGCTGAGGCGAATACCTCGAATGGAACGGAGATCGTTTCAGGAGATGGGCTGAACGCATCGGGAGCAACACGCATAAGGCTGTGGATGCCATTCTTACCTCCAAACGAGTGGAACAACAAACCTACCGTAGTTGTATGGGTCTTTTGAAACTCGCCGAGAAATACTCAGCCAAGCGCCTTGAAGCCGCCTGTGAACGAGCGCTAAGCTTCACGGCCAGCCCCAGCTACAAGAGCATTAAGAACATTCTTGTTACTGGGATCGAAGAAAAGGCAGACCGACCGGAGTTTCAACCTACAGATAACAACTACGGTATCACCCGTGGAGCCCATTACTATGGAGGTAAACATCATGATCAATAACAGCACACTAGACAAGCTCATTGAAATGCGGCTCACCGCCATGTCGGACGCGTTCCGAATGCAAATGTCCGATCCGAAAATGAAAGGATTCTCGTTCGAAGATCGCTTCGGCATGATGGTAGATGTGGAATATACACGCCGGAAGAACAACCGGCTGGATCGACTGATTAGAAACGCAGAATTCGATCAACCCGATTCAAGCATTATGAGCATTGATTACGTTTCAGGACGTCGATTGAACAAAGATCTCATCAAGCGGTTGGCATCATGCGAATACATCGCTGAGCGTCGGAACATCTTCATCACCGGCGCCACAGGCAGTGGCAAGACCTATATGGCATGTGCTTTTGGCATGGAGGCCTGCAAGCAGCATTTCAAGACACAATACATTCGCCTTCCTGATCTATTGATTGACTTAAAGAACGCTCAAACCGAAGGCAACTACAGAAAGGTCATGGTCAAGTACGCTAATCCTGTCTTGTTAGTGATCGATGAATGGCTATTGTTGAAGCCAACACCTGAGGAGTCCAAGTTCATCTTTGAACTCCTTCACCACAGACGGAAAAAATCTTCGACGATCTTCTGTTCACAGTACCGACAGGAAGGGTGGTATGAGCAGCTCGGTGGCGATTCATCTCCGGTGGCTGACGCTATCCTTGATCGCATCGTGCATGACTCGTATAGAATCAACATCGAAAGTCTAAATCCTTCAAAGGATTTATCCATGAGAGAAGTGTACGGGCTAGACCAACAGCTCAGTGAATAAGATCATGTAGAGCGGTATCCTGAGTCCGGACCGGCGGTACCCGCCGCCCCGGACTCACGGTACTAAACAAAGAGAATATCCAGCGGAGTCTTAGAGCCACTGGCTCGCAGTTCGAGAGCCACCCAGCGCGCTATGTGAGAGCCATCTTCTGCAAACTCCTGTAAGATGAAGTTACTGCTGCAAAGCAGAATTCATTTTACGGAGGTTTGAGTATGACCGATTATCTTACCATCGTTCGTGCTGTGTACAGCGGACTCAGTCAACGTCAGGCGGCAGCCACACATCGTGTGTCCAGAAATACCGTTTCGTTGCTGGTCCGGCATGCCAAGACCCAGGGATGGCTGACATTGGAGGACCTCAGCGAACTGGACAATGCTGCGTTTTCGGCGGCTTTGACCAAACCCAGCGGTCCTGTTCGAGATGACACGTTCAAAATGCCAGACTTTGACACTGTGCATAGAGAGCTGGCGAAGCCGAACGTAACACTGAAGCTTTTCTGGGAAGAGTATGTGGAGCAATGCCAGGCTAGCGGCGACCGGTTTTACATGGAAACACAGTTCCGAGGGTATTACCATCGATTCGCCAGGGTTCACAAAGCGACCATCCGTCTGCAACACAAACCAGCTCTTTCTCTGGAAGTCGATTGGGCTGGAACGAAGGTCGCGTTTTTTGACGTTGAGGCAGATAAAATGGCTGAAGCATCCCTGTTTGTCGCCGTTCTCCCTTGCAGTCAGCTCATGTATGCAGAGCCCTTTCGCGATGAGAAACAGCCGTCCTGGATTGCAGGACATGTTCATGCATTTGAGTATTTTGGAGGCGTCCCCAAGACCCTGGTTCCGGATAATCTGAAGACCGGGGTCTCCCGTGCGGACTTCTACGATCCACACCTCAACAAAACCTATCAGGAGATGGCCGACTATTATGGTACCGTGATTCTACCCGCCAGGGTCCGCAAACCAAAAGATAAGCCATCTGGGGAGAACAGTGTACTCATTGCCTCTCGAAGGATTTTGGCCAGACTGCGTAATACACAAATTCTCTGTTTTGCCGATCTGCAGGAGCTCATCCGTGACGGTTTGGAACGGGTGAATGAAGCGCCCCTAACCGGGAAAAGCGAGAACCGCTGGTCCTCCTATCTTGCCGAAGAAAAGGACTATATGCTCCCACTTCCCGCATCCTCTTACGAACTGGCGCAGTGGAGTAAAGCCAAGGTGCAGCCGAACTGCCACATTGCCTTTCAGCGGAAATTTTATTCCGTTCCCTTTGAGTATTTGGGCGAACAGGTAGACGTCCGGGCAACCCAGTCTGCCGTGGAGGTGTTCTACCACCACCAGCGGATTGCCTCCCACAAACGGCTGTGGGGAAGGACGGATTACGCGACCATTCAGGAACATATGCCTCCAGACAAGACCTTCTTCGTCGACTGGAACCGTGATCGCTTTCTTTCCTGGGCTGATAAGATCGGTCCCGCCACACGGCAGGTTGTCGAAGGAATCCTGGACCGGGCTGTCATTGAACAGCAGGCGTATCGCTCTTGTTTCGGGGTCCTGAATCTCCGGGACAAATATGGCCCTCAAAGACTAGAGCGGGCCAGCTCGTTCATTCTGCAACGGTCTTCTGCATCCACCTACCAGCAGCTCAAGAACACGCTAGAGAAAAACATGGATGTTCCCGAACCGCCATCACCGAAAGAACCCACGCGTAAGAACGTTCGCCGGGGATTCCAGCGTGGATCTAGCTACTTCGGAGGTGAAGGCCATGCTTAGTCACGAAACGCAAAACAAACTTAAACAGATGAAGTTGACGGGCATGGTAGAAGCTCTAGAGCAACAGGAAGCGGATCCGGCTTACAAGGAAATGGGTTTCCAGGAGCGATTGGGCCTGCTAGTGGACTGGGAGTTCACCCGACGGCAGCATAATCGTCTGCAACGATTGATCCGTGCGGCCAAGTTTCACAACTCGACGGCCTGTGTCGAAGACATTCGCTATGGAGACAACCGAAAACTCGATCGCCAGCTCATTCTAGAACTGGCTTCCTGCAATTACATTCCGCATGCTCGTAATGTCATTCTCGTCGGTCCAACGGGAGCAGGTAAATCCTATCTTGCTCAAGCGTTGGGGCAGTCTGCCTGCAGACGCTTCTTGTCCACCCGGTATGTTCAATTGCCGGATCTACTGGATGAACTGACGCTAGCCAAAGAAACCAGTCTGGAGTCCTTTCACCGTCTCAGAAAACAGTTGGTAAAGGTCAACCTTCTGATCATCGACGAGTGGCTGATGTTTCCCATTAGCGACGAGGAAACCCAGCTTCTGCTTTGGCTTATCGATCGCCGCCATAACAAACAGGCCACCATCATCGCCTCTCAGTATGAACCTGCGGAGTGGCTGGACCAGATACCGATCCCGGTTGCTGCCGAAGCCATCACCGATCGACTATCGGCACAATCGTACAAGATCACCATTAAGGGAAATCGGTCCATGCGTTCGTCGGAATAAGGTTGGGTATACCGGACTATCTCGAGCCACCGTTCCGCCTCGAAAGAGCCACGGTTCCGGCTTCGGTTGAGCCTACCTTCGGGTAGCAGTGAGTCCGCCTTCCGGACAGGGCTGAGGAACTCTGAGCAATCGTTCATATACCAACCCCATACTTGGATTATGCGCCGGTAGCGGTGCAAATCCACGTTGGGGAGGTCCTTGTATGACCAACTACCGAGAGCTCCTGCGGCCCTACAGCCAAGCGATCAACCAACGGAGCATTGCACAGAGTTGTCAATGCTCACCGAAGACGGTGGCGCATCCGAAGCATCGATGCGTGCAGTGTACGGAGTCAACGGCACCAACAATCCAGGCAGATAAAGGCTTCGTCGTGTGGACAGAATCAGAACCATCGCCAGTGGACAACCTCTTCGGTGTCCACTGACGACCATTGGTAGCTGGAGCCTGCCGACATGGGGATATGTCGCTCATGTGGATATTGATGGACAACTCTTCGAGTTGACCACATACCCCCAAGTCCGACGAAGCGGTGCTTCGTATGCAACCAAACAACGGGGACATTCTTTCTGGGAAGGATAGAACAATAACCAAACAGCGAACTACTGGTGTTGAACGAACTCGTCGCTGTCACCGATGCACTGTTCGTCGTAACCGGACCGCCTTGGCTTACGGATGCCCGGAACCGCGATTCTAGACAATCGGTATACGCAAGATCCTTAGAGAGCCCCCCTGTTTGGGGTGGCTCTCACTCGGTGCGCTGGTGGCTCTGAAATGCGCGCGTCGGTGGCCTTCGGAAAGCCGCGCCGGTGGCTCTTAAAAAACGCGTTTTGCACCGAATGATCCGAATAACCTCCTTTTCTGGTAAAATGTATCTGATGCAGCCTGTAAAGACAACGATATTTCTGACTGGCGGTTTAAACACCGTAGTGGAATCTGTTTGCGGCAACTTGGATGCACACATAAATATTGCCTTAGAGCATGAATACCAATCAATGGTAGCATTGAGTTGCCATTCAGCTGCGTAAATACACTACGAGGAGTGGGGGGCTGTGCTAAAAATCATTCATCCCGTTGTTTGTGGTCTTGATGTTCACAAGGACAGTGTCAAAGCATGTATTTTGAAAGCGCAAAACTCACAGAACTATACCACCATCATCAAGACATTTACGACAATGACCTCGAGTCTGGAACAGCTCAAGTCATGGCGGCGGAAGAAGAGTGCAGTATTGTCGCTATGGAGAGTACAGGAAATCATTGGATACCGGTTCACAACATTCTGGAAGGGTCGGTCGAAATTGTACTAGCCAATGCTCGACATGTGAAGAACCTGCCTGGACGGAAAACCGACACCAACGATGCGCGATGGCTTGCGAAACTGTTGGCGCTGGGATTGGTCGAAGGAAGCTTCGTTCCTCCCAAGTATATTCGCGAGCTTCGAGATCTCACGCGCCGACGGCAAAAGCTGATCCAAATGCGCACATCCGAAAGAAGTCGCCTTCTTGACGTTCTCAGAACCAGTAACATCATGATATCTAGCGTAGCTTCTGATGTATTCGGTGTGTCCGGTATGGCTATGGTCAATGCCTTAATCGGAGATGACGAGTTGAGCAAAGATATCGAAGCGATTGCCGACATGGCCAAACGGAAGCTTCG
>PWMW01000190.1 GCA_003559095.1 Clostridiales bacterium | reverse complement strand
CCAACGCGCATCTGCGATTACTGGGTGACCGACCCGCCTTACGCAGACGCCGTTAACTACCACGAAATCACCGAGTTCTTCATTGCTTGGCTACGACGGTACCCGCCAGAGGAGTTCCGCGACTGGACATGGGACTCGCGTCGGGCACTCGCGATCAAGGGGTCGGGCGACGATTTCAGGCGCGGCATGGTCGACGCCTATTGCGCGATGGCTGAGCACATGCCAGACAACGGTATGCAGTGCGTGATGTTCACGCATCAGGACACCGGCGTGTGGTCCGACATGGTCGGGATCTTTTGGGCTGCGGGTCTTCAGGTCGTGGCAGCCTGGTACATCGCTACCGAAACGACCTCCGAGCTGAAAAAGGGCGGCTACGTTCAGGGCACCGTGATTCTGATGCTGCGTAAGCGTGCCACCGCAGAACGCTTCGGCTTCAAACAGCGTATTCTGCCTGCCGTGCGTACCGAGGTGGAACGGCAGATCAAGAGTATGATGAACCTCAATGAAGAGGTGAAGGAGAAGCTTGGCGAACCGGTCTTCAACGACTCCGACCTGCAGATGGCGGGGTACGCCGCCGCGCTGAAGGTGCTTACGGCCTACACCCATATCGGCGGAGAGGACGTGACGAGCTTCGCACTGCGCCCACGCCAGCGGGGCGAGGAGACCGTCGTCGATGAGATTGTGCAGCAGGCATCCGAAGCGGCTAATAGCCTGCTGGTGCCGGAGGGATTAGGTGCTGAGACCTGGGCTCGGCTGTCCGGTATTCAACGCTTCTACCTACGCATGATGGATATGGAAACCACTGGTGCCAGTAAACTGGATAACTATCAGAACTTTGCAAAAGCTTTCCGTGTCGAGGATTACACCAAGATGATGGGTGACATGAAAGCCAATGCCGCTCGCCTCAAGCGCGTGACCGAGTTCAGCTCAAGAGAACTTACGGACAGCACAGAGATTGGCCCGACTTGGCTGGGCAATCTGATCATCGGCTTGCAACAGTTGTTACAGGAAGTAGAGCCACAGGTCGTAATCCAGCAGCTCCAACAAGACCTTCCGGACTTTATGGAAGTGCGGCCGTTGTTGATAGACCTTCTTGTGTTTATGGAGAAAAAAGCTCCAGAAGCGCCGGTACGTGAAGTCGCAGAAGTACTCGGCGCCCGGCTCAAGAACCTGAGAGCATTGGGGCAATGATGTTTGCAGATAGGTACTAAACAATGACGATACGCCGCTTTTCCTCACGCACCCATCGGCTGGACAGCTCGTTTCTGCTGGAGCACCTTAAGGGAGCGCGCAGCTATAAACGCATTGCCGGCTATTTCACCAGCTCCCTGTTTGAAGTCGCCAATGAGCTGTTGGAGACTATTGCTGAGGTTAAGATTGTCTGCAACGTGGATATCCATCCAGACGATCTCAAAGTCGCCCAGTTGCGGGAATCCAAGATGATCGGTCGCTGGAACGCCCAAGGGCTGGAGGCGGAAGCCCTTCTTAATCGTGAGCGCTACCGTCGCCTGGATGCCTTTTTGGTCCGACACGGACAGGCGGTTCGAGTGGCACCGGATAGCGTTTGTGGGTTTCTGCACGGTAAGGCAGGTGTCATTGAGTTGGTCGACGGTCGCAAGCTCGGATTTATCGGCTCCATGAACGAAACACGCAGCGGCTGGCAGCGTCACTATGAAATTCTCTGGGAGGATGAATAAGCAGAGGGTATTGCCTGGATCGAAGAAGAATTTGATTTCCTGTGGAATGCGGCCCGTCCGCTACCCGAGGCGGTAATCCGCGAGGTGCGTAGACGCGGCTACCGCAGGGAACTTGAGTTCGAAGAAATTGATGATAATGAGAATCTGGCACCAGCAGCGCTTGTGGAGTCCCCACTCTACCGGGAAGGCATGTTCCTTCAGCCTTGGCAGCAAGGCTTCATCACTGAGTCTCTGCGCCACTATCACAATAACAGTATCGTGCGCCTGTTGCTGGCGGATGAAGTTGGTCTGGGCAAGACGCTGTCTCTGGGTACTGCAGCACTGACGCTTTGTCTGCTTAACGACAAGAAAAACAAAACCCGCCAACCTGTGGTTATTTTCGCACCTGC
The DNA here is from genome assembly GCA_003559095.1 of Clostridiales bacterium. Taxonomy (GTDB): domain Bacteria; phylum Bacillota; class Limnochordia; order Darwinibacteriales; family B1SED10-159; genus SLOZ01. The sequence goes on along the minus strand of PWMW01000190.1, from coordinate 3,253 downwards.
AACGCTCTGCGAGCAGTGGCAGACGGAGATGATCGATAAACTTGGCATCCCCTGTGCACGATGGGATACCCAGAAAAAAGTATGGCTGGATAACGCCAACCGCAACATTTCCGCGGCAGGCAGAGAACAGATCGTAAAATGCCCACTGCGCATCGGGATTGTGTCAACCGGTTTGATGATGCGTGATTCTCTGGAAAAGCAGAATTTACTGGGCTTACGCTACACCTTGGTCATTCTTGACGAAGCGCACAAGGCCCGCAGCAGGCAAGGCTTTGGCCGTGACGCCGGTACTCCCAACGAACTGCTTGCGTTTATGCGAGAGATTGCTGCACGGGCCGATCACGTTCTTTTGGGTACAGCCACGCCGATTCAGACGCGGCCAGAGGACCTCTGGGATCTTATGAGTATTCTGCATCGAGGAAAAGGTCAGTTTGTTCTTGGTAACGATTTTGCCAAATGGCACCGCCCGCAGGAGGTACTACCAATATTGGCTGGCGGTCAGGAGATCAATGAGCCCTCCTTTGCCTGGGAGCTCCTTCGTTCCCCACTCCCAGTCGTGGACTCAACACAGGAGCGACGCGCACGTCACCTATACAGCGCAATCCGCCAGGATCTTGGACTTGCCGATGATGATTGGCAAACAACAAAGCCATTTACTGATTTGACAGAAGATACGCGCGAAGTACTGGAAGATGAACTATATCGTACGATAGCAGGTGCGGCTTTTTTCCAACGGGAAAATCCATTCGTGCGTCATATCGTACTTCGCAAGCGAACCGCCTTGGAAGAGGCGGGCCTGTTAGCCAAGGTAGGAGTGGATGTACATCCGGACTCAAATCTGGCAAAGGATATCCATCAGTTCAACGCGTTATTCGAGTTCAAGGCCCTGCGCACCAGCGAGGACTTTCGTCAGGCCTATATAGAGGCGCGTAACTTTGGTAAGGCTTTGGCGAAACGTGGTAGAGGTGGTGGTTTCATGAAAAATCTAATGGAGCAACGCATTTGCTCAAGTATTGCTGCTGGGCTCAATACGGCCCGCACGCTGTTGGAAGGTCGCACTGTACATGAAGAGGAAGACGAACAAGAAGTAGACTTGGCTCTGGAAACGGGAGAAGAGCAATCAGTTCTGCAACGCCTGATCGACCGCTTGGAGCGCATTGAGAACGACCCGAAGCTCAGTGCCATTATTCATTATTTGGAGCGTGAGGAGTGGAAAAATCTTGGCGTTATTATCTTCAGCCAGTACTATGACACTGCCAAGTGGGTAGCCGATGCACTTGCGGATCGTTACCTTGATGAAGCAATCGGTTTATATGCAGGAGCTGGACGCAGCCGTCTCTATCAGAAAGGAGATAGCGTTTTCAGCGAACGTGAAGTGCTGAAAGAAATGGTCGCGGAGCATCAGATTCGTATCATGGTGGCAACTGATGCCGCCTGTGAAGGTCTCAACCTGCAAACATTGGGTACACTGATCAATATTGACTTACCATGGAACCCTACGCGCTTGGAGCAGCGAATAGGCCGTATCAAACGATTTGGCCAAGTGCGGGAGAAGGTAGACATGCTAAACCTGGTCAATGAACAAACTGTAGACGAAAAAGTATACGAACGTATTTCGGAACGGATGCGTGACCGCTACAACCTGTTTGGCTCACTACCTGACACCATAAAAGACGAATGGATCGACGATATTGAGACCTTGGGCGAAAAAATGGACGAATTTATCGATGCCCAGAAGCAAGCAACCGGTTTTGATCTGCGCTACACCACGACCATGCAGCCCTCTGATAAAGATTGGAGAGATTGCTCGGATGTACTATCGCGAAGGGATTTTTTGCAGTTGATGAGCCAAGGATGGTAGCAGATAAAAATGAGTGGGTAGATTTGACTTATTAAAGCGAAGGTATCCTATACGAGCTTCATGTTCCATACCCTATAGATATCTAAAAGCTGAAATCCTTACATGGCAAATTGTATCCGATTTGTGCTCATTGAATACTTACAACCAGATTCGCACTTTTGGTAGTTTTCTGAAAAACATCCCAATTGTTTTAATACCTTCCGGAATAGAACAGCTTTGGGTCATGAAAATTTGAAAACTAGAGTGCAGCTATTATGGATGAAAAACTACTGGACAAACATGTCCAAAGGTTTGTGAAACAATCCCGTAAAGACGAACCGAAGTTCAAGGAGGACTATGCCGAGCGAGTTAGCTTGATGCATAAGTACCAGTCTTTTGACCGGAACAAACTATTGAATATGCAGGAGGAGGACCTGTACGAGTATATCTCACCTCTATGGGCAATGCTGATCTGGGGAAACAAACAATACGTGATTGAAAAGATCATCGATGACAACGGCCTGGAGAATGTCCGAAAGGAATTGGCAGAAGTTGTTTGGGGGGGAGAGGATATTGCCCAGCGATGGGACCGGTTCCGCAAAAGAATAAAAGGTATAGGTCCAGCAATGATCAGTGAACTGCTATGCAAGACGCATCCGGATAAATATATGATCTGGAACCGGAGGGCATTGGTTGCAATGCGGTATCTGAAGGTCAAGAATCTTCCCCGTTATGATTACCAACTGACCGGGTCGGTATACAAGCAGCTTTGCGAAGTCCAACAGCGAATAGCCCGGAAATTGAAGGAAGCCGGATTTCATGACGAGTCGCTACTGGCGGTCGATTATTTCATCTGGGAGGAGTTACAGGTAGAGGATAAGCTTTCCACGATTCACTCACAGAAAACCCAAAAGGGCAAAGACATATCTCCAGAATCCATAAGCGAGGCTGAGGAGAGCCAGTTCATTCACAATGACGTCCGGGACAAGCTCAGGGATATTGGCCAGTGGCTGGGGTTTGATGCCAGCATTGAGAAAAGGGTGGCAGCTGGTTCCAAGGTAGATGCCGTCTGGGAATCCACAATCGGGAACATGGGACGCGTCATCTATGTGTTTGAAGTTCAGACCAAAGGAAGCATAGATAGTCTAATCCTAAACCTTCTCAAGTCACTGAACAATCCGGCTGTCCAAGGGGTGGTCGCCGTTTCCGATCGGAAGCAGCTTGAAAAAATTTCCGCACATGCAACTGGAGTCAAAGATTTAAGAGAAAAGCTGAAGGTCTGGGACTACGAGGAGGTGTTACAGGTGCACGAAGGACTAGAATTTGTTAACGGCTGTATAAATAAATTGGACTTGGTACCGGAAGGGTTTTAGTCTACTTGTAACGGCCATTTGGCAATTCGCTAACGGCAAT
>PWMW01000078.1 GCA_003559095.1 Clostridiales bacterium | reverse complement strand
TCCTTCTGGTAGAATTGCTCGGGCCACGGCTCAGAACACTTAGACCACCGCTGGTTCCTGCTTCACGGAATGTGTTTATATCTCCGGAATTCCCGGCAACCACCGGCCGAGCGCTTCGGCGCAATCGCAGCCCAAGCCATGGCGGAAGTCTTGTTGGGAATCCGCCGGGAATCCTGAGCAACACGCTGCTGAGAGTAGGCTCCAGCGGTTTCTTTAACGAATGGCTTCTTCCGAACATATGTTTTGGCTTGTCAATCCCGCGGATGAATGCAACAACACACGGCACTGGGGCGTAAGAACAAGGCAAAAGCGGCTGCGGAAGAACATCCTGCCTGCACAAGCACAACGGAGGCTGCTGAGATTGTACTCTCATTCACGTTCGATTCCCAAAATCCAAAATTAACAAAAAATAATGAAGGAATCTCACTTTGAATGTGTAATTACTATTATTACAGCGAAACTGCATATCCATCACGTTTTGATTGGGGCTGATGCATCGTCCCAGTTAAGGCGTTTTCTTTGTACCCAAATCCAGACAGCCATTTTTTGACTTTCCCACTAACCCTTACACCAACGTGTAAGGTGCGGTTAACGAACACCGCAAGAACTGCCGAAATTAGGAAACCACTGCCGCTCGGTTCAGCTGTGAGCGCAAGTCCCGATTGCCGTGAAGCGGTGAACGGCTGCGGATAGCGACGCTTACGATCACTACTGCTGTCGTCGGGGTGCGTGCTGCGCCTACTGCAGCGTCCTCGGCATGGTTTGCTTACGATTTCATCTCTATCCTATTGATTCCTGTCTGTTTGGCTGCCAATCCGTCTTTGAGGGGGGGATCTGCCGCATCCAGAAAAGAACACGGACGCACCACAGAAAGAGGTGATTCCTATCGACAAGAAACTTACTTCCATACGGGGCATCAGCGAAGGAATTGCTCGCCGTCTGGAAGCACAAGGCATCACGACACTGGCCGACCTGCAGGCCAAAACCAGCAAACCTGAGGACCGGCAGGCACTGTCCCAGGCCATTGAGTTCGGCGAAGGCCAAGTCTATGTCTGGGCCAAGCAGGCCGATCTGATGCGCATCGAAGGCATTGACGGTCCCCAGGCATCGCTTCTGATCAAGGCCGGGATCCGCAACACTGCAGACTTGGCCGAGGCCGACACTGGCATGCTCAAACAGCTGTTGGATATGGCGGCCATCAACGAGAATGTACCGGAACGAGAACGGCCCACAGCGGCCAAACTGGAAGCGTGGAAGTTGGCGGCGGGGAAGCTGCAGCCGCAGATCATCAACAGCTTGGAGGACAAACGTCTGGATGTCGTAATCCAACGGCCGGACTTCTCGCTGGATACCATGATCCCCAGCCCACCCATACCCTTCCACGATATTCCCCGACCCAAAACTGTAGAAGGAACCTTCTTTGCTGACCTCACCGAGGTCATGGTGGAAATCGGCAGGGGCATAGCCCAGGCGCAGCATGAACTGAATATCAGTTCCATGGAAATTCAAAACCACATCGACGCCCACGAAAACCTGCGCAACTATGGCCTCATGGCCACCTGGTACGCGCTGCCCGAAACTACCTTTGAGATGAAAGTTAACTACGCTGTAGTTCAGAAAAAAGAAAGCGAAGGCAAAATCGAACCGTCCAAGGCGGTACGGATGGCTCCCATCAACGCTACCTACCAAAACTTCTTCAAGTCCACTACCAACACGGAGAGCCAGTTCCGCTTCAAGGTTGTACCAGTACCGCCGCCAGTCCATGTGTCCGAGCCCGTTGTTGTTCCGGATCTTAGCGGGCTGACCCTTGATGAAGCCAAAAACCGACTGCGGGATGCCCGCCTGCGACTAGGCGAGATGATCCACCAATCAGGTACGCCCACCAATGATCAGGACACACAAGTGGTTCAGCAGTCCATCGCCGCAGGCACAGAAGTTCGCATCAATGACGTTGTCGCGATCACGTATATCGGTAAGGCCGCACCCGGCGGGGAAGGAGGGCAATGACATGTCACAGTTCAGAGACGTTCCTAACTTGAATCCAGGGATCCTGAACCAACAAGTCACCAGACTCCAACACCAACTGGCCGACAAAGAAGCAGAGATTAAGAAGTGGCAGGAGCAGGCCAGCGAAAACCAAAGGCATGCGGAGACCATCCAAACGCAAAATGAGAAAGTGCTCCGAGACAAAGAGCAGGAAATTGCCCGCCTCAACAGGGTAGTGGATGAAGCGGTAAAGAAGGGCAAGCCAGATAACGCCCTTCTGCAGGAGTTAGTAGAACTGCGCACCCAAAATCAAGTTCTCAACACCAAACTCCAGGCAGAACTGCATGCCAATATCGAAAGATATCACGATCTGGAGCTGCTGCGGCCGGAACTGAACGCAACCAAGTTTCAACTGGAGCATCTGCGCAAGCTCACCGAACAGCTGCAGACGGAAAAACTAGATCTGGAGAACCAACTGACTCGCCTCGACCAACAAACCCAAGCGGCTTTTCAACCGCAGGACATGTCGGCGTACTTCACCGAAGCCATCAACCAGTTCAACAAAGCGGTCAACACGGAGAACGCCGCAGTCAACTATATCATTAACGGCATGGACGTAGATATGAAGGCCTATGTAGCCAAGACCGAAGATAACCGCATGCTTTTGGCTGCACCCAGCCTGACCAGCAGCGGTGAGCAGGCCTTGAGTTCCATTCGGTTCTCGATCAGCGCTGTGCCTAAGAACATGGCTTCGGACGAGTAGCACCCCATTGCCCTTCGTCGGAAGCTGCACGTCCTTGTACCAACTATGCATGTCCCTGTTGACTGCCGCAGCCGGCAGCGTCGGTGGCATGCTGGAGGATGGCGGTTTGCTGTCGTCGTCCAGCCAGTGGCCATGGACGCTCGGTAACCCCAGTAACCTAGGGGATCGGCAGTGAATGGGATTCTAGAAACTCTGGAGGTGAAACCATGCCGAACGTAGGCCAAGAACTGTTGAATGTTCCGTTCGGAGACATGGTACTAAAACTAGCTAGCGCCATTGCTGAAGGCCAATACAAACTGGATCAGGTCAGCTGTGAAATAACCAAGTTTATGGGTGATCCCAGTGTGGCCTCCATCAGTCTACCCAATCCCGGCAGCAGTAACCCCAACGACACCATCGAAACATCCTTGATCGGGGCCGGTTTCCAGCCCACCTTTTACCAGTTTACAGACACCATCATCGAAGTGAAGATGGCCATATCCATGAACCGCACCCGGGAGTCTAAGGTCTCCGCCAGTGCCAAGGCGGGGTGGGGCCCCTTCGCAGCCAGCGTCAACGCATCCTATTCGTCCAAGTTCTCCTTCAACGTCGAAGGCTCCAGCCTGCTGCGGACGAAGATCACACCGCGCCCGCCTAATGCGTTCCTGGAGGATCTGCTGACTATGTGGGCAGAATGGCAGCAGCTGGATATGGAAGAGAAGCTGCAGCAGGCTCGCGCAGCGCTGAAGGAAAAGAAAGAAGAAGAGGAAGGCGACTAAGCCACAACGGCTGAACACTGCTGAGCAGCTGCGGGTATGTCCGCTGCCCAGTCCTTGGGTGGAGGTCAATGCGAACCAAAACCCACAGCGTTTCGCCGGTAGTATCCGGGGTGGGAAGCCCGACGAAGACGTCCAGGAACTCCGCTTTCTCGACCTCCGACGGCAGCGGGAAGCGTGTGGTCTATCCGACTGCAGGCAGGTCGGTGGAAGTCCTGCCAAGGACCCGTGGCACCCGTTCCTGGATGGGATGATGCTTGTTTAACAACATTGCTTTGTTGCAGTTGCCCGGAAAAAACCATGGAGGTGACACAATGAACGTAGGCCAACGCTTACTGGACGTTCCGTTTCCGGAAATGGTATACAAGCTGGCTACCGCCATTGCCGAAAGCCAGCACAAGTTAGATCTGAGCAGTATCGATATTCTGCGCATCATGGGGGACAAGGATGAACACCCCGTGTATCTTCCGGCCATCCAACTGGATTCCTCGGGGGATCTGGTGACCACCAGCGATGCCAATATCGAAACATCCATGATCGGGGCTGGTTTCCAGCCCACGTTCTACCAATTCGCCGAGACAGTCATTGAAGTCCAGATGACGATCAGCATGACTCGAGAGTCGACGTATGAGCGCAAAACATCGGGAACCGTCCGCACATTCTCTTCTACCACCACCGGTCCTATCTGGAACCAACAGCGGTCTGTGACCATTCGCAGCACTCCGGTGGACGCCACCTATGCCAGCACCTACACCTTCTCCCAGGAAGGCAGTTCCACCATCCGGACCCGTTTGGTTCCCGTACCGCCCAATACCTTTATCCAGCGTTTGCTGGAAATGAAGTCCCAGGCCATGCAGAACGAATTTGAACTGCAGCTGCGCCGCATCGAACTGGCCATTGAGCAAGCCCAGGCCGCTAAAGAGCAGGAGATCGAAGACGAACTGAATTCGTAAGGCTGCATGGTAGAGCAGCAGAGACCATGTGAGCCAAGTTGTAGTACTGTGCCCGGCAGCCCAACGAACTACATCGTTCGGACTGTCGGGCGCTACCACATGGATACAGAGCGGCAGGAGGTGACCAGCGTGGAAAACAATGGCGACCAGAAGCACCACAAAGAGCAACAGCAGAACCCAGAATCCGAGAACAAGCAGCCGTCACCGCCCGCCGCGCAGCACCCGCATGCGGACGACGACAGCCAAGGGGAAGCACCTCTTAGTGAAGCTGCCTTGGAGCTTTTGCGGCAGCAGTCTGTGCTTCTGCAGCCGGATTTCTGGGAAACGCTGGTGGACTCCGAAACTGAAGAATCAACGGACCAACCGCAGACACCGTCTCCGGCTGCGCCAGAACCACAGGATCTGGAAGCCCAGCTCTTTGCCCTGCCCATGGAGATACCGCTGGAAACACCAGCCCTGGTGAACGACCTGCTCAGTGTGCCGCCGGAACCTCGCGAGACCAAAGAGCGCCGGCACTCTGAGGGTACAGAACAGCGATCGCGCCACCGGCACAGCCAGTTCCAGGACAGCGACGACAGTCCAGAACAGCTTCACATGCGGGGGCAGATGACACTACCAGCCCTTGGATCTGCAGAAGAGCGGCCCCATGAGCCAGAACGGCCACCCTTCCAGCCCAAGCGGCGCCGTGATCCATCCCGATTCCCGCGCACGTCTCTGGCGCTGCCGCAGGAAGGACTTTGGGATCCCGCCGCCATGGATGTGACTGCGAACCACAGGACGCCACAGGAGCATTCTTTCCGTTCCGCTTCGTCCTTTGACAGGAACCGCCGCCTCAGTGTCGAGGGAAGGAAACCCCAAGAAGATTCGCAGCCGCTGCCACTGCAGGATCCTGCTGCGGCTCCTAGACGCCAACAGAAGCTGCAGCTGTCCTCCAAGGTACCATCGTCCAAGGCAACTAAGAGACCCCGCAGAGACAGCGAATGCCGGTCCGCCCCGCAGCCGGAAGAT
>PWMW01000014.1 GCA_003559095.1 Clostridiales bacterium | reverse complement strand
GCCGTTGACCTGCACCCTCAAGATCAGTAATTCACCTGTGTCCAGGGCAGGAAGAGGCAATGTCGCCTCGAATTAGTGTAGTGGACGAGTATAGGGAAAGGCGGGAAATCCCGTGAGAACGTTGGTTTTGGTCTTCTGTGTCGTGGCAGTGTTACTGATGAGCGGGGCCAACGGAGCTGCGTCGCGAATCCAGGCATGGCCTGAGGGTTGGTCAGATATCCATCATATAACCACCACTGGAATCTATGGCAATCGGTTTTTGGTGCACTGGGACGGCGCGCAGATGATCACTGCGACCGTTGATGGGCTGCACCGAGATGGCCTTTCGCTGGTTGTGCGCGGGCTGGAAGGGTATGATGTTGCTTGGGAGACGGTGGTTAGTACGAACCGCCGGGCTAATTATTCATCGTTTGTGACAGACCCTGGGGGAAGGCTTCATCTTCTTTGGCAGGAGCAGATTGATGGCCAGTTCAGATTCGTTATGGCCGATATTTCTCCCAATGGTGAGGTTGGCGACCTGCGCGTTCTCATGGAATCCACTCACCTCATTCAGGAGCCGACAGCGGCGTTTGTGAATGACGCTCTGCATGTTTTGTGGATCGACAGCCGTTTGGGATACTATGGAGGGTTTCATGGGCGTGCTGCCGAGGGCATGCTGCAAGACATCCAACCTCTGCCTGGGCACGGAGGCACGGCATCTCGTCCCACTGTCAAGGTATACGATGATACGCTGCACAGCGCTTGGGTTGAAACAGGTGTTGTGGAAACCCACGTTTACCACAGTGAGTTTGCTGGTGCTTGGACCCAGCCCACTGTCGTGGGGCCGGCCTCCGCCGGCGAAGGCGAAACCTTGGCGTTCTTGGAATGGGATCAAGGTCTGGATTTGGTCTGGACGTCAGTGGTCGAAGGTGGCCAGAGTTCCCTTATGGCAGCCACATACGAGGGGACGGGTATGTTCGGCCCCTGGCGCCGGTTAGCTTGGGGAAGCCGGGCGAGAGTTGATGACGAACGCGACCCGGTGATTGTCTGGCAGCGGCCCACGCCGGACGGTCATAAGGTGTTCATTGGACAATGGCGAGATGGCGGCTTGGAGCAAATGCAGTCGTTGAACGTACGACCTGTATCCTCACTGCGCCCGGAGGTGGTCCGGGATCACGAGGGCTTTCTGCATGTCTTTTGGCTGGAGGCCCATCAGGAACTACGGCACCACATCGTGACGATCAACACCGTGGACCCAAGACCGGTGTCGCTGTTCCGTGCCATGGGCATCGACGATGAGGCGCCCTTGTTTCATTTGGGTTTTGTTTTGTTGGGCTCAGTGATGCTGTCACTCACGTACGTAGCCATGAACGCTGCCGTGTTGATTCTGGTGTTCTTGCTGTTGTCGTTTCTGAATACATGGCGTATGTACCGCCGAATGCCGGTACCGTATCTTGTGGGTGTGGCCGCGTTGGCCATACTGGTGTTGATGGAAAGTCCCATCGCCTTTGGCCAACCGGAGTTTGCCGGGACGGGCCATTGGTTCCTCAGTGCACTGCTAGCCTGGGTGGGAGTGTCGCTGCTGCTGGCAGTTGGGAAGGCCAGAAGTGATTTCGAGAATGTGATTATACCGCTTTTGTGGATGTTCTGGTTTCAAGTATTTGCCTTGATTCCCCAAGCTTTGGGGATGGTATAGCAGCGTGTTGATCAACTACGCCAGCGAGCTCTTACATGAGACTCGAAATCCCTCTAGCTAGGATTTCAGCCAGTGGTTTGGCTTGCGTCTGCATCGGATTTCGGGAAAACCAACACGTTCCTAACTAGAGTCCAGACGTTTGAGGAGCAATCTAGCTTGCCTAACGAGTGGTTTTGCTGGCGGTCGCGTAATCCCTGCGGTGCAAAAGAAGGCCTAGCTTGCGGCACAAAACGTCAGCTGCCGTGGAAGCGCGCCGGAGCAGCAATGCCTGCCTAAAGAGCAACGAGCCGGGAAACAGAACATGGTTCCGGTGCTGAACGACGGTTTGATTTGCGAATATCACGACAAGGAGGAATCACAGTGGGTCGTGTGCGCAAGCTTGCCCTGCTGTTCGTCCTGCTTACGCTGGTCGGAACTGCAGGGGTGTTTATAAGTTTTTTAGTTCTTGGTGTGCCGCTGCCAGAAGAGCGGCCTGTGAACCTGGCCTTGTGGGCCGCTTTGGTTCTGTTAATCGTGTTGGTAGTGCCGTGGTTCACTTCTCGCGGGCACGGCGCCTTTGGGAACCGGGATCGACGCTAGTGGGCATCACATTCTAGATCAGCCAAGAACTCCAGAAGCCGTGCGTTGAACGCCTCGGGATTGTCCTGGTTACCGTTGTGTCCCGCATCTGGAATTACAAAGTAATGGCTTCCGGGGACTGAACGGTGCCAGGCCTCATTCGCCCGCAATAATGATCGCGGCATTTCGTGCTCACCGTTGACGATGAGCAGCGGCTGGTTCGGCGCCGCTGCAGTCCGATCACACGCATCTAGCTGACCGCCAAGCATCCACAAGAACTGTTCCTTGCCCATGCTCTGGAGGGATGCGCTGAAGAAACTGCGGGCTGCTTCCGTTACAGCCTTTTCTTGGGCAGCTCGCCGAAAAATTAGGTTTTCTGGCAGGAATCGACTGACTGCCAGGAGGACTTTGAATGTGCGCAACTCCAACGCATTCATGGGCCTGTCAATGGGAAGACCACCGATGCTGACAATGGCCTTTATTCTCTCAGGGTGATCGACAGCAGCGTGTTGGCTGACGTACGTTCCTAATGACTGGCCCACCAAGACCGCCGTATCCAGCCCTAATTTGTCCATCAAACCAATGAGAAGACCGGCCGTGTGTGGTACATCAAGGTTCGCTGCCAATGGCGCTGAGCGTCCATGGCCAGGCATGTCCCAAATGACGGTTGTGTGATTGTCCTTGACAGCTTCCACTTGGTCGCGAAACATCTCACCGTTGAGACCTCCGCCATGGGTGAAGATCACCGCCGGAGATCCATTGCCTGCCACCTCGTAATAAATGTTTCCAGAATCCGTGTTAAAGATCAAAACAAACACTCCTTTTCTTGTTTTTCCGCCTGTAATTGCCGCAGAATGACCGAAGAGTCCCTACGTCTCCACATGAGTCTGAATAGGGCCGATACGTCAGGAACATCGCCGACCAGTGTGTAGAAACCATCGCCGGCGGGCCGAACGTGCAGTTCGCCGCCGTAGTCCTGCAGCCATTGCTGTTCGGCATGGCTGCAGCGCACACGGATCCGCCGAACGTGCCTATCATCTTGTCGCCCTGCTGCCTGTACTAAGGGGCAACCTCCCTTCCAATGAAGTGTTTCACGGGGATATCTTTGGTTACATTGTACGGGAGCCGTGGGCTTTTGGAACCTGACCAACGGATGGTCTTGGGTGTGGGATCGGTCACCCATACTTTCGTAAGGGTACGATCACCGGCAGCCGCAATCGGCGAAATGGGCCGATGTGTCATGAATGCAGCTAACCGCACCAGACGACGTTCTGCGAGCGGAATTTGCCGAGGCTACGTAAGTTAGGACTCGTTGGACGGGCAATGATTACCGTGCTGGGTGGTTCTCCTTAGGTGAAACGGTTCCAGGGCAGACACAGAAGCAGAGTGCCGAAGGGTTGTGCAATCATCAGTCGCCGGGATGTTGTTGTTGGCGCTCAATAACGGGATGATGGGCAACAGCATGATGTTTGCGAAATTGGACGTAAGAACAGGAATGCAAGGTGCCATCAAAGCGTCCGAAATATTTGACTCCGAACGTTGGCATGGCGGATGAACAACCTCCGAACGACTCATCCTGGATTTGGCGGGCTTCCAGGCTCACTAGTAAGCGGAACAGGCGATGAGGCGGAGTTCGACCTGTTAACGGAGCACAGAAGTTGGCCCATCTTTGGGCATGAGTTCTCAAGGCTTGCTTTGCCCTTCTAGGGAATCGATGAGTTGTTCAGGACGGCATATCCGCTAGCGATCGATGCCAAAACCGGACCTTTGGGCCACCATATGTGCTTGGACATTTTCTTGCATTTTGGGTGGGATACTGGTATAATTACGTTTGTACCAAATCAATGCGCCTATAGCTCAGTGGATAGAGCACTGGCCTCCGGAGCCAGGAGCGCAGGTTCGAGTCCTGCTAGGCGCGCCATGGTCTGCCAACGTCTTCCAATGGGAAGGCGTTGTTTCGCGTCGGCGTGCCCAGCTAAGCACGCATTATCTAACCGGTGGGAGTCCAGAACGTCCAAGGCTTCGTCTTGACGTCTTGGAGTAAGCGCCAAGGCGCTCCGTAGCTTGAGTACCTGGTCATGGGGAAATCTGTGGTCAGAAGCGTACTGACGGAAGTACCTCTCGGAGAGAGGGCGAGCAAGTGACCAGACTGTAACATGAAGTGAATCCTGCCGCGTCGTCAAAAAGGCCCCGCAAGGGCGAAGAGAAGGAGCCGAGCCTCGCGACAGTGGGCGAAGGCCATGGACCGTGCGATGAACTTGGAACAGCACGTAAGAACCTTCCGGCGTAGGGGGAGCGGTATGGCACAAAGATAATGCAGTGAGCTGGGGAGACCCTCCCCTGCACAGAGAAAACTCTGTAACGAGGACGTCTATAAGCCCGAAAGGGCGAAGTGATGGACCTGCAGGAAGGGAGTCGGAGGAGGCCATAATACCGAAGACGATGGAGACAACACAACTCCATCCAGGGAAGGGCCTCTACTTTGTTCAAGCTGGACGAGGAGGTAAGAGCGAGCGAATGCCGAGAGGCTAACTACATCAAAAGACAAAGTTCAACAACTCCAACTACAGCTAGGCCGTGCGGCCAAAGCAAGCAAGAAGCGTAGATTTCATGCTCTGTACGACAAGGTGCACCGATGGGACGTTCTTTGGGCAGCTTGGCACAGAGTACGAGATAACGAAGGAGCAGCGGGAATCGATCGAGAGACCATCCAGGACATCGAAACGCAAGGTGTAGGATCGTTTCTCGAAGGCATCCAAAGGCAACTGATGGAGAAGCGGTATCACCCCAAGGCGGTGCGCCGCGAGTACATCCCAAAGGATCCTGCCAAAACCAAGTTCCGACCATTAGGAATTCCAACCGTTCGCGATCGCGTCGTACAAATGGCGACAAAGATGGTACTAGAGCCCATCTTTGAAGAGGACTTCTGTGATACCTCGTATGGTTTCCGACCAGGAAGAAATCAAAAACAAGCACTTGAGCGCATCCGAAAAGCCTGCAATCGTAAGGGCTATTGGGTTCTTGATGCGGATATTCAAGGGTTCTTCGACAATATCAATCAAGACAAACTGATGATGCTCGTCGAGATGCGAGTCAGCGACCGTAGAATGTTGAAACTGCTACGGAAGTGGCTGAATGCAGGGGTAATGGAAGAAGGAAACGTACACACATGTGAACTCGGCGTACCCCAAGGGGGTGTCATTTCGCCGCTTCTTTCGAACCTTTACCTGCACTACTTGGATTTCCT
>PWMW01000127.1 GCA_003559095.1 Clostridiales bacterium | reverse complement strand
ATCGCACCTGAATCGGGCCCACTCTGCCGAATGGCCTGTTTTTGCTCTTTTGCTTCAATATAGGCGGTGCCATCCTCCACGGTTACAGTTATTTCAGCGCCTTCGTCTGATTCGTAGACTCCAACCCAGCGCTGCAGCTCGTCCTGGCAGGTCTCGTACTGCGGTTCTGTGCTGAGCGGTTCCTCCAACGGCAGATCCAAAGCTGCGTTGAGGGCCGCCAACCAAATCCGGCTGGCGGGTACATCCACAATATTGGCTACAACCGCTGTGGCCAGACCTTTCTCCGGGATGACACCGAAATTCGAAGCAATGCCTTTGAGGCTGCCGCCGTGTTCCACCACGGTCATGCCGTGGTAATTGGGATGGATCATCAGTCCGTAGCCGTAATAGTTGGCGCGTCCACAGGGCAGGTACGGAGCTGTCATCTGTGCTGCGCCGTTTCGGCTGAGGATATCCTGACGCTGGCCTAGATAAACTTGGCAGTAACGGATCATATCCGCTACCGTGGATTTTAGGAACCCGGCTCCCACCATGGCCGGCGCAGCGTTCCACAAGGGTGCCGGTATGGTCTGCCCATCGCTGTCCTTAACGTACAATTGCGTAACCTGCTCATAGTCGGCCAGTTCGTCAGCGTCGAACAAGGATCTGCTCATACCGAGGGGTTCCAGAATTCGCTGCTGCACAAAATCAGCGAAGGGTATGCCGCTGACCCGCTCCACAATGGCCCCCAACAGCGCATAGGCATCATTGGAGTAGCTGAACTGGGCCCCACAGGGACCGAGAAGGGGCGAGTTAGACTGGGACAGGAATTGGAGCAGATCTTCATACGTGTCGATGGGATCGCGATCCACCCATTCATCCCATTTGCCCTTGGCCCGCAGTTGCTCTGCGCTGACATCATCAGCGATGCTGCGCACCATGGCATAGCGCAGGGCTGCCGTGGGAGGAAGGCCTGCGCTGTGTGTGAGGAAGTGATGGATGGTCGCTGCTTGACTTTCTTTTTCTTCACCAAAGCGGAACTCTGGAAGATACGCGGTCACCGGATCGCCGGTGGATAATTTGCCCTCCTGCTCTAGGATCATGATGGCCATGGCCGTGAAGGACTTTGTCACTGAGGCAAAGCCATAGATGGTGTCGGGTTCTGCAGGCAGTCCGGCTTCCCGATCTGCCCAGCCAAAACCCTTGGCATAGAGCATTTTACCGTTATGAGCTAGGGCCACCGAGAGGCCGGGAATGGAGTATTCTTCCTGGAGGCTTTGAATGAACGCTTCTAATTCCTGCTGTTTTGCTTTGTTGAGCATGGCTGTACTCCTTTGAATTGGAATGGGGCTGGTGTGTTTAGTTTTTCAAGCGCGGATCCAGAGCATCTCGCAGACCGTCACCCAGCATGTTGAAGGATAGGACCATGACCATAATGGCCAGTCCAGGGAACCACATCAGATGCGGCGAGCTGTGGATATGGGCCCGGCCCTGACTGAGCATAGCTCCCCAGTCCGGCTGGGGCGGCTGCGCACCCAAACCCAAAAAGCTCAAAGCAGCTGCACTGAGCAGAGCCGTAGCCATGCGCAGCGAGGTAAAGACCAAGATAGGGGCAATGGTGTTGGGCAGAATGTGCACGAAAATAATCCTGGCATTTCCGCAGCCGACGGCTCGAGCTCCGGCGATGAACTCGTTTTCTTTCAGGCCAAGAACCGTGCCGCGGACCAAGCGACTGAACAACGGTATGGACCAAATGCCTACGGCGATCATGACATTGTACAATCCCGGCCCCAAGGCCGCCACTAGGGCCATGGCCATCAAGACCCCCGGGAATGCCATCATGACGTCCATAACCCGCATAATGGAGTTGTCCACAGCTCCCCCGAAGTAGCCGGCCAGAAGGCCTAAGAGACCGCCGCCAACCAAGCCGATGCTCACGGAGATCAGGCCGATGGAAAGCGAAATCCGGGTTCCCCAGATAATGCGGCTCAACTGATCACGCCCATGCTCATCGGTGCCGAACCAGTGGGAGCTGTTCGGGGGTGTCAGGCGGTTGCGCCAGTTCTGCTCATAGGGGTCATATGGTGCAATGACTGGTGCCAAAACGGCTATGGCCAAGTTGAGGAAGATGAGCACCAAGCCAATGACCGCCGTGCGATTGCGAGAAAAGCGCCGCCAGAAATCTCCCAGCTTGCTTTGATGGCTGGAGACCCATTTGTCAGCGGTGGTTTTCTTCCTGACGGTCCCTGTGCCAGTGCCCAGCGCCGTACCGTTCGTTACTTTTCCTACCTGCATGAATGTCTCCCTCCTTACTCATAGCGGATGCGCGGATCCACAAAGGCATACAGAAGATCCACTAGCAAATTGATTAACACGAAACACAGCGCAAACAGCATAACCCCACCTTGAACCACGGGAAAATCCCGAAAATGAATGGCGTTCACAACATATCTGCCCAGGCCGGGCCAGGAAAACACCGTTTCCACAACAACAGCTCCTCCCAGCAGAGCTCCCAGCTGGATGCCAGCCAGGGTAATGACGGGAATCAGCGCGTTGCGCAGGGCATGACGATAGAGGACGAACCGTTCGGCCAAACCCTTGCTGCGCGCCGTCCGCACGTAATCCTGCCGGAGAATTTCCAAAATGCTCGAACGAGTAAGTCGGGCCAGAATGGCCGTGGAGGAGATGGACAAAGTTATAGTGGGCAGAATGTAACTCTGCAAACCCACCCAAGTCCAAGGCGGACCGTACATGCCCGATGGTGGCAGCAGCGGGAACTGGTACGCTAAGTAGTACATCAGCAGAAGGCCGATCCAAAAGCTCGGAGCCGAGATTCCAAACATAGCCACCAGCATACTAAGATTATCGCCCCAGGTGCCGTGGCGGCGGGCGGCGAAGATGCCCAGGGGAATGCTCATGGCGATACTGGTGAGAATGGCCATTACAGCTAAGCTTGCCGTGGGGAAAAAGCGCTCACTAATCTCGATAGCCACCGGCCGTCGTGTCCGCAGGGAGGTTCCCAAGTCTCCCTGCACTAGGCCCTTGAGAAACTCCCAAAACTGAATATGAAGGGGCTGATCCAGTCCCAAACGGGCCCGAATAGCGGCGATATCCGCTTCGCTGGCTGTAAGGCCCGCCATCATGCGAGCCGGATCACCCGGAATCAACTGCATGATCAAAAACGTAGCCAAGGCTACGCCCAGAAGAATAGGTATTAATAAGATCAAACGACGGATAATGTAGCGGAACATGACCAGTTCAACTCCCTCAGATAACCTAAAACAGGCTCCAGAATGCACGGCAGGCACCTGGAGCCTGTGACTAGATAATGCTGCGGCCTATTGCTCGATCCAAAGTTGGGTGTAATCGCTGGTGCGAGATACACTGAACTCGAAGTTTTTCACTTCGGCCCGGTAGGCCAACAGATAAAATTCGTTCATGATCGGAATGGTCGGTGCTTCGGCGGCAATGAGATCCTGAGCCTCAAAGTAGACCGCCATCCGCTCGTCGATGTCACCGGTTCGCTTGCCCGCTTCGAGCAGTTCATCCACTCTTTCGTTGACATAACCGCCCCAGTTGGCCCAACCCGCACTGGCATACATCAAGTCCAGATGGGCTGTGGGATCACCGGTGCGCTGCATCATTCCAATGTAACCGAGGTCGAAGTTGCTGGTCTGCAGGTTCTCCACCAGGGTAGCGAACTCCAGTACTTCGAGGTTGACATCGAAGCCCAGTTCACGCAGCTGGTAGTGAACGCCTTCATTCAGTTCGCGGTCCTTGGTGTACCGGCCAGATGGCGACATCAAGGTGAACTGGAACGTTTCACCGGCCTCATTGCGGAGCAGGCCGTCAGTACCCGGATTCCAGCCAGCATCAGCCAGCAGTTCCAGAGCCTTGTCAGGATCGTATGGGTACGTATATACATCAGCTTTGTGATAGAACGAATAATTGGGGAGCTGGCCTTTCGCTGGTTCTGCTACGCCTTCCAAGAAGATATCCACCAGCTCTTCCACGTCGATGGCGTAACTCATGGCCTGGCGCACTCGGACATCCTCGAAGAGGGGGTTCGCTAGATCAAAGACCAAATAACGGGTATTGAAGTCCGGTTCGCCGACCAAGACTACATTCGGGTCATTTTCCAACGTTGCCATCTGTTCCACAGGCACTGTGGTCATGATGTGCAAGCGCCCCGTACGCAGTTCTGTCAACTGCGTAGCAGCTTCGGGAATGGGTCGATAGGTCACACCAGCGATGTTCGGAGGTCCATCCCAGTAGTCTTCATTGCGAACTAATTCTACACGGGTATCCGGCACCCACGAAACGAACTTGAACGGCCCGGTACCTACAGGGTTGAACGCGGCGTCTTCGCCGTACGTCTCAACGGCGGTGGGACTGGCTACATAGCCGGTGTTCTGGATGATTACTTCATCAATAAAGGCAGCATTGGGCTCATGGAGCACAAAGCGAATGGTGTAATCATCGGGGGTTTCGATCTCAGCAATGGTCCGCCGATAGGTCTCACCCATATGAGAACCAGTCTCCGGATCCTTGACCCGTTCAAAGTGAAACTTGGCAGCGGCGGCGTTAAAGTCCGTACCATCGTGGAACTTCACACCTTGACGCAGGTAGAGCGTGTATACCATGGCGTCGTCAGAAATATCCCAGCTTTCGGCCAGGCGGGGCCCATAGGAACCATCATGTTCCCGGCCGATAAGATGCTCAAAGATCTGGAATGCGATTCCGGATGTGGAAGCATCTTGGATAAACGGCGGGTCGAAATTAATCGCATCGGAGCGGAGAGCTACGACCAGAGTTCCTCCCTGCGGCGGTGTATCCGCTAGGGCAACACTACCTAAGGACAAAACGGCAATCAAACTGAAAATGACGAGAAACAATACTGAACGATGGTTCATTCGATTTCCTCCCTCTTTTGTCGGCTTGCTCAGCCATGAAATCTGAAGGCACACAACTTCAGCTGGACTTAATCGCTTCACCACCTTCATTAAAGGGGTTTGAGAAACTAGTCGATGCAAAGTTCCTGTTTTACGTATTATAGCAATAGAATGTGTATGGGTCAACGCTTTTCGCAGATGGATGCATGCATACACTCATAATATGCAACCAAAATGCTGTATTAGTACGAAACGTTACAAAATATTGCCAAAAGCTTTATTCGCGAGCGGTTTTCTTAACAGGATGGTTGCAGAATGGCCATAGTCGAGATCAGCAATGGACATTCAATGGACATTATCAATGGAGATCATCAATGGAGATCATCAATGGAGATCATCAATGGAGATCATCAATGGAGATCATCAATGGAGATCATCGATGGAGATCACCACTGGGAGACTTCAATGGCGATCAGCGGCCTCAGCTGATGGTCTGGGGTCACTGCAGCCGGTGAAATTGTGGCGTTAGAGCACTGGTGCCGGGCGCGGCAAGGACCTGCGGTGCGTGCAGCACGCACCGCAGGTCCTCACAGTCAGAAGAGAAGTCGGTTCAAGATT
>PWMW01000116.1 GCA_003559095.1 Clostridiales bacterium | reverse complement strand
TCAAGAAATTTTTGTAATTCCTTTTTTTCTCATTATTAGGCTAAAAAGTGATTATTGAGTTAATTATTCCTGTGGTCCGGCAGGAGCCGCATAGGCGGAGATCCACACACAGGGTTCTGAACTTCTACGTTCAAACTGTCGTCCCAGGCTGAACAGCAGCACAAAAGATCCCGCCCAGCGCACTGAGGGGATCTTTCGGACGACTACGTAGCGGTATTGACTCCCAAGAATAATGGTGCTAATGACCCGTCTTGCGTAAGAACGGCAGTCTCAAAGACGCTTGGTTCTTACTCATAACGTCGAAGGCCACGGCCGCTAACAGCACGAGACCTTTAACCACCTGTTGAACGTTGGAACTGATGCCCATGATGGACATACCATCAGCCGAACTAGACTTTGTAGTCACGAAGAGCCAAGGTCACAACCAGCAAAAAAGACCATCTGTCAACCATCTGTCAAATGGTTGACAGACAGTCTATTTTTTTCTGCGCCGCTGTCAGGAATGGACCCTCCACTGAGGATCTTTCTTGTCAAAACACACCCTAGAACCGTGCATCATTCAGGCGCCAGTAGGCATCAGTTCCATCAATACGGGGATTTTTCTTGGCTAAGTCAAAGGCCGTCATCCCTCGATCGTTCTGCAGAGAACCATCAACGTCATGCCACAGCAGAACATCGATGACATCTGGATTCACTGCGTGCTCTGCTGCATGCATGAGAACCGTCGTGCCATCCGGGTGGCGAAAATGAACATCGGCTCCATAGGATATGATCAACTCGGCCACTGCTGGATTGGGGTTCAAGATAGCTCGCATCAAAAGAGGCTGTCCATCTGTTTCGTGCTTTTCCCAGTCAGAATCCACATCCAATAGCGTCTCCACAACAGCTGCATGGGGATTGAACGCAGCGGCAAGAACAAGGGCTGTGGCGTCGTTATGGGTCAGCAGAGGATCGCCGCCATGATCCAGCAGCAGCGCAATGATCTGGGGGTCTGCGCTGACATGGGCCGCCTGCAGCAGCGGCGTTAGGCCATCAATCTGCCGGCTGTTGGGATCCGCGCCATGCTCGAGGAGCAGCCGGACAACGGCCCGCTCGGCGTCGTTCCGGATAGCCAGGGAAAGCGCTGATTCGCCTCGCTCCGTACGAGCACCCAATGGTGAACCAGCGGCCAGGAGCGCTTCGATGGTTTCACTGGGAGCACCGTAGGATACGGCATACATGAGAGCTGTACTGCCATCATGACCACGGGCATGCACGTCCGCACCATGTTCCAGCATGAGCTTTACCAATTCGGGCCCTTCAAGCAGCGATGCAAAATGCATGAGGGCTGTGCGCCGTGTATCGTCACGGGCATCCACAGGGGCTCCGGCAGCCAACTGTTCTGCCACCTCATCCAGGGAAGTGGGGCTGACCGCCCACCACACCCCATCGTCTGCGGGCACTGGCTCGTGAACCACGGGCATGGGCGGAGCGGGAGGCTCTACCGCCTCAACCAAGGGATCGTCTGCAGAAACCGAACGGATCTCTGCTGTCATGACGCGCGGTTGGCTCATCAACGATCCCAACGAGAACGACCATGTCACCACGTTGGCGTCATAATCAATGTTACGCTCCGCGGTATTGGCACTGATGATCTCACCAGGAAACTGCACCGAGTACTTCCAGACAATGCCGGCGGTGAATAATTGCAGAAATTCATCGGCCCCAGGTTCCACCAACTCGTCGGGGGCATCGTCGGACAAAATCAAAGTTCGCTGAAACTGCCATGTCCCGTTCTCTTCGTACCACTCCATGTGACCAAACATGGGAAAGTCTTCAGAAGCGCCGGGAACCAAAGCGTTGACCACAGGAATAACCACTCGCCCCTCCGCCCACTGGTGGCCACCATCATGGTAAACAGAAACCCACTCCGGAGATACGGCCTCTATCTGGCTCAACTGGGCCCACAGTTCCTCCTCGGACATCTCGGAATCCTCGTCCATGAAGGCCTCATTGAGCCCCATGGCGAACTGGAGCACACCCGACTGATCCCATTCCAAGACCATGTGATCTTCGTATTCCATACAGCCGGAGAACAACAGCACAATCGTGACCAAAAGTATCTTCAAACCCCAAACCCGCATGTACACACCTCATTTCTTGGTTGATATCGATTCAGCTTCGGGAAACCTATGCACACCAGGCGCAACAGCCATCTGCATAATGTTCGGCTATCACTATCCTGTCTATCTTCTGTCTTTTCAGTTTACAGGAAACATTACAAATGATCAATAGCATGTAAACATCCTGCAGCCATACCGCCAGCGCCGAGCAGAACCTCTGAGGCGCAGCAAACAACCTCCGCAAAAACCTTACAGCCATCAGTCCCGCTGCTGTTCCTAAGGGAACTGTGAGGCTGTAGCGAAAAAATTCACAGCATACGACACTATAGCCGACAATGCGGGCTCAGGATGCGACAAATCCGTCCCAGAGCGAACTTGACAGTGGTTATTATTATACGTAAACTATGAATAAACCAAATAACGAAAGGACGGTCCTAATGAGAAAACTCTGCTTCATGATGCTGTTGGTCTTGCTCACCATGCTGCTCGTTGGAGGGGGTGGCTTGGCTGCAGATCAGCGCTTGGTCATCGCCAATGTCAGTGACGTGGTCAAGATGGATCCTGCCTATGTCACCGATGCACCCACCGCCATTGTATCGAACCTGATGTTCGAACGGTTGGCTCGCTTTGACGATGAAGGAATCGCCCAGCCGGCGCTGGCTGAGTCTTGGGAGATCAGTGAAGATGGCTTGGTGTGGACCTTCCATCTCCGTGATGATGTGGTGTTTCATGATGGAACGCCCTTCAACGCTGAGGCGGTAAAATACACCTTTGATCGTCTGAAGGATCCCGAAATGGCCTCCCCTGGAGCCAGCGATGTTCAGATCGTTCAGGAGATCCGTGTGGACGGTGAGTTCACCGTATCATTCCATCTGGAGCGTCCCTCGGCAGCGTTCATGAACACATCGATCATGTCTACTCGTTCCGCCATCGTCAGCCCCACAGCTGCTGAAGAGTGGGGTGAAGACTTCAGTTTCAATCCTGTCGGCACTGGACCCTTTATGTTCAAGGAATGGGAACCGGACTCCCACGTCAGTCTCGTGGGCAATCCAGACTACTGGGGCGGAGCTCCACTGTTGGATGAAGTTGTCTTCCGACCCATACCCGAAGCAGCCACGCAGCTCATCGAGTTAGAGACCGGTGGTGTGGACATGGTGCTGCGCGTGCGGGCCAATGATCTGCAGCGGGTGGCGGATGATCCGAATCTAGTCCTCTACTCCACACCGGATTACAATGCCCGCTACGTGTTCTACAATGTGAGTCGGGAACCCATGGGTGAGCTCTCGCTGCGGCAGGCGATCAGCCATGCCATCCCTGTGGATATGATTCTGGAAGCGTTCCTCGGTGACGCCGTTATGCGCACCGACGGGGTTTTGCCTACGGTCAGCTGGGCATATCACAGTCCCAGCACGCAGTACGAGTACGATGTAGACAAGGCCAAGGCCATTCTAGAAGAAGCGGGCTGGGAATGGGACGGCCAAGGTCGACTGCTGTGGAACGGTAGCCCATTAGTGTTGGATCTGTTCACTCCGGATGGCCGCTATCCCATGGACAAGGAAATCGCCGCAGTTCTCCAGCAATCTGTGGCCGATTTGGGTATCACAGCGGAAATCAGTGTCATGGAATGGGGCGCCTTCCTCTCGGCTGTAGATGCCGGCGAACCCCATATGAGTATTCTCGGCTGGTCCCAGGCCACCGGGGAACCGGCCACCATGTACGGGCCGCAGTTGAAGTCTCATGAACAGGGCGGTTGGGCCAATGCCATGTTCTATGAAAATCCTGAACTGGATGAACTACTGATCCAAGGCGAAATCGAAACGGACTTTGAAACACGCCTGGAGATCTACCGCCAAGCGCAGGAAATCGTGGCGCGGGATGTGCCAATGCTGCCCATGTTCAGTGAGAATCTGATCTATGCAGCCAACCAGCGTGTCCGCGGCTACAATCACTCCCCTGCTGGGTTCCGTCTGGATACCGTTTATATCGAAGACTAAAGCACCTAACTGCTCTGCGCTTTGTGGGCCGGCCCTAAGGCCGGCCCCTTCTGTGCCACAGAGCTTGAAGGAGGTCTGCCTGTGCTCCGACATATCATGCGCCGTCTCTTATCCTTAGTCCCCGTTATGCTGGGGGTTTCGATCACTGTCTTTCTTATTCTGCAGATCACACCCGGGGACCCGGCGCGCCTCATGGCGGGCCAGCAAGCAGACCCGCAGGTGCTGCAGAATATCCGTACAGAGCTGGGCTTGAATCTGCCCCTCCATGTCCAGTACTGGAACTTCCTTACCGGCGCCCTCCAAGGTGATTTGGGCCGTTCGTATCGCAGCGGACGACCTGTGATGCAGGAGATCCGCAATCGGCTGCCCAATACCATCGAACTGGCCGTTGCCGGCATGGTCTTCGCACTTCTCCTTGGTCTGACCGCCGGTGTCTTAGCGGCATACAAGCGCAATACCTTGTTTGATACACTGACCATGATCGGCAGCCTGCTGGGCATTTCCATGCCGGGATTTTGGATTGCCATTCTGCTGCTGCTGCTTTTTTCGTTGAACCTCGGGTGGCTGCCGGCTTCCGGCCGAGGCGGTTCTTTATGGACTGCGGGGAGTTGGCGGTATATCCTGCTGCCGGCATTTACCCTCAGCCTCAGTTCCGCCGCAGTACTGGCCCGTATTACCCGGGCTACCATGATCGAGGTCCTCAACCAAGAGTACATCAAGACCGCTCGTGCCAAAGGCTTGGGCCAGCGCACCGTAATTATCAAGCACGCCTTGAAGAATGCCATGATCCCCGTCGTCACCATTGCCGGGATTCAGTTCGGAGATATGCTGGCCAACACGGCGATCATCGAAACGGTCTTCGCGTGGCCGGGCATCAGCCGTGTAGGTGTGCAAGCCATCGCCGCCCGGGACTTCCCGATGGTGCAGGGTGTGGTCTTGTTCACCGCCTTGGTGTTCGTTCTCATGAACCTGGTGGTGGATATGCTCTATGTGTATCTGGATCCGCGGATTAAGTACGAGTGAGGGGGGAAAGCATGAAATCTGTTCTTCGCAAACTGATGCGCAACCCCAGTGCCGTGGTTGGGTTGGCCATTGTTCTCATCTTCTTCGTAACGGCCATCTTCGCTCCGTATCTTGCCCCGCACGATTACACCCGGCAGCAGATCCTACGGCGGCTGCAGCCACCTTCCGAAGACTTTGTCCTCGGCACTGACGAGCTGGGCCGCGACATTCTCAGCCGGATTATCTACGGAACCAGGGTTTCGCTGCAGGTGGGATTGATCAGCGTCTCCATTGCGGCCTTTTTCGGCACGCTTCTGGGGCTAGCGGCCGGCTACAACAGCAGAGCGGACAACGTCATCATGCGCTTCATGGACGTTCTGCTGGCCTTCCCCGGGATTT
>PWMW01000403.1 GCA_003559095.1 Clostridiales bacterium | reverse complement strand
TAGCCAAAAGAAGTTCGCCAGAACAGACTTCAAGTACACCAAGCCAGATCCGCCGAAAAAGGGAGCCTTTTCCTTCCTGGATGATTAAGTACGGGATTCGCCGCTGGGGTCAGCAGACGCCGCCCCTTTGCGGGCAGTGTGGACAACCCCGCCAGCGCATCTGGCGTCCTCATCCCTTCCCCATGCCTGTAGGTTATGGCCGCGGTGTTTGGCTGCAGGAGGACTGCGGCTGCATTACCGCAGCCCGCAGCGAACGCCGACAGCAGCTGCAGGCCGCCGTGGGACTCCGCTGGGAAGATCCACTGCCACCGGCTCTGCGGCAGCATACCTTCGCCAACTTCAAAGTCGGCCCCTATAACCGGGAAGGGTATGACATCTGCGGCAAATTTGCCGCCAAGTTTCCCAAGATCAAAAGCGGTGAAGGATTGTTTCTTTATGGCCACTCCGGCGTAGGTAAGACTCATCTGGCCTGCGCGATCCTTAATCAACTTAAGGAAGACCACTGGACAGCCTTTGCCCATGTTCCGACCTTATTGGACCAACTGCGGCGCCAAGCCGTCACCTTTGACCCACTGATTCGCGTGCAACTGCTGGTCCTAGATGATCTGGGCAGCGAACGGACCACCGATTGGGCCTTGGAGCAGCTGCTGGTGATCTTAGATGGGCGCATGAACCACAACCGTTCTACCATTCTCACGGCCAACTACGATAGTGAACAGCTGGCCCAGCTGGACCGCATTGTGGGGATGCGCTTGGCGTCCCGCATCACCGGGCAGCATCTGCCCGTTTTGCTGCAGGGTCCCGACTGGCGCCAGCAGCGCTACAAGTAACGACCGGCTCCAGGATTTTCGGCAGCAAAAAACCACCTGCTCGTTGGGGACTGGACAATGTCTGTCCCGGTGGGCAGGTGGTGGCGCGTGGATACGGTTAAAGAATTTTGGAAAGAAAGGCCTGTGTACGGGGGTTCTGCGGGTTTCCAAAGAGCTCCGCTGGGGAGTTTTCTTCCACCAAAAGCCCTTCATCCATAAAGAGGACGCGATCGCCCACTTCCTTGGCAAAGCCCATTTCGTGGGTTACGACTACCATGGTCATCCCTTCCTTGGCCAGGGCCTTCATTACGTCCAGCACCTCGCCGATCATTTCCGGATCCAAGGCCGATGTGGGTTCATCAAAGAGCATGACCTTCGGGCGCATGGCCAGAGCTCGGGCAATGGCCACCCGCTGCTGCTGCCCTCCGGACAGCTGGTCGGGGTAACTTTGGGCTTTGTCGGCTAACCCGACCTTTGTCAGAAGTTCCAGGGCCCGTTGGGAAGCTTCTGCTCGGTTCAAGCCCAGGGAGCGAATGGGGCCTAAGGTAACATTGTCGCTCACCTTCATGTGGGGAAATAGGTGGAAGCGCTGGAACACCATGCCCATTTCCCGGCGAATCCGCTGCAGATTGGACTTAGGAATAATGGGTTCGCCCTGAAAGCGGATAACACCGCTGCTGGGAACTTCCAAATAGTTGAGGCAGCGCAAGAATGTACTTTTCCCGCTGCCGGACGGACCGATGACCACTACGACTTCACCGGTTCGGATCTGCGTCGAGATACCCTGGAGAGCGTGGACACCGGTGAAATCCTTCCTGAGATCGTCCACTTCAATGATGTAGTCCATTATTCCACCACCTTCATCCGCTTCTCCACCAAGTTCACCAGCCGCGAAATGCTGACGGTCATGATCAAAAAGACAATGGCCACGGCCAGCCAGAGTTCAAAGGGGCGAAAGGTGCGTCCAATAATGATCTGCGCCTTGCGGACCAGTTCCTCCAAGGCAATGACAGATACCAGGGATGAATCCTTCAAAAGAGCGATAAACTCGTTGCCCAAGGGCGGCACAATGCGGCGGAACGACTGGGGCAGGATCACAAACCGCATAACATGCCATTTGCTCAAACCCAAGGATTGTGCGGCTTCCCATTGTCCTTTGTCGATGGACTGAATCCCGGCTCGGACAATCTCTGCCACATAGGCACCGCTGTTGAGGCTGAGAGCCAGCAGCGCTGCCAAGTATGCTGGAATGGGACGCTCGATCAGGGGCGGAATTCCGTAATAGATCAGAAAGATTTGGACCAACAACGGGGTTCCCCGCATGAAGTCAATGTAGGCCGCTGCCGCATACCGCTGTGGGCCTTTGGCAATGCGGGCGATGCCAGCACCGGTACCGATAAGAATGCCGAAGAAGACTGAGATAGTAGTGAGGCGAATGGTCAGCCACGCTCCTTCTAGCAACAGGGGCATGGACTGCCAGACAAGATCCCAACGAAAATCCATCATGTACACCTCCAAAAAAAGACGCCCCGCTGCAAGGGGCGTCAATGTGTTCCCTTAGTCCTGCGCACCGAACCATCTTTGGTAAATGGCGTCATAGGTGCCATCGGCCCGCAGCTGCGCTAGAGCTTCATTGATTTGTTCCATCAGCTCGGGATTTTGCTTGCGGCCGGCGATGCCGTAAAACTCATTGTCAGCGACCGGTCCCAAGTGCTTAAGGGGAGCATTGGGGTTAGCGGCCAAGTATGCCTCAGCGACGGGAAGATCCACAACGGCGGCATGGGCAGCTCGGTTGATCACGGCCTGCATGGCCTCAGGAACCGTGTTAAAGCGGGCAATGGAGCGAATCCCCTCTACGTCTTCCGCTGCAAAATCACCGGTGGTGCTGATCTGAACGGCGGCAATCTTACCGGCTAGATCCGCCAAACTGGCGATATCTTCGGTGTCTTGACGGATAATCACGGTCTGTACCGATTCAAAATAGGGATCGGAGAAGAGTACCGTTTCGGCTCGCCCCGGGGTGATGGTCATGCCAGCGATAATCACATCGTAGTGATTGTTCAGCAATCCAGGGATCAGGCCATCCCAGTTGACATTGGCAATGGTTACGTCCATTCCCAGCACATCACCAATGGCGCGAATCAAGTCCATGTCAAAGCCAGCCAGTTCGTTAGTGTCAGGATCCACGAACTCAAAGGGCATGAAGCCAGCTTCCGTGGCCACCCGCAGTGTACCCGCCTGGGCGCTGCTGCCCAATGCAGCTGTGACCAGGAAGATTACCAGCAGGGAAAGAAAAAATTGTTTCATAGGACCACCTTCCATTTTCTGTCGTAATGTAAGTACGTCGCTATTATAGCAGTACCGTGATGAATATGCAATAGAGAAGAATATTAATGCAAAAGGGCTGGCAGTGGCACTGCGGGACTGGATGTAAGCCCGTTTTGGACCCGAAGCGCCTGACAGTGCAAAAGAAAAAACGAGAGCCCGCAGGGGGCTCTCGTTGTCCGAGGGACGTACGTTAAGCGTGCTGATCGTCTAGAGACTTAGGTCTTACAACATGGGGTCAGTCATCGGGGCCGGCTCGTTTTCGAAATTGTTGTTCACTCCGTTACAGCCCATGGCAAAGATGGCGATCAGTCCCAGAATGGCTACCAATACTACGGACTTGCTGCGCAGGATATTCAACATTTTTACGTCCTCCTTTTAACTTCGGTCTCGCTGTCCCATCAATTTAATCCCGTCGTTGGGTTTATCTAAAATCCTTCAATCGGATCGGTGTTAGCCGGGGGCATGTCTTCGAAATTGTTGTTCACTCCGTTACAGCCCATGGCGAAAATGGCTAACAGTCCCAACGCCGCCACTAACACAACAGTTTTACTGCGAAGAAGATGTAACACGTGGTCGTCCTCCTTTGGTTATTATGATAGAGCCCGCCTGCAACAGGGCCATCAATAGTTTGTAAAGAATCTGCAACTATTGCACAGGTCAGATACCCGCAGGTTTTACTGGCAGCGGCAGGGTTTTGGCCTGGAATAACGAATTTGGCTATTAGTAAGATCTCCTGGAAAGCACGATACTGCGTGCAACAGCATAACAACCCAGCGTAGACTGGGAATATCTGCTTAGAGTGTAAAGGAGGCCCGTCATGGGGAAGCTTTGTGTTCATAATGGCACCGTGATCAGTGACACCATTGTTCACAATGGCGCGGTGGTTGTTGAGGAAGGGCGAATTGCCTATGTGGGACACAGCAGCGGTGTGTCCGAGGATATGCGCAGCGGTGAAGTGGTGGATGCCAAGGGTGCCTGGATTTTTCCGGGGTTTTTGGATGTTCACATCCATGGCGCCGCTGGCCATGATTTCATGGAAGGGGATCAGCAGTCTTTGGCTGCTGTGGCGCGGCATTTGGCTCAATATGGAGTGGCTGGATTTTTGCCGTCCACGGTTACCGCTTCACCGGCCAAAACCCGTCGGGCTTGTGAACTGGTGGCAGGCTTTCAGCAGGTCGATGGTGCCGAAGTATTGGGCATTCATCTGGAAGGACCATATATCAACGAAAGCAAGAAAGGTGCGCAATACGGCGGCGAAATCCGACGGGCCGATCTGGATGAACTGGCCGTACTCCACGAAATGCTGGGAGATCAGCTGCGATTGGTAACTTTAGCGCCGGAAGTGCCCGGTGGTCTCCAGGCCGTGGACTGGCTGGCGGAGAGGGGCATTACCACATCGGTGGGCCACAGCGATGCCAGTTTTGAGGAGACCATGGCTGGATTTGCCCGGGGGGTCACCCATGTGACCCATACCTTTAACGGGATGCGGGGCCTGCACCATCGGGATCCCGGTGTCGTAGGTGCCGCGCTGGCTGCGTCCACAGTCTTTGCCGAGATCATTGCCGACGGCGTCCACGTGCATCCCGGTGCCATCCAAGTTCTCTTGCGAGCCAAGGGTGTGGATTGGGTTGTGCTGGTAACCGATGCTGTACAGGCCCAAGGTCTTTCCGATGGGCAGTATATCTTGGGGGATCAACCCATCTTCGTCAAGAACGGTGAAGCTCGTCTGGAGGCAGGAAATCTGGCCGGCAGTACCTTGAACATGCTGCAGGCTGTACGCAATATGGTGGACTTTGGTCTGGTTTCGCTGAAAGAGGCCGTGCAGATGGCCAGCTTGAATGCGGCCCGCACCCTCGGATTGAAGGGGCGCGGTTGGATTCGCCAGGGCTATCAAGGGGACCTGGTGGTCGTATCGCCCCAATGGGTCGTACAGCGGAACTATGTGGCGGGCCGTCTGATCTACATTAAAGAAGGGTAGGGGCTGAACATGGAGATCCTGGTATTTGCTGGGAAGGAACAATTGGATGCGTACGCGGCGGAAGTCATTAAAGAGCAGATCAAGGCCTGTCCCGCCAGTGTCTTGGGTTTGGCCACCGGCAGTACCCCGTTGGGCCTCTACCAGCGGTTGCAGGAGTTTTACGGTGCTGGCTTGGACTTCAGCAAAGTGACAACGTTCAACTTAGACGAATATGTGGGGCTTGCGGGGGACCATCCTGCCAGTTATCGTTATTATATGCAGGAGCATCTTTTTGCCGGTATTAATGTGCCTGAATCCCAGATCCACATTCCAGACGGGATGGCAGAGGATGCGGCCGCGGAGTGTACAGCCTACGAAAAGGCCCTGCGGGATGCCGGCGGTATTGATATTCAGGT
>PWMW01000117.1 GCA_003559095.1 Clostridiales bacterium | reverse complement strand
CCACCAGGGCGAAAAGTAGTGCCGCGAGGATGACAGCTGCAGCTGCCGTATAGGGGAACCAAGACACGGCCAACCGCAGGACCCGCAAAAATTGGTGGGACCAACTAAGATCCACCATGCCGCCGGCAGCAATCCATTCCGCCGTATCCAGACGTTGTGGAATACCGGCCGCATCAATGTGCGTCTGCACCAAGGTGGGAATCGTCTCAGCCCGGGTTGCATCCGTCATGTTTTGCAGACGCAAGAACTCATCGGGGTCATGAACGCGCATGATCTCCATGTATGTACTGGTATCTGACAGCAGCGCATGGATCCCTTCCTTCAATGGGCGTAGGTCAAGGACCGGTGGCACCTGGGTAGTGCCGCGCAGGTAGTCCAGCACCGGTGGCAGCAGGCGTTCGGTCTCCCTCTGCAGCAGTGGCCGCAGATGCAAAACATCCAGGACCGCTGTGGTGGTGGCTGCATTAAGTCCAGCCGCGGTCAAGACCTCACGCTCTACCCGGCCATAGATATCTTCCTGATCCAGCGTGCGCAGGAGGAAGTCTGCCTGCGTACCGTAATAGGCTGCTCCCATAGGTATGAATGCAAGAATCAACGCGAACAAAGCGAAGGTCAGCAGGACGGCGACAAACCAGCGCATAATGGTTCCCCCTTAGGCATCGCAGCTGCCTAACCGTACCAGGCAGGACCGCTGCGCATGCAGAATGTTCTCTTTTCAGTGTATCACGAAATCCAGGCCTGGGAAACGTCTGCTTTCAGCGCCATCGCAAAAGTTGGGCCAGCAGATAGTCCGGCAAAATCCGGCGGACGACGGAGAACGCTCTCCACCGCCGGACTGTAGAATCGCAGTAATGAGCGCGTTATACTTATGTTGGGTTCGATAGCGCCGCTGAGCAGTCTTGGCGTCTGCGGGGCGTTGGTTGGCTGCCGGCCCAAGGATTAAACAGGGGAAGGATGATGGCTGTGAAGATGACACTGGATCGGCCCAAGCAGGTTGCGGAGACAATCCGGCGGGCCATTCCCTTTGAACTGAACGGTAGGTGCGGTACCTTGGATGTGGTATACGGACCCAATGATAGTGTGGAAGCATCAGGATTTGACCTGCTGCGGCACTTGGGATTCGATGTGAATCTGTGTATCGGCTATCCCGTCATGCAGGGAACCATCGCTGAGTTTGGCGGCACTGGTTACTATACAGCCAGCGCCTTTATTCAGGTAATCAGCAGTGAACGGCGCAGCGCAGACGGCGTGGTCCGCGAAAGCGTAGAGATTGATGCCAACCCTACCTTGGTCCAGATGGGGGTACCTTTCTTTGCCATGGGCTATCCAGCATCCATTTATGATGCACCCTGTAATAATCTGGGCACCGATGAGCACCTACACTGGCGGGCACACACGTACTTCGTCACCATGCCCAGTCCCATCAACCACGGCATCATTTCGTTCGTGGCCGGCTTTAGCTGGGGTTATGAAGAGTGGGATGAAGAGGGACAACGGCGTGTGGAGCTGCAGCCTCTGCAGGTTTCGGATGGCTCCGATTGGGATGAACAGCTTCCCCTGCTGCGTCGGCATTGTCCCCGCTTCTTGTTGGCCTGAGCCCACAGCAGCACGAATCCGGCTTTTGAAAGAACGTCCATTTGCCCGTTGGTCATCACCAGGCGAGCTTGGCTCCGGCGGAAATCCGCCGCTGAGCTAAGTTCGCTTTTGTTTAACGAAAAAAAGATTGTGACGCCCGCCGATAAATGCTATAATAATTCATTAATCGCACTTATTTATGCAGAAAATCGCAGAAAGCCTACTTGTTTTCTTTGTGATTCGCCACAACCAGTATGCAGCTGGCTTCCTACACAGACCGCTGCCAGCAGACCGGTCCCCTTAAGAACCATGCGTGGTCCACAACCGAGTTCGAGATGCCGTTAGCTGGCGTTTCTCCGCGCTGGACCGTCAACTGGACGCGTTGGAGCCTGTCTGTGAAAAAGGTCTGCTAGTGCAGACACAGCTAGACCGCAGTACATATGCGGTCTGGTTGGACATCGATTCATCAAAAAAACTCAATTGCTCAGCTCAGGGCGTGCAGCCAGACACGGGCTGAGCAGCTTGTGATGAGGAGGAGCAGCTCGTGAACATTATCCAGAAGGACATTCTAGCTCCGACAATTGTTCGTTTTATCGTGCAGGCGCCGCAGATCGCATCCAAAGCCGAGCCTGGACATTTTGTCATTGTCCGCCACAAAGAGATGGGTGAACGGATCCCCTTGACCATCGCCGATTATGATCAGGCGGCCGGCACCATCACCTTGGTCTGCCACGGCATTGGACGCAGTACTCGTGAGATCAACGAACTGGAGCAGGGCGATGCCTTCCTCGATATCTTAGGTCCCTTGGGCGAACCCTATCCCATCAAGTACTTGGGTACGGTGGTGTGTGTGGCTGGGGGATTGGGTGTGGCCCCCCTGTATCCGAAGGCCAAGGCTTTGGCCGCTGCGGGGAACAAGATCATCACTTTGATGGGTGCTCAGAGGCAGGAGATGCTGATTATGGCGAACGAGATGGAAGCCATCAGCCAGCGCGTTGAGTACAGTACCGATGATGGCAGTTACGGACACAAAGGTTTTGTGACGCAGCTACTGCAGCGTGTTTTGGACGAAGAGACGGTGGACGAAGTCATTGCCATTGGGCCGCTGCCCATGATGGCTGCGGCCATGGACGTAACCCGTCCGGTGGGCGTACCCAGTGTTGTAAGTCTCAATACCTTGATGGTGGATGGAACCGGTATGTGCGGCGGCTGCCGTGTCACCGTGGCTGGAGAAACGAAGTTTGCCTGCGTGGACGGTCCGGCCTTTGATGGCCACGCCGTGGATTTCAAAGAAATCCTGCAGCGACAGCCCTTCTACCGCGAGCAAGAAAAGACCGCTCTGCACGCCTGCCGACTTGAGGAGGTTGTCTAGATGGTGCCTCGCCAAGAAATGCACAAACTTGCCGGTGACCGCCGTCTAGGGTTTGAAGAAGTGACCTTAGGTTTCACCTCGGAACAGGCCAAACTGGAAGCTGAACGCTGCCTGCAGTGCAAAAATCCCAAATGTGTCGCTGGCTGCCCTGTGGGCATCGATATTCCGCGGTTTATTGCTGCCATAGCCAATGATGATGTGGCCGAGGCCTATGCAGTGTTATCCGAAGAAAACCGTCTGCCGGCCATCTGTGGCCGCGTCTGCCCTCAGGAAAGCCAGTGCGAAGGACGCTGCATCGTTGGCATCAAGCACGACCCAGTGGCCATCGGAGCTTTGGAGCGCTACTGCGCCGACTGGGCCCGTGATCATGCCGAAGCGGCGCACACTGCCCAACGGCCCGCGATGAGCAAAAAGGAAGAAATGGTGGCGGTCATTGGTTCTGGACCGGCGGGGCTGGCTGCAGCAGCGGATTTGGCCCAAGCAGGCTACCAGGTGACATTGTTTGAAGCTCTCCATGCCGCCGGCGGAGTTCTCCGTTATGGCATCCCAGAGTTTCGCCTGCCTAAGGCCATCGTGGACTACGAAATTGACCAGATCCGTTCGTTGGGCGTGGAGATAAAATCCAATTATCTTATTGGCAAGACCCTGGACATCGCCGATCTTTTCACTGAAGGCTACAAAGCAGTGTTCATCGGCACCGGTGCCGGGCTCCCCAACTTCCTGGGCATTCCCGGGGAAAACCTCAACGGTGTCTATTCTGCCAACGAGTTTTTGACCCGCGTTAACCTCATGAAGGCGTTTCGCTTCCCTGAGTATGATACCCCGGTGAAGGTGGGCCGCAGCGTGGCCGTGGTGGGGGCTGGGAATGTGGCCATGGATGCAGCTCGCACCGCCAAACGCCTCGGAGCCGATGAAGTAGCCATCGTGTACCGCAGGTCGCGCCAGGAAATGCCGGCTCGCCATGAAGAGATTGAGCATGCTGAAGAAGAAGGAGTTCGGTTTGAACTGCTGACAAACCCTGTGGCAATTTTGGGAAATGATTTGTACCAGGTATCTGGAATTCGTTGCCAGCGGATGCAGTTAGGTGAACCGGACGCCAGTGGCCGCCGGCGTCCCCAAACCATCCCCTGTTCTGAGTTCATCCTGGATGTCGATACCGTTGTAGTGGCCGTCGGTCAAGGCCCCAATCCCGTGCTGATTCGCAGCTACCCCCAAATGGAGCTGAACGCGCAGGGTTATATCGATGTGGATCGCGATACACTGATGACCAACATGCCCGGGGTCTTTGCTGCCGGTGACATCGTGACCGGTGCCGCCACAGTCATTGCGGCCATGGGCGAAGGCCGCCGGGCCGCCAAAGCCATTGTGCAGTACTTGAGCTGAGAGCAGCTGCCCGGACAGCGAGCTGCGAAACCACGGGGCCGGCACATAGTGCCGGCCTCTTTGGCAGGTCGTTCGGGGAGCCAGGATACCGCTGCGATCGTGAATCTGGCCGGTGGTAATTCTGTGCAAAACCGCCATTCTGATAAAGGATTTCCTCTGGGGTCGCGGAGAATATTGAGGGTGGACCATATTATGGAGGAACCACTATGGCTTAAGGGAGGACATTTCCTATGCAGATGGATGTCATTATGAAAAAAAAGCGCGGCCCAGGTCTAGTGCTGGATCGCCAAGATATTCCCAGCATCGGCATTAACGACGTTCTCATCAAGGTACTGAAGACTTCGATATGCGGCACTGACGTGCACATCTATGAGTGGGATGACTGGTCACAAAAGACTATCCCTGCTCCCATGACCATCGGCCACGAGTTTGTGGGCAGGATTGAGAAGGTCGGCAGTAATGTTCATGACTTCAAACCTGGTGACATTGTTTCGGCAGAAGGCCATGTGGTCTGCGGCCGCTGCCGCAACTGTCTGGCCGGACGGCGCCACCTGTGCAACAAGACCAGCGGTATCGGCGTGAACCGGCCTGGCGCCTTTGCGGAGTATGTGGCGGTTCCGGTGACCAACGTCTGGCTCTGCGATCCGGATATTCCCCTCGAAGTCCTGAGCTGCTTTGATCCTCTGGGCAATGCTGTGCACACGGCCTTGGCCTTCGACGTTTTGGGCGAAGACGTCCTTATTACGGGAGCTGGTCCCATCGGCATCATGGCGGCGGCCGTGGCCAAACATGCCGGCGCTCGTTACGTTGTGGTTACGGATCTCAACCCGTACCGCTTAGAGTTGGCCAAGACGATGGGTGCTACACTGACTGTGGATGTCCGCCACCAAAGCATTGCCAGTGTCATTGATGAACTGGGCATGCAGGAAGGTTTCGATGTGGGCCTTGAGATGTCCGGCAGCGGCCAGGCCTTTTCTGACATGCTGGATACCATGTGCCATGGCGGCAAGATCGCCCTGCTGGGCATTCACAAGCCAGATACGAAGATCGATTGGAACACAGTGGTCTTCAACGGCATAACCCTGAAGGGCATCTATGGGCGGGAAATGTACGAAACGTGGTACAAGATGACATCCATGATCCAAACCGGTCTCGACATTCGTCCGGTGATCACGCACAAATTCCACTACACCCAGTTCGAGCAGGGGTTTGACGTCATGCGCAGTGGGCAATCGGGCAAAGTAATCTTGGAATGGGATCGCTAGGCGTCCACTGCAAATCTGTAAGGGACGGGAATGTTGAGGAGCGTGTGGCCACGGAAATCCCAGTTGCTGGGATGTTCGGTTCCTGGTGAGCGGTCCCAGGCCACTTTTGCAGTGGATTCCTTGGTACTGGCTAGACGTTAACCGGCGGCGCTGCTCGCCACGGCCTTGATGACGTGGGCGGGCAGCGTCTGCGGATTGTGCAGTTGTTGACAAGCCAGACTTGGATGATATACTAAGAACGTGTTTGTGCTCCTTGGCAGGACCTCGGTTTGCAGGATCCCAGCCACGCTACGAACACGCGGGAAGAAGGAGTTTGCTTTGCTCAGCCAACGGGTCCAAGATCATCTGCAATTGTGTTCTGCTTACCAGCCAAAGCTGTCGCTGCGGGAAACCGAAGTGGCCATCAAAAAATTGAAGGATTACTTTGAACGGGCTTTGGCTGAAGAACTGAATCTAACACGGGTATCTGCCCCGCTGTTTGTCCAACCGGAATCGGGTTTGAACGACAATCTCAACGGTACGGAACGGCCTGTGGGCTTTTCGGTGGCCGCCATGGACCACAGCCGCTGTGAGATTGTCCATTCTTTGGCCAAATGGAAGCGCCTGGCCCTGAAACGCTACGGTTTTGCCCCTGGCGAGGGCCTATACACCGATATGAACGCCATTCGGCGGGACGAAGAGCTGGACCATCTGCATTCCCTGTATGTGGACCAGTGGGACTGGGAGCGGATCATTCAGCACGGGGAACGGACGCCCGCGACCCTGCGCGCAGTGGTAGATGGAATCTATCGTTGTTTTACGCGTACGGCCAAATATATCATGTCCCAGTATTCTTGTTTGGAATGCATGCTGCCCGCTGAGATCACCTTTGTCACTGCGCAGGAGCTGGAAGACCGCTATCCCAACCTGAGTCCCAAGGAACGAGAAGATGCCATTGCCGCGGAAAAGAAGGCCGTGTTTCTCATGGGCATCGGCGGCCGGATGCGATCTGGACAGCGTCATGATGGCCGGGCACCGGATTATGACGACTGGAACCTCAACGGCGACATCCTGTTTTGGTATCCTGCCCTGCAGCAGGCTGTGGAAGTTTCATCCATGGGAATCCGCGTGGATGAGCGGGCTCTCTGGGAACAGCTGCAGTTGGCCAACTGCGAAAATCGGGCCGAGTTGCCGTTCCACAAAGCACTGCTTAATGGTGAGCTTCCATATACCGTGGGCGGCGGGATTGGCCAATCGCGGCTGTGCATGTTTTTCCTGGAAAAGGTCCATATCGGCGAGGTTCAAGCCTCGGTGTGGCCTTCTGAAATGGTGCAGGCCTGCGAAGCACAGCACATCGAACTTCTTTAATCAAGGCGCATTGGAGGACTGACCGTGGACAAAACAACCATTCGACAAATATTCCGTGATCCCGAAACATACTATGATCGTAAGGTCTTGGTATCTGGTTGGATTCGCACTATCCGGGATTCAAAGACCTTTGGCTTTATTGAGCTCAATGATGGTACCTTTTTCAAGAATATCCAGGTGGTCATCGATGAGTCCCTGGACAATTTCGCGGACGTGGTTCGCTACACCACAGCCTCGGCCATTGTGGTGGAGGGAACGCTGGTTGCAAGCCCCGGTGCCAAACAGCCCTTTGAGATCAAGGCGGAAAAGGTAAGCTTAGAATCAGCAGCTGCTGCAGATTATCCCCTGCAGAAGAAGCGTCATACCTTTGAGTATCTGCGGACCATTGCGCATTTGCGGCCGCGCACCAATGCGTTCTCAGCAGTGTTTCGCGTTCGTTCAATCATGGCCTATGCTATCCACAAATTCTTCCAAGACCAACAGTTTGTTTATGTGCACACACCCATTATTACCGCCAGCGATGCAGAAGGCGCCGGCGAAATGTTCCGGGTTTCGACGCTGGATCTTGATAATCTGCCGCGCCGGGACGATGGCTCCGTGGACTTTGGCGAAGACTTTTTCGGTAAAGAGACGAACCTCACCGTCTCTGGGCAGTTAGCTGTGGAATCTTATGCTCTGGCCTTTCGTAATGTGTACACCTTCGGACCTACATTCCGGGCCGAAAACTCCAACACCGCCCGTCACGCTGCGGAATTTTGGATGGTGGAGCCGGAGATCGCCTTTGCTGACCTGCAGGACAATATGGATCTTGCGGAAGCCATGTTTAAGTACATCGTCAGTTACTGCATGGAACACGCCCCCGAAGAGATGGATTTTTTTAACAGCTTCATCGACAAAAATCTGTTTGCCAGGCTGAACAATTTGCTGGAGTCGCGGTTTGAGCGGATTACGTACACCAAGGCCATCGAACTGCTGCAGCAGGCCGACGTGGAGTTTCAGTATCCCGTGGAATGGGGCAGTGATCTGCAGACAGAGCATGAACGCTACATTACAGAAAAGGTCTACCAAAAGCCGGTCTTTGTCACAGATTACCCGAAGGAGATCAAGGCCTTTTATATGCGCATGAACGATGACAACAAAACCGTGGCGGCCATGGATCTCCTGGTACCCGGTGTTGGGGAGATCATCGGGGGCAGCCAACGAGAAGAACGGGGCGACATCCTGGAGCAGCGGATGGAGGCCATGGGGCTGGACAAAGACGACTACTGGTGGTATCTGGATACGCGGCGCTACGGTTGTGCCAAACATGCCGGCTATGGGTTAGGCTTTGAGCGGGCAATTATGTACATCACGGGTATGACGAATATCCGGGACGTCATTTCGTACCCGCGCACAGTCAACTCCGCTGAATTCTAGACAATAATGGCAGCACGAAGCACGAAAGCAAAACACCCTTCCGGACCCATGGTATTGGCCCCGGAAGGGTGTTTTGTGCACGTACTCTGCAGCCGCTGACATTCATTAGGAGCCTACGATTTTAAGAAGGGTTTGCCCGGTACCCTCGTACAGAATGGCGTCTTCATCACACTCCATCTTAATCCAACAGCCCACGGCATAGGTGCCCTCACCATGCCACCAAGCCATGGTAAGACTGGAGACGTAACGTCCGGTTTCTTCATCCAAGCTGAACTCCATTGGTCTGCCGCAGGACCATCTGCCTGTGACGACGTCGCCCTGCTTCGGGAATGCGGCATGGATGGTTACGTCACTGCCCAACTTGTATTCAGCTTGGGATAGCCATAGATCAATTTCGATGGTTTGTGGCTGTAAGACCAGGATGGGGTATTCGCCGCGCGCCCGGTACATCATGAGCGCCTCTTCGTCAATCATCACAACGTTACAGCTGGTGGTAACATGTCCGGCTGGATATTCCCAGGGGAAGGCCACCCTGCTGTTGTAGGTGCCTTCGGCCAAGACAAGGTCCATGGGCGTTCCGCAGGCCCAATACGCTTCCGCAACAGGGGCATGTTCCGGGAAGCGGGCCACCAAGGTGATGTTTTCGTCGATACGGTATCTGTCTTTGGTGGCCGTAAGCTGGATTTTCACGTTTTGGACATCGAACATGGTTACCGGGTAGGAACCCCGTCCCTCGTACGTGACACCTGCTTCTTGGTCGATCATGGTGACATTGCAGCCTAGGGTGTAGTGCCCAGCGGGATAGAGCCACTCAAAGGTAACCGTGGATGTGTATGCACCATTTTCGGATTCCAACTCCATGGGGGTGCCGCAGGCCCAAAAGCCTTCGACCACTTGACCAAGTTTTTCGAACCTCGCCACCAGCGTAATCTCCTCATCGAGTGCATACATGTCCTGCGAAGCTTTCAGCTCAACGGGTACCGCCTGGACCTCGGCAGCTGTGATCGGTGATCCTAACAGCGCCAACAAGCAGCACAACCAGGCTGTTACAAACAACGCTTTCTTCATGGGTGATTCTCCTTCATGTATAATCCAAGCTTTAGGACGGCTCAACGGCGTATCCGACCTCATGTAGGGCCGTGTGTCCCTTCAATGGCCGCGTCCAAGAGTGCCAGCACCTCCTTATAGCGCCGTGAATGGGGAGCAATATGTAAAGCCTCATCCCAAAGGATTCCCATCGTCATCCAATTCCATTGTATATATTTGCAATATATAAGTCAATTAAAAACAAAAGAAATATTGCGAATTAAAGCCTGGCAACGGGATGTCCCCTGTTGGACAACGGCAGCCCCTGCAATGGAATGCGGTACCTTACTGGCCATAGTGGCGAGACGCGCTTCGGGGAAACATTCTCGAGAGTTTTGGGCAAAACCATGTAAAGTTAACTTGACAGATTGCTGCAAAGCAAGTACAATGGCTGTAAAGCTAGCTTTACAATACTGCGCTGTGGTCGGCCGACCGCAGCGTATCGAGGACGTGATGAGATTGAACAATCGCATCCGAGAACTGCGGCAGCTGCATGATCTCACGCAGCAGCAGTTGGCCGAACTAACGATGGTATCGCGCCAAACGATCATTTCGCTAGAACAGGGCCGCTATAACCCCACGGCGGTCTTGGCCTACAGAATCGCCAAGGTTTTCGGTATGATCATTGAAGACGTGTTCGATTTTTCCGATGAGGAGGAAACGTTGTGAAACAAGTGCAGCAGGTTGTGCGAAAGAACATAAGCCAAGGTTGGATCATGGTGCTTGGTGGGATCATTATCTTGGTTTCGTATGGAATGTTAGATAAGGCCAGCCCAGCCTTGGCCGTTGTTGGGATACTCCTGATGGCCGTCGGTTTTGGTTTGGTGTGGGTGTTCCGGCAGGCGGCAGCGGATCCCAATCAGCGTTATACACTGGCGGCAGCTGAGGACGAGCGCCAGCAGGCGTTAAGTGGCAAGGCGGACACAGTGGCATTCAATGTTGGCATGTGGATTCTTTTCGCCCTGGTCGTGACATCCAGTATCACAGGATTTCAACCCGTCACCGAGACGGCGGTATTCTTGGTGGTGCTTGTGGCCGTGCGCTGGCTCAGTTTCTTTGTTTTCGTGCGCCGAGGATGAGTGGAGTTGTTCCGTAAGGGAGCACCGCCGACTAGACCGTCGTGACGCAGCCCGAACACAACGATGGGCGCAGTCAGAAGCTACTGCGCCCACTTGCGGTCGGCTGTGAAACTGACGGTTAACCATTTTTCCAGATCTACGCTCTGCAGCTTTTGGAATAACTCCTCACGGATCTGATCACCTTCGGCTACCGTACGCATCTTTGTGGATGCCTGAACAACGAAATCCACCTCCACCCACAACCGCCGACTGACTGTGGACATCCGAACGTAGGATTCCCGGAAACCATAGGAGCGTTCGATGGAGTTCACCGCATCTTGAACTTGGGTCTGCAGGGCGGCATCGGGAGCCATATCTAGAAGCTCCCGCAGAGCCTGTCCAATGGCGGCCAAAGGCACCCGGACAAAGTACAAGGAGCCGGCCAACACCATCACAGGATCCAAGTACGGTATCAGGGACTGACCACTGGGAATGCGACTCAGGACCAGCGCACCTGCGAAGGCTGCCGAAGCAGCTCCACTGATCCATGTGTCCATGAGCCACTGGTTGCCCTCGGCCCGCAGGAGATTGGATTGGCTGTCGCGCCTTCGGATATACACGGCCACAGCCCAGCAGGCAGCTGTACTGACAAAACTGTACGTGACAGCAAGGCCAAGGGCCACCGGACGTCCGCCGGTAAACAAGGAAATGGCGGCAGACACCGCCGAAGCTGTGATAATCACCAGGATCATCACGTACTTCACGCCAACCACCAGCGGTTCCACAGATAACTTGCCAAAGGGGAATCGTTGACCATCTTCCTGCGCCATGAAGCGGGATGCCATCAAGGACATGGCCGAAGCTGCCACGGACACCAAGGAATACAGACCGTCGAAAAGCAGGAATTGCGACCGGGCCAGCAGGCCCATGGTTATCGCTCCCGCGGCAAAGACCGCGGCACCCACCACCGATAACAGCAATACCCGCCGCTCTAACGGCTGCGAGCGAATATCCACAAGAATCTACCTCACTTTTATTCGAATGCTCCGCCAACAGCAACGCTATACCATCTACTGCAAGGCGATGCAGGACTGCCGGCCATCTGTGCCGGCGCCCATCCTTACTTGATGCTGGCCTGCTTGGATCAAGCACGGCAGCGCTAAGGCCGAAGGGCCCGCAGCAAAAAAGACTGCAACTGCTGCCGCGAACTATCTAGGTATTTCCGGTCACCACCAAAAACAAAGAAGTTCTCGGCTCCCTGTTCCAAGACACCAACAACGAAGTTCGCTGTGTAAACCAAATCACTATCGCACTCCATCAGGCCTGCTTGGCGCAGTTCGAGCAGCCGTTGTTCTAGCCAAGCATAATAGGGGGCGTAGATGGCCTCCCACTGCGAGGCTGTCTGAAAGTAACCCATTCCGGAATAACAAAATGTGATGAGTTCACGGTGTTCTTCTGTTACCGCATAGGTATCCCTGATCAGCGTCTCCACAAGATCTTCCAACGTAGCGAACCGCCCTTCGGCGTGGACGTGTAGTCGGATTAACAGATGATCGATAATGCTTTGGGCCAGGGCAGGGACTAGGTGTGCCTTGGAAGGAAAATATAGATAGAAGGTTCCCTGGGCCACCCCCGCCTTTTTGACGATCTGCGAAACAGAGGTTTTCTCAAACCCCTGTTGGCGAAACAAGGCAGCGGCCGCGTCCAACAGCAGCCTGCGTTTATCTCCGGTGTCACTGGGCGTCAAGACGC
The DNA here is from genome assembly GCA_003559095.1 of Clostridiales bacterium. Taxonomy (GTDB): domain Bacteria; phylum Bacillota; class Limnochordia; order Darwinibacteriales; family B1SED10-159; genus SLOZ01. Next base: position 7,654 of record PWMW01000117.1, on the reverse strand, counting down.
TTCCCCTCCCACACTGTGAATGAAGCCAATGTTGACTGACTGTCAGTCAGTCTTCGTTTTAAGTATAACCGATTTCTGAGCAGCAGTCAACGGGACCGAACACGAACCAGGTATATGGGAATATTTCCCATGTACCTGGTTCGTGGAAGAAAAAGGAAGGACAGCAGAGCAAGGATGTTTGTCAAGACAACCAAGTTTGGATGGACAACCGAGTTTGAACGAAATACCAACCTCGGCCGCGGAACCGACACCGCTGCATGCATTGAACAGCCTGCAGTGACTTCGCTTTTGGCTAGACGGCAGCCTGACCCGTCTCTCCCGTGCGGATGCGAATGGCCTGCTCGATAGGATAGACGAAAATCTTACCGTCACCTACTTGATTCGTCCGGGCTACCTTGACAATGGTGTTCACCACTTCATCTACTTTGCTATCGTTGACGACCATCTCGACCTTGAACTTCTCTTTTAGCTTGATGGTGTACTCTACACCGCGATAGACTTGCGTTTCACTGCCGCCCTTTTGGCTTCCATAGCCAACGGTCTGCGTAATATTGAGCCCGCTGATATCCAGCTGCTCCACGGCGGCGATGACCGATTCCAAACAAGCCGTGCGCAATATGCATTCTATCTTTTTCACATGGGTTCACCTCACGGTTATTTGCTAAGATACTCCTACGTAACTACCAACGACAAAGCTCGGGCCCCAAACCCCTCAGGATTGAGGACCGAGGAAGGAAGTCCACTCACTGCACTGCCGAACTACCTAGCATAAGGACTAGCTGCGATGAATCTTGAAGCTCTTTCCGTACAGCGGTACGAAATCCGGGTACGACACCGAACCATGTTCGGTAATGTCCAGCCCTTCCAACTCCTCCTCAGCGGTGGCACGCAGTCCCACCGTCATCGCGATACCTTTGAACAGTAGTAGAGCTAGGGGGAAGGTCCAAAGGGCTACAGCACCTACACCCAGAGCCTGGACACCCAAGAGTGCCAGCCCGCCGCCATAGAGCAATCCACCATCCATGGCAAACACCCCCACAAGCATCGTCCCCAAGGCGCCGCAGACACCGTGAACGGCAATGGCTCCCACAGGATCATCCACATGGACCCGATCAATGGCTTCCACAGCAAAGATGACTACGGTACCTGCCATGCCACCGATAAGTACAGCGCCCAAAAGGCTGACATCCGCCGCTCCAGCGGTGATGCCCACTAACCCAGCCAACGCTCCATTGAGGGTCATGCTCACATCAGGTTTTCCGTACTTTAGCCAACTGATCATCATGGACAACGCAGCTCCCGCTGCCGCTGCCAAGTTGGTTGTAGCTGCGATCATGGCAATACTGAGATCGGTAGCAGCCAGCGTACTCCCCGGGTTGAAACCAAACCAGCCAAACCACAGGATAAAGACGCCCAGGGAAGCCATTAACAGATTGTGACCCGGCATGGCGTTGCGGGAACCATCAGCATTGTACTTCCCGATTCGGGGTCCGAGAACGATGGCCCCAGCTAGGGCAGCCCAGCCGCCGACGGAATGGACAACGGTGGAGCCAGCAAAATCGACAAAACCTAATTGGTCTAGCCAACCACCGCCCCAAGTCCAATGGCCCACGACGGGATAGATAAAACCAGTTATGAAGATGCTGTACCACAGATACCCAGTGAAGTTCGTCCGCTCAGCCATGGCGCCAGAAACGATGGTTGCTGCCGTGGCCGCAAAGACCGCCTGGAAGATCCAGAACGCATAGATCGGGATATCCAGACCCAGATGAGCGAAGGAGCCTTGAACGAAAAACCCTTCTGACCCAATAAAGCCATTACCGGCACCAAACATGAACGCAAAGCCCACGGCCCAATAGATGATGGAGCCCGCCGAAAAATCCATTATGTTCTTCATGACAATGTTCCCAGCATTCTTGGCCCGGGTGAACCCTGCCTCGACCATCGCGAACCCTGCCTGCATGAAGAAGACCAAGAACGCTGCCAGGAGTACCCAGACCGTATTCAACGCCACTGTCAATGTCTGAATGTCCTCCTGCGCCGACACTGCTCCGCTGCCCACCATCAGAAGCACAAACAACAAGACCAGCACCCAACAAGCAAACTTCATTCCGCCGTTCTTCACTACAATCACTCCCAACGTAGATTCATGTGCATGATTATACGGATGAAATACAGAGAATGGAATAGAAATTGGGAGTATATACGTGTATACAGCGAGATGTACAGGTGTGTCTGTATACAGTGCGTTTTTTTGGCTTGCGGGGTAAGCAGCCCGTTAACAGCTGCCGGATTTTCGACGAAAGAACTCTAACATGACAGAAATTGGCAGTTTGCTGCGGCACAGGTTTGTGTGTGGAATCTTCTTCCAATTACCAGGTATATGGAAATATATGGAACACGCGGCAACACAGAAGAGCTCACGACAAAAGCTTGCAGGAATAGAAACGTGCGGCAGGAATAGATAGAAGAGGATAGAAGATCACCGTCGGGACAGCATGCACGAAGGTTAAGGAACGTGAGCAGGGGATACCAGTCCCCAAGAGGAGTGCACAAGAGGATGACAAATGGATTAGCAGACAGTACATCTGCATCAAAGCAGTTGGCCCAAGAAAGACCCCGTGTGGCCATGGTATTGGATACCGACACTTACAACGAAATCGACGACCAGTTTGCCCTTGTGTATGCAGCCATCGCAGAAGCGCTGGATCTCAAAGCAGTCTATGCTGCACCCTTCGCCAATGATCGCAGCAGTGGTCCAGCCGATGGCATGGAGAAGAGCTACGAAGAGATACTCCGTGTACTCGATTTCTTGGAGTACCCCAGCGAAGGCCTTGTTTACCGGGGATCACCCGCTTTTATGACCAGCAGCAAAGAACCCGTGGACTCGGAAGCGGCGCGTCATCTTGTGGAGCTAGCGGGCACAATTCAGGCACCGGAACGCCTTTACGTGGTGGCTATCGGTGCCATCACGAATGTGGCCAGCGCCCTGCTCCTGGAACCTGCCATTAAAGACCGGATCGCTGTGGTTTGGCTCGGGGGCCATCCGCCCTATTGGGAGCACAATTGGGAGTTCAATCTACAGCAGGATCCCCATGCCGCCCAAGTTGTCTTGGACTCAGGCGTTCCCTTCATTCATGTGCCCTGCAAGAATGTGGCTGAGCACGTCAAAACGTCCGTCCCTGAGCTGCGGCAGATGCTGCGGGGAGCCGGCCGCATCGGAGAATACCTGCTGCAGATCTTCAGCGACTATGTAGGTCCCGATGTTCCGCGCACGAAGGAGATCTGGGATTTGGCGGCTGTGGCTTGGCTTGTGGATCCGGACAGTCTGCCATCGCAATCGCAGCCTACACCCATCTTGAATGTGGACGAACAGCTGTCGTGGACCCAAGACCAATCGCGTCATCCGTACAGAGTTGTCACCGATGCCAAGCGGGACCGCATTTTCGAGAAGTTCGTGGAGAACCTGCGGGGCTATGTGAAGCAAGCCAGCGGGACACAGTAAGCGGGGTCACTTGAAAAAGTAAGTTCCGGTTTGAAAAAGTAAGTTCCACGGATGAAGGAATTTGTGCGAACGCCCTTTTTATGGGTTTCTTCAAAGGTTTGTTTCATCCGAATTCCGTGCCTTTTTGTCGCATTTGCGATACAATAGAGTTCATAAGAGGCGACAGTTTCCTGATTCTGGACGCGCTACGTAATGGGGTGGGGGGCTTAACAAACCATTTGCAGAACTAACTTCCACTATGAAAAATGCAGAACTAGGTTCCACCGTACTACGCCAAGGGGTGGATGTTACTTTTTCAATTGAAGACACAGTAAGCGGCAGTTCAGCGATCTATGATTCAGTTGACAAACCACAGATAGTTCGCGATAATGAGTTGACCATTCAGGGGCTTGGCCAAGCCAAGCTCCCCTAGACAAACGTCCTTTAAGAACAGTCCGGTGAGGCTGTGAAGGAGATATGCGCAGACATTCGCTGCTCGCTTCTAGAAGCGGACCAGCAGCCGCAGGGGCAGAGGCCAGAGAGCCGAGCCCACTGTTACTGCTAGAAGCTGCCCATTCTTGGCAGGCCATGGACAACGTGGCATAGTGCTGGGAACTACGAGCGCGTTGGGATACCGTGGCGTCTCTTCCTTATCTTCAAGGACGAGGCGCTTTTTGTTTGCCTTAGGCGGCGCATTGCCGCTGCACGGTATCCTCCAACGGTTTTCTTCACCGTTCACTGGCTGCTGCCACGTTAGGCGATAGAACACTGCGCAGCCAAAGACAGCGAAATATACCTCCTTTAAACAAGTTCAGAGAGACTTAAAAGGGTGGATTGTTCTGGGAAGCTGGATACCACAGCCCGTGGTAACAGATATTCCCTGCTTGCATGCACCCAAAAAACCACTGGGTGCATTTTGCGCATCCAAAACGGAAGGGATTGGGCAGATTGCAGAAACGCACAAAGCGGCAGCTTATCTTGCAAACCGGCGACGTATTCTCAGGATTTTCCTTTGGTCACCCGGAGGAGGCCCAGGGTGAGGTGGTATTTGGTACAGGCATGACCGGCTACCAAGAAGTGTTGACAGATCCTTCCTATTGTGGGCAGATTGTGGTTATGACGTATCCGCTGGTGGGAAGTTACGGCTTTAATCTGGAGGATGATGAAGCCAACCGCCCGCACCTGCATGGCTTTGTGGTCAAGGAGGCACAGCGCCATCCCAGCAATTGGCGGAGCCAGTTCACATTGGATGAAGTGTTGAGGCATCATAACATACCAGGTTTGGAGGGCATTGATACCCGCCGCCTCACGAGGATCATCCGCAGCCATGGTACTCTTATGGGTCGGCTGTGCGGTCCAGAAGCTGATCGGCAACGTGTAGTTGAAGAACTGAAAAGTGCAGACCGAGTGCAGTACCCAGTGTCGAAAGTATCGTGCGAACAGCCTTATTTGGTCCCCGGTCGCGGCCGACGGATCGCCTTGGTGGATTATGGTATGAAACGGGGCATACTGCGGGACTTGGTGGCTCGGGGCTGCCGTGTCATGGTGTTCCCCCACACTGCGTCCGCTTCGGATATCTTGAACTGGCGGCCCGACGGTGTGCTGCTCTCCAATGGGCCCGGTGATCCCATGCAGGTCCCCGAAGCCTTACCGATGATTCAGGGCATCTTGGGCCGTGTGCCCCTATTCGGCATCTGCCTCGGCTACCAGCTGTTGGCTCTGGCCTGCGGGGCCAAGACCGCAAGACTGAAGTTCGGCCATCGAGGTTCGAACCATCCCGTACGCTGTCTCGAGAGTAACCGAGTGCTTATCACATCGCAGAATCACGGCTACACAGTGGTAATGGAGTCCCTGGCTGCGACCCAACTACAGGTGACCCATGTGTCTGTTAACGACAGTACTGTGGAAGGCATTACCCATCAAGATTACCAGGCCTCGGGGGTTCAGTTCCATCCGGAGGCATCTCCGGGGCCTCTGGATTCGCAGGACTTGTTCGATGGCTTTCTCGAACAAATCGCTAAATGGAAAGGGGACGCCCATGCCAAAACGCTCTGATATCCAGAAGATCCTAGTCATCGGATCAGGTCCTATTGTCATCGGCCAGGCCGCCGAGTTCGACTATGCCGGAACCCAAGCCTGCCAGTCTCTGCGGGAAGACGGGTACGAAGTGGTGCTGGTCAACTCCAATCCTGCCACTATTATGACCGATCAAGCCGTTGCCGACCGAGTATATATCGAGCCGCTGACCTTGGATTTCGTGGCCAGCATTATCCGCAAAGAACGTCCTGATGGTCTTCTGCCTACGCTGGGTGGACAGACAGGCCTCAACTTGGCCATGCAGTTGGAGGCCGAGGGTGTACTGCAGGCCTGTGGCGTCGAGTTATTAGGCACAAAGCTGCGATCCATTACACAGGCGGAGGATCGCGACGAGTTTCGCTCTTTGATGAATCACCTCGGCGAGCCAATCCCAGACAGCGCCATCGTGAAAACGCTGCAGGAAGCACAGGCCTTCGTGGCCAGCGTGGGCTATCCCATTATTGTGCGGCCAGCCTATACGCTAGGAGGCACGGGCGGTGGTCTGGTCAACGACGATGCTGAACTTACCGAGATTGTCAGCAGTGGCTTGAAGTACAGCCCCATAGGGCAGTGCCTGATCGAAAAGAGTATCGCCGGCTATAAGGAGATCGAGTTCGAAGTTATGCGCGACAAGAACGACAACGCCATTGTTGTCTGCAGCATGGAGAACATTGATCCTGTCGGCGTCCATACCGGAGATTCCATCGTGGTGGCACCCGTTCAGACCTTATCCGATCCTGAATACCAAATGCTGCGCAATGCGTCACTGCGCATAATCCGCGCTCTTGGGATCGAAGGCGGCTGCAATATCCAATTCGCCTTGGATCCGTACAGCTTTCAGTACTATGTCATCGAAGTGAACCCCCGGGTCAGTCGCTCTTCGGCACTGGCCTCGAAAGCCACCGGTTACCCCATTGCCAAAATCGCTGCCAAGATCGCCGCTGGATTCACTTTGGATGAAATCCGCAATCCGGTGACGGGCACCACATACGCCAGTTTCGAACCGGCCATCGACTACGTGGTCAGCAAGATCCCTTCTTGGCCGTTCGGTAAATTCGCAGCCGGTAATCGCAAACTGGGTACCCAGATGAAGGCCACAGGGGAAGTGATGGCTATTGGCCGTAGTCTCGAGGAGTCACTGCTCAAGGCGGCTCGCTCCTTGGAGGAAAACGCTGACTCGTTCCTGCTGCCAGCCTTTGCTGAACTGGCCGCCGCTGAGTTGGCTGCCAAAATCGCTGTGCCCCACGATCAGAGGCTCTTCTGCCTCGGCGAGGCTTTCCGGCGCGGCATGTCTGTGGATGCTGTGCACAGCCTCTGTCAAGTGGACCCCTTCTTTCTTTGGAAGATACAAGAAGCGGTAGGGGTGGAGCTGGCCTTGCAGGATTGTAAGGGCGATGCTGAGTATCTGCGAGCAGCGAAAGCCAAAGGCCTTCCAGATTCCGTGATCGGCCGTCATTGGGGTTGGGACGAGGAGGCAGTAGCGACCTTTCGCCAGGAACATGGCATTGTGCCAGTGTACAAGATGGTCGATACCTGCGCCGCCGAGTTTGCGTCGGAGACACCGTACTACTACGGAACCTATGAGGAAGAACAAGAATCGGTGGTGAGCCAGCGGCCCAGTGTTTTGGTGTTGGGGTCGGGCCCGATCCGCATCGGCCAAGGCGTAGAATTCGACTATGCCACAGTGCACGCCGTCAAATCCATCCGGGAGGCAGGCTTTGAGGCTATCATTATCAACAATAATCCCGAGACAGTATCGACCGACTTCAGTATTTCGGACAAGTTATACTTCGAACCGCTGACAGTGGAGGATGTCATGCATGTCATCCGTCATGAGCAGCCCCAAGGCGTTTTGGTCCAGTTCGGCGGCCAAACAGCTCTCAATCTGGCTCGCGAGTTGGAACAGCGGGGTGTTCGTATTCTGGGAACATCGTTGGCAGACATGGATCGGGCCGAAAGCCGAGATAAGTTCGAGGAGCTGCTCCGGACCTTGGGCATTCCCCAGCCCTTAGGCCGCACGGCCCGCTCTCCAGGGGAGGCGGTGGTCATCGCCAATGAGATTGGGTACCCTGTATTGGTTCGCCCTTCCTACGT
>PWMW01000201.1 GCA_003559095.1 Clostridiales bacterium | reverse complement strand
TTGGTAGAACTCCCTGCCATCATAGATCAGAGCTGACCAACCATTGTCACTGGCCGACATGCTCTCCCGCAGTGATGTGGCCACCAGCTCAAAGGCAAAGTGCTCCTTGAGCTCTTTGAACATGGACTTATAGCCCTCCAGCTCAAGATCACCCTTCGTCACATCGGTGGTCCCTGGTTTGAACCCTAAGGTCTTTTCCGCATCTTCTTCATTGCCGATACATACATCCACGTACTTCATAAGGCCGGTCATGACCTTCTGGGCTTCCGCCGGCGTCCAGAGGTTTTTCCGGTAGTTCAAATCTACACTGACCTTGACTCCGTGGCGCTTGGCCGCTTGGCAGGCCGCTTCCGTTAACTGGGCACCCGCGGCACTGATGGCCGGCGTAATACCCGTGAAGTGAAACCAGGCAGCGTCAGCAAAGATGGCGTCAAAATCAAAGTCGTCTACGGCTGCTTCGGCGATGGCCGCATGGGAACGGTCATAGACCACCTTGGAGGCACGCATGGATGCTCCTGTTTCCAGGAAATAAATCCCCAGGCGTTGACCACCCCACTGGATGAACTCCGTGTTAACGCCAAAGCGGCGCAGATGATTGCGGGCACTGTGGCCCAGCGGATTGTCGGGCAGCTTGGTGACAAAATAGGAATCCAGGCCATAGTTAGCCAAGGAAACTGCCACATTGGCCTCACCACCGCCATACACCACATCAAAGGACTCCGCCTGGGTAAATCTCTGATAGCCGGGAGTCGACAACCGCAGCATGATCTCGCCTAGGGTTACCACTTTCTTGGACATACGAATCGCTCCTTTCTCAATCCAACAATAGATCAGCTGCGGGCTTGGCGCACAGCTTCGACGAACGCTGTCGCCGTATCAGTAATCTTCTGGTAATCCCCCGTCTTGGCGCCTCCCGTCAGTTCACCGCCCACACCCACAGCAAAGCAGCCATTCTTAATCCACTGCTCCACGTTGGCTAAGTTCACACCACCGGTAGGCATAATGGAAGCTTGAGGCAGTGGTCCTTTGATGGCCTTGACAATATCCGGCCCAAAGGCGCTGCCCGGAAACAGCTTGATCACATCGGCACCGGCTTCCATGGCCGTCACCATTTCTTTGATGGTGAAGCAACCAGGCATATACGGTATCTGATAACGGTTACACAACTTTGCTGTTTCCGAGTCAAAGGATGGGCCGACCACATAATTGGCGCCTTCGAGGATAGCGATGCGGGCGGTCTCGCTGTCCATCACCGTCCCGGCACCTACTAGGAGCTGCTCGGTGTCGAACTCATCATTAAGGCCGGCAATGACGCGGTGAGCCTGTGGCACCGTAAAGGCCACCTCAATGGCATCCACACCCCCGGCCATACAGGCGCGAGCTATGTCACCCGCTACCTGGGGTGATTCAGCTCGGACGACCGCCACAACACCCACATCATGGATTCGCTGCAGAATTTTGAACTTTTCCATGAAATCACTCTCCTTGTTTGGCCATGGTTTCACCCGGTACACCCGTTCGTTGTTCCGCAATGCGAAACACATGGTTTGTATTTCGGTATAAGAGTGATTTCGACTAGCAATCTCTGATTCCTTCTTCTTTGCAAGAAATGCTGGGGGAAATGCTAGAAAAAAGCCACCTGAGCGCTGGAGCGCCCAGGTGGTATCGCTACTCCCCTATTCGGTGGCTACAACTCCCCTACGAGTACAGTCAGGACTAACACCGAACAGGATCCTCTTGGCTTCAAGGCTTACTGTGATGCAGCCTGCAAAATGCGGTTGCTCTCAGTCATGAAGCGCTCAGCAGCATTCTCAACACTGATAGCACCGAACATCATCATATCCAACAGATCGTCCAGAAGACGGTTCACTTCATTGTGGCCTGCCGGTTCCGGAGGATCGATGGGGCTGCTGTTGTCCACAACCAGGTCGATGTAGTCAAACATCATCTGCTGTACGTCTGTGAGATCATCAGCCAAGCCAGCACGGACTTCACGGGAAATCGGTACACCGCGCTCAGCCAGCAGGATTTGGTTGGCTTCCAGATCATTGGTGAAGAAGTCAACAAACATCGCAGCAGCTTCCTGGTGCGCTGGGCTGGATGTGGAAGCAATGGAGAAGAACTGCGAAGGCTTCAAGTACTGGCCTTCTTCAATCTGCTCTTCGTCCTTGGGCAGCAGTGTCATCTTCAACGGACGTTGAGCCACTGCATCCATGGCCACGATCTGGTTGCTGTGCACCCAAGCCATGGCAGCTTGCCCAAAGATGACCAATTCGTTTTCGACACTGGTAACTTCGTTGCGAATATCGGTTCCCGGAAGAACCCCTGCATCCACCAGTTCAATCTCTTTGGAGAAATAGTCAATGAACAGCTGGTTATCATCATAGGCCAGTCCCGTTCCATCTTCCTTATACAGGGTGTAGCCCCGCTGACGCAGATAATGACGGAAGCCGTGGAAAGGACCACCAGGGAAGCCGCCAGCAGCATAGAGGCCGGTTGCTTCGTGGATGGCATACGCACTTTCAATCCATTCATTCCAGGTCATATCCGGTGTCGGTTCGGCAACGCCGGCTTCGGCGTAGATCGCCGGATCATAGATGCCGACCAGTGAGTTACTACCCAGGTTCACGGCAATCAACTGACCTTCCAAGACGCCACCGACCAAAGCGCTTTCATCCACATGGGTAAGATCAAAGACACCAGACTCTACGAACTGGTACATGTCAACCATGAGATCACGGCTGTGGTACATGTCCAAATACTGCATGTCCTGTTGAAACACGTCGGGAAGGTTGCGGCCTGCAGCCTGGGAGGCGATACGTTCCCAATAGCCGCTCCAGCCGGTGAATTCTGCTTCCACAGTGATGTGCGGATAACGCTCTTCAAACAGATCAATGGCAGCCAAGGTGCGGTTGTGACGATCCTGCGACCCCCACCAAGCTACACGCAGTTCGATGGGTTCCTGGGCACTGGCCAACATACCAAAGGAACCGAATGCCAGTAAAACAGCCAGGGCCATAACGAATAATCTCTTCACAAAAATCCTCCTCCTAAATAAATGCGCCTAGAGTCCGACAGCAACAGTCGATGCTATACGTGCTCCGTTCACCTCCATTCTGCCGAGCTGATGTGTGTATTATGCAGTTGTATGGTTGTCGGGCCCACGGAAACCACCCAGAAGCAGCACGCCGTGTTCGTGGGTAACAAGCTTCAACCCTTGAGCCCGGTGGTGGCAATCCCCTCGACCAGGTACTTTTGGAACAAGACGAACAGCACGAACACGGGCACTAAAGACAGCGTGGACATGGCGAACATGCCGCCCCAATTGGTCACGGCCGCCGGATCGGCAAACATCCGCAGAGCCAATGAAACCGGATAGAGCCGGGTAGATTGCAGGTAGATCAGGGGGCCCATGAAATCTTCCCACTTCCAGTAGAAAGAGAAGATCATGGCTGTCACCAGGGCCGGGGTCAGATTGGGTAGGATAATCCGGAAAAAGATGCCGTACCGACTGCAGCCGTCAATAACCGCCGATTCATCCAACTCGTAAGGTATCCCACGAATGAACTGCAGCATTAAAAAGATGAAGAACGGCAGTCCGAAAAAGGACGGGACGATCAACGGCAGCCAAGTATTCACCCAACCGATGGTGTTGAACATCACATACTGGGGAATCAACAACACCTGCTGCGGCAGGAGCATGGTCAGGATCACGCAGGTGAACCAAAACTTCTTAAAGCGGAACCGCACCCGGGCAAATCCGTACGCTACCAGAGCCGACGTGGCCACCTGACCCACTGTGGATATGGTAGTGATAATAAAGGAGTTCCGGAAAAAGAGCCCAAAGCTGAAGCGCCCAAATCCTTCCCAGCCAATGCGATAGTTTTGCCACTGGAAACTGGGAATCAGTGAATGGGAGTTCTGCCAAATCTCGGCCTGGGTCTTCAGAGAGCTGGCAATGAGCCACAACACCGGATAGAAGACCAAAAAGGCCAACAGCAAAACAAAGGCATGGTAGGCGAAGGTGATCAATGCTTGCTTGCGTTCTCTGGTCATGCTAGAGATCCCCCTTCGCTTCGTAAAATACCCAGCGTCCGGAGGTCTTGAAGATCAGAGCCGTAATGACGGCAATAATCACCAGCAGGACCCAGGCCAAAGCACTGGCATAGCCCATACTGTAGTCGACAAACCCTTTGCGGAACAAATACAGCACATACAGGAGCGTTTGGTCAAACGGACCGCCGTCGGTGATAATCATGGCCTGCGTAAACATCATGAAACCGGACACCGTCTGCATAATGAAGTTGAAAAAGATGATGGGTGTCAACATGGGAATCGTAACGCGAATGAAACGCTGGGCTCCGTTGGCGCCATCAATCTCCGCCGCCTCATAGAGACTAATGGGAACCTGCTTTAAACCCGCCAGAAAGATCAACATCGGTGATCCAAACTGCCACACGGCCAACACAACGAGGGTCCAGAGAGCTGTATTGGGATTGGTAATCCAACCAGTGGGGCGCTCAATCCAGCCCAGGGATGCCAGGAACGAGTTAAGGGCACCGTTGACACCGAATAACTGGCGCCACATAACGGCCACAGCCACGCTGCCACCGATCACCGAGGGAATGTAGAAGATGGTGCGATAGATCCCTACACCCCGGCGGTTCTGGACAAACAGCACCGCCAAGAACAGAGCAAAGAACAATCGCAGAGGCACGGACGTCAGAGCGTACGTAAAGGTAACCCGCAGTGCCGTGCGAAATTGGTAATCGTAGAGAAGCATGTTCTCAAAGTTCTGCAATCCCACCCACGTCGGTGATGACAGCATATCATAGCGAGTAAAGGCCAAAAAGAACGACATCCCCATGGGGAAGATAGTAAACACTAAAAATCCGAAAAGCCAAGGAAGAATGAACAAATACCCTGCTAAACCTTCATTGTTAACGCTCAGATCCAACTTGCCAAGCTTCACCTGCATACCTCCATCCAAATACCCGTTGGCAGCGTGCTGATCCGCCAAATGGAATACCCTGTCCAACCACCGCAGGAAGCGAACATTCGCATGATCAAGCGAACACGGCGATCCCAACAACTCTGCCGGCGGTCATTACTTTCTTGCTCGCAGCAATCTGCACAAGCCAAACAACGGGTTCGAGCGCTGGCTCCCGTTGTCTGACAGCGCCCTGGCCTTCTGCGAACTGCTGGGGAAAGGCCGCCAAGATTATCTTGTTCACGGACATTCGCTCCCGATTCACTCCAGTTGCCATCACCTCCTTATACCCATCCCTAAAGGCTTTTCACCGATTTCACCTGGCCCTAGGGCGGTGTGGAAATCGCATGGTAACATGATTTCAACATGGCCCCGGCGAAGTTTTTTTTGTTTTACATTTTTTTCGTTCATTGGGCACAAAAATTTTCCGAGGCAATAAATGTGCTTGGACACGCAAAAAAGACGACACTGGCATCAGCGTCGTCTCTTGCTTTTGTGGCCGACCAAGCCTGTATCTACTCGATGCGAATGGCCATCTCCTGCGCTTTCAGGCAGAGCTCTCCGGCCTTGAAGGCGTGGTCCTGGGTCATGGCATTCTCCGTGCGATTCAGGCAGTCCAAGATCAACTCCCCAAAGTAGGGATAGCCCACCTTGCCCTTAACGGGTATGTGCTGCATGCCATTCTGATCCACCAAGTAAACATGGTCGCCTTGGTTGTCCCGGGCCACATCAATGTACTTACGCAGCTCGATATACCCATCGGTTCCCAGGATGATGGTGCGTCCGTCCCCCCAGGTAGCCAAACCTTCGGGAGTGAACCAATCCACGCGGAAGTAGTTGCTGGCTCCGTTATCCGCCACCAGCGTTGCATCACCATAGTCCTCGAACTCAGGGTAGTCCTTGTTGTTGTAGTTGGCTACCTTGGAATGCAGAACTTGGGCATCTTTGGCTCCAGAATAGAAGAGAAACTGCTCAATCTGGTGGCTTCCGATGTCCGTCAGAATGCCACCGTAGTTTTCGCGGCGGAAAAACCAATCAGGACGCGACGGAAGATTCAGACGGTGAGGCCCAAAGCCAGCCACCTGGACCACCCTACCAATGGCGCCATCCTGCACCAGCTGACCAGCGTAGATAGCACTTTCCACGTGCAATCGTTCGCTGTAATATACCATGTACTTAAGACCGGTCTCCGCCACCTTTTCCTTGGCCGCATCCAGCTGTGCCAGTGTCGTAAACGGGGTTTTGTCGGTGAAGTAATCCTTGCCATGGTCCATGGCCCGCAGGCCCAAAGCGCAGCGCTCCGAAGGAACGGCGGCACCGGCAATCAACTTCACTTCGGGATCGTCAAGGATCTCCTGCTCGGAACGGGCAGGTTTTGCCTCGGGAAACATCCCGCAAAATGCCTCAACCTTCTGGGGATCAGGATCGTATACCCATTTCAGCTGGCCGCCCGCCTCGGTCAAACCATTGCACATACCATTGATGTGACCGTGATCCAGCGCTATGGCAGCAAAGGCAAACTCGCCAGGCTGCACCACCTTTTTGGTTACACTGCCCTTGGGTGCATAATTCATACCATCTTTCACAAAATCACCTTCCTTTTGGCGCTCCTTCGTGCTGTGAGAATCCCAGGCTCTCCAACTCTGGTCTTAGTACGTGTCGCTGGTATCCAATACCGTGCCACCGCCGGCTTTCTTTTTGAAGGTTGAGGTAGCCACGCGCTCCTGCAGCAGTTGGTAGTATCTGTCTTCGTCCACAGGAATGTCTACCCACTCATCGGTCCACGCCGAAAAATGCATAGCATTGGAGATCTGCAGACCATTGATGCCCTCTTGCCCCGGAGCCAAGAGCGGTGTTCCTTTGAGAATATGGTTCGCCCAGTTCTCCACAATGCCTGGATGCTGCACGTTCTTGCCGAAAACAGGAATTTCGCACTTCCAGACTTCTGGCTGGCCAAAACCACCTTTGAACTCCTTGTTGAACTGGCGCTCGGGAACGCGATTGCGCCAGAAGATGAGCTTGTCGTCTTCCAAAACGATCTTACCGCGGTCGCCAGAGATCTCAAAACGGTTGGTGCCCGGTGCTTCACCGGTGGATGTAACAAATACGCCAGTGGCACCGTTCTCGTATTCTACGTATGCGGTCACGTCATCTTCTACTTCAATGTCGTGAAACTTGCCAAACCCTGCAAACGCCCGGACGCGCGTCGGCAGGCCACAGATCCACTGCCACAGATCCAGTTGGTGGGGATCCTGATTCAACAGCACGCCACCGCCTTCGCCGGCCCATGTAGCGCGCCAGCCGCCGGAATCGTAGTAGCTCTGCGAACGATACCAATTGGTGATAATCCAGTTTGTCCGCTTGATCTCTCCCAGTTCACCGCCTTGGATCAGATCACGCAGTTTCTGGTAGACGGGGTTGGTCCGCTGGTTGAACATAATGCCGAACACTTTGTCGCTCTTGGCTGCCGCTTCGTTCATTCCCCGTACCTGCTTGGTATACACACCAGCCGGCTTTTCCACCAGGACGTGGAGACCCTTCTCCAGGGCCTGGATGGCCAACGGCGGATGATCATAATGCGGTGTGGCGATTAAGACGCCGTCAACCACATTGGCGGCAAACAGTGCTTCGGGAGTATCAAACACCGGGACATCAGGCCAACGTTCCTGCACTCGCTGCAGCTTTTCTGGATCCACATCACAGGCTGCGGCAAATTCCACTGCAGGAACAACTCCGCCCGTCAGATACTGGGCGTGCATTGAACCCATGTTTCCCATGCCAATAATCCCCAAACGAACTTTTTCCAACATCATTCCCTCATTTCTGCAGATGGTTTGTGGCGGTACATCCATGCAGCATCCACCGACCGACAGAACGTACTGCGAGATACCCTTTGGGGATCTCGTGATGCGCCGAAAAGTTGCACTGAGCAACAATTTCTCGGCCCCAGCCGCTGCAGCACCCGTCTGGGCCGCTGTGCAGGGGCAGTTCTGCCTTCTCTGGGTAAGTCCGGAGACAAAAAGACCTGCATTTGGGTTGGACTCCTATGGAACATCCGCCAATTCATCTCACTTTGCAATTAACTTCAACACTGCAGGAAAAATTCCTCCTACTTTAACATTTTTTCGTACGATACCACCTTCTGGGCCGGTGACCAAGCCAACCGCGCCCGTCATGCCTACGAAGTTGGCTTGGATGGATGTGCCCGGACCCTGTTAAGCTTTACTGATGCGCCGACTACTCCAACTTCAGCGAAATAAACTTGCGCTCAAGGTACTCTTCCAAACCATAATGGCCTCCTTCACGGCCAATACCTGACGCTTTCATACCGCCAAAGGGTGCCTGCGGTGTGGACGGTACACCGTCATTGACCCCAATAATACCGTAGTCGAGGGCACTGGTCACCCGATACACACGGCTCACGTCCCGTGTAAAGACATAGGCTGCCAGGCCATAGGGAGTATCATTGGCCAGGGCGATGGCCTCGGCTTCATCATGAAATGTCATGATCGGAGCCACGGGTCCAAACGTTTCCTCCTTGGCCACCACCATCTCATGGGTGACGTCGGTCAACACTGCTGGCGTCATAAACAAACCACCATGCTCCGGAGCATCCTGACCGTGCACCATCCGTGCACCCTTGGTCAAGGCATCCGCGATATGCGCCTTGGCTTTATCCAAACCCTGCTGGTTCACTAGAGGCCCGATATCGGTCGCATCGTCATCCGGTGATCCCACCTTCAGAGCTGCCACCCGCTGCACGAACGCCGCCAAGAACTGCTCCTTGATGCTCTCCTGCACATAAATGCGGTTGGTACAGATTCAGGTCTGGCCGGCGTTGCGAAACTTGCAGTTCATGGCTTCCGCTGCCGCTTTTTCAACATCGGCGTCCTCGAACACCAGGAACGGTGCATGACCGCCCAGTTCCAGCGAGACCCGTTTCACTGTCTTGGCCGCCTTTGCAGCCAGCATGGTTCCCACATGCGTCGAACCGGTAAAGGCCAACTTGCGAATACGAGGATCAGCCAACAGGACGTCCGATACCCCCGCCGATTTGCTGGTGGGCAGCACTTGGAAGACTCCGGCGGGCAGTCCCGCTTCCTGCAGCAGTTCCGCCATGGCCAGCGCCGACAAGGCTGATTGGGCTGGCGGCTTAATAATGAAAGTGCAGCCTGCCGCCAGAGCCGGTGCCAGCTTCCGGGTAATCATGGCCGCTGGGAAGTTCCAAGGCGTGACGGCGAACACAGGACCCACAGGAGCTGCTTCCACCAAAATCCGTTTGTCGGCAAAGCTACTGGGAATGGTTTCACCGTAGATCCGCTTGGCTTCCTCCGCATACCACTGCACAAATCCTGTGGCGTACTTCACCTCGCCCCGGGATTCTTTGATCGGTTTGCCGATCTCCGCAGTCATGATCCGAGCCAACCGCTCACTGTTACTCTGCAGCAGCTCGACGAAGCGGGAAAGAATGGTACTGCGCTCATAGGTTGTTGTCTGTTTCCAGGTCAAAAAAGCTTCATGGGCAGCATCGGCAGCTTGTCGCGCCTCGGCCTCGCCGCAGTCGGCTACCGCTGCCAAGACCTCACCCGACGCCGGGTTTATAAGGTCATAGGTGGCTCCCGTATCCACATAGACGCCGTTAATGAACGCCTGAGTGGGGAAGCGCAGTTCATGATTGGACACCGCTGTTTCCTCCTTTTCAGGCCTACTCCCCCGCCACTTCCTTTAACGGCACCGGTCGGTTCTCCCGAGCCGATTTAGTGGCGGCCATGGCAATTAACAGCGACTGCAGCCCATCTACACCACCAACAGGTGGCTGCGAGCGCTGCTGAACCGCCGCGGTGAAATCCTCAAGTTCATTGGCAAAGGACGCCATATACCGCTCAAGGAAGAAATACAGGGGCTTGTCGCTGGTCACCGCGTTTTCCGTCGCTACAGACACGTTGGTGGCCGTGTCATTTTCGGCAGCAGCACGGCCCTTCGAGCCAAATACTTCCACCCGCTGATCATAGCCGTACACAGCCTGACGGCTGTTGTCGATGACCGCCGTGGCGCCGTCGGCAAACTTGAGAATGGTCACTGCCGTGTCATAATCTCCGGCTTCACCAATCTCCGGGTCAATCATGACACTGGCCGATGCGTAAACTTCCACCACTTCACTGCCCACCATGTAACGGGCCATATCGAAGTCGTGGATGGCCATGTCCATGAAGATCCCACCTGAGACCTTAACATATTCGATGGGCGGCGGTGCGGGATCGCGGGAGGTAATGTTGACAATATGAACCTCGCCCAGAGTACCCTGCTGCACCAACTGCCGAATATGGCGGAAGTTGTGGTCGAATCGGCGGTTAAAACCTAACTGCAGCAGAACTCCCGCATCCTCCACGGCCTGGAGGGCCTCCTTGGTCCGCTGCAACTCGATGGCGATGGGCTTTTCGCAGAAGATATCCTTACCGGCCTGGGCAGCTGCGATCATATGGTCCGCATGGAGATCCGTAGGCGAACAAATAACCACCGCATCCACATCACTGTTATCGAAGACATCTTTGGGATCCGCCACCACGTTGTCGATACCCAAAGCAGCAGCCCAACGACGCGTTTCGTCAACCGCCACGTCACAGACCACCACAACCTCCGCGTCGGGAATGCGGTAGCACAAATTCTCAACATGAATGCGACCAATGCGCCCCGCTCCAATAACCCCGTACCGAACCTTTGCCTGTTTTGCCATAGTTTCCCTCCTCATTCCGGGCTAGATGCCCGCCACTTCGCGAATGTGTTCTCGAGCTTTCTTGGCATACTCCAACGGTGGAGCCAATGCCGGATCCTGCTCTGCTTCCACTACAATCCAACCTTCATACCCGATGTTACCAAGAGCTCGGGCAATGGGTCCAAAATCGATCATGCCATCGCCGGGCACAGTGAAGACTCCCTGCTTTACCGCCCCGAGGAAGCTCAGCGGTTCCTGTTTCACCCGCTCAACCATGGCAGGACGCAGGTCCTTGAAGTGCACGTGCTTGATCCTTGCGCCAAAGGCCTCAATCATGTCCAACGACGAGCCGCCGGCGAACTCAATGTGACCCGTATCCAGCAACAGACTGACCAATTCGGGATCGGTCCGTTCCATCAGTTTGACCACATCGTCGAACCACTGAATACCCGTTCCCATATGATGATGGAACACAATCTTCATATCCTTGGCCGCTGCCAGCTCACCGAGGCGATGGAGACCTGGGACCAGTCGTGCCCAGTCCTGTTCAGTGAACTCTGGCTTATTCGGCCACACCGGCACATCCTGCTCCCCTTGAATCGACTTACCTGACTCCGACACCACGATGACCTTGGCTCCCATGGCATGGAGAAAGTCGCGGTGGGCCACAAAACGTGTCTCCGTTGCCTCAGCATCCTGCGTTGTGAAGAACGAACTGAACCAAGCACTGGCGATCTGCAGCTGTCGGGGCTTAAGTGCTGCCCATAGCGCCTGCGGATCTCGGGGGTACTTATTGCCAACTTCGCAGCCCGCGAACCCGGCTGCCGCCATCTCATCAATACACTGTTCAAAGGGGATCTCCCCGCCTAACTCCGGTAGATCGTCGTTGGTCCAACCAATGGGCGCAATGCCAACCAAGACCTTCTGTGGATCCAAAACCATGGCCATACTCCTCTCAAAGGGAAAATTGTGATTAACGCTGATGCCTCTTGAAGTACGCTTGATCTTCAACGTGCGCCTGCACGACCTTGGGGTTGTCCGACACCTCAGCTGTACCCACCCGCCACCAAGAGTCGTAGCCGTCTGTGTGCGATCCGGGGAGCACCTTCACATCAATCAACGTGCTCACCTTATCACTGCGGCTGGCCAACAGCGCATCACGGAACTCCGTCATGGTATGGGCCCGATAGGTCTTGGTACCGAATGAGCCTGCCATACCGGCAAAATCAATGGGCAGACAGCGCCCTGTCAACCGCTGTGTCTCCTCGTCCCGCACCCGAAATTCATTGCCGAACCCTGAGGGGCTTCCATGCCCCTGCTGCAGGGATTGGATGCATTGAAAGCCGCTGTTGTCAAAGACGATCACGTTGATCTTGTAACCTTCTTGAATGCTGGTCAATAACTCAGAGTGCATCATCAAGTAACCGCCATCACCCACCAGAGCATAGACCTCCTGCTCGGGCTGGGCCAACTTAACACCCAACGATGCGGCAATCTCATAACCCATACAAGAAAAACCATATTCCAAATGGTAGCTCTTGCGGCCCCGAGTGCGCCAGAGACGCTGCAGATCCCCCGGCAAACTGCCCGAAGCACAGACAATGACGTCATCATCGGCCAGAAACTCGTTCAGCACGCCCACAACAGCCGGCTGCGTCACTTCTGGGCCGCTGCCACCAGCATAGAGCCGGTCCACTTCTGCATCCCAGTCCCGCCGCAGACCATCCACGTAAGAACGGTCCCAGGCACTCTGGAAGCTCTCAGCCCGCAACACGCTGCCCAACTGCAGCAGTGCCTCCCTAGCATCGGCGGCCACGTAGAGAGCGTCCATCTTCATGGCATCCATGGCATTGACATTAACACCGATGAACTCAACCTCCGGATTCTGGAACTGCGTCTTGCTGGCTGTGGTGAAGTCCTGCAGTCGTGTACCCACAGCCAAAACCAAGTCAGCTTCTTTAGCCACCATATTGGCGGGACGGGCACCCGTTGTGCCGATACCGCCCATGTTCCAGGGGTGATCCCAAGGAAGAACACCTTTGCCCGCCTGTGTAGTTCCCACGGGGATGCCGAACTCTGCGGCAAAGGCAGCCAAGGTTTCGCCAGCCTCTGCATACTGCACACCGCCGCCAGAGATGATCAGAGGCTTCTTTTTACTCCGCAAAAGTTTAGCCGCCCGTTCAATGGCACTGGGCGCCGGCTGCCTCCGATCCTGGTAGTGTACCCGTTTGCGGAAAAAAGCTACAGGAAAGTCGTAGGCCTCACCCTGCACATCCTGGGGCAGCGCGACGGTAACAGCGCCCGTCTCGGCAGGATCTGTGAGCACGCGCATGGCATTGAGCATCGCTGCCATAAGCTGTTCCGGACGGTTCACCCGATCCCAATACTTGCTGACGGCCTTAAAAGCATCGTTGGCTGTGATGCCATAATCCTGCGGCATCTCCACCTGCTGCAGAACCGGATCGGGCTGCCGGTCCGCAAAGGTATCCCCCGGCAGCAGCAGCACCGGAATGCGATTCACTGTGGCTGTTCCAGCCCCCGTCACCATGTTCAAAGCTCCAGGTCCGATGGAGCTGGTACAGGCGAAGATCTGGCGCCGGTTTTTTTGCTTGGCAAAGGCTGTAGCCGCATGGACAATGGCCTGCTCGTTCTTGCCCTGGTAAAATGGCAGCGAAAGCCCCTGCATGTTCTCCAAGGCTTCACCGATACCCAGAAGATTACCGTGGCCAAAAATACCAAAGACGCCTTGGACGAATTTGTATTCCTGCCCATCCACCACCAAATACTGGGCGTCTAAAAACTTCAGCAGGGCCTGGGCGGTTGTTACGCGTACCGTCTCTGTCAAGACTCCTCACTCCTCTGCGGGAAAATCTCAGCATCGTCATCCATGACCCAAGTGTGTTCGTCTTCAAAGATGGGGTACGTCGGCATCACGTAGGGATCATCATCCAGGTGGCGGATGGCCCAGACGTAGAACATGGCATAACCGGGAGCCGCTGTCTGCGGATGCGATTTGTCGTCGAGGATCAAGGTGGTAGACCGGTGTTTTACCTTAAAGATATCATCGCCGATGACGCAGGCGCCAAAGCCATTTTCAGGCAAAAAGCGATAATGGTAGATCTCCGGCTGCGCGTGGTGATGCGGTGGATAGCTGGACCATTTGCCAGGGAAGTTAATCACTTCCCCTAGAACTAACTTGGCGTCGGGAGCATTGGTTTTGTCAAAGATCGTGCGCACGATCCGGGTCGATGTTTCCTGCATGGTGCCCTCACCCCGCCGTTCACTGCGGGTATCATTCTGGCTGTAAAAGACCGGTGTGAAAGCATCTTCATTGACGGTACGGATAATCACCAGTTCACTGTCGGCTTGCGCAGTGATCTGAACGCGGACACCACCGGGAACATGCAGACAGATCGGCGATTGGTGAAAGAGTGAAGTACGCTCCACTGTTTGCTTGAGGTCACCCCAGGCCAATTGCATCTGACCAGCCATGACCAAAAAGGCTCGTTCCAAAGGCAGTTCACAGTTATACGTCTCACCTTCCTGCAAACGCAGAACACCAAAATCCATCATGGTACCCTTGAGATCGCTACCATCCTCAGTGATGGGAGTATATCCCCAGCCATAGGGGGACTGTCGCGGAATATGCATTAAGAAAAGCTCCTTTCCTGCTTACGCAGTAGAACACGCTGTGCGGCAGCGGCAATGTGTCCGGCGGTGAGGCCGAATGTTTCCTTCAAGTACTGCACATCCCCCACCTCACCGAACCGATCCTGCACACCCACGCGCTCCATGGGTAACGGGTATGCTTCACCGAGAACCTCCGCCACTGCAGAACCCAAGCCGTTGTTGACATTGTGGTTCTCAGCTGTTACCACAGCACCGGTCTCTTGGGCGCACTGGATCAGCAGCTGGCGATCCAATGGCTTGAGGCAGAAGATATTCACCACCTGAGCAGCAATGCCCTGTTCAGCTAGGGTTCCAGCAGCCTCCATGGATTCAGCCACCATGAGCCCAGAACAGACGATGGTAACATCCGTTCCGGGGCGGACGACTTTGCCGCGGCCGATCTCGAACTGCGTCCCCGGTTCATAGATGCGGGTAGTTTCTTTGCGGGAGAGACGGATATACACTGGTTTTTCGGTATACGCCAGTTTTGGCAGCAGATCCTCCACCATGGCCTGATCCACCATCTCCACAATGATCAGTTCAGGTACGGTTCGCATGCAGCCCAGGTCTTCAAAAGGCATGTGTGTACCGCCATTGAAGGCGGAAGTGACACCCGGATCCGTACCGACCAGTTTTACCGGCAGGCGGGAATAGGCCACAGAAATGAAGATCTGATCCAACGCCCGGCGGGCATTGAAGCAGGCAAAGGTATGGGTGAAGGGAATTTTGCCCGCCAGGGCAAAGCCAGCGCCCATGCCGATCATGTTGGCCTCCTGGACGCCCACATTGATGGCCCGATCTGGATACTGCTGTTGGACCATGGATGTGCCGTCGGAATTCATCAGATCAGCGTTAAGCACCATGATACGAGGATCTTTGGCAAAGAGAGCCAAGAGGGTGTCCGCATACGCATCTTTCATTGTCTTGGCATCTTGTTCAGCTCGCCATGTCATGACCGACCCTCCCTTGCCTGTTCCAAATGGGCCACAGCTGCATCCATCTGCTCTTTGGTGAAACGCATGTGGTGGTTGAGAGTCTCCCCTTCGGCGAAACTGCAGCCCTTGCCCTTGATAGTGTGCAGAACAATGACCGAACTCTGCCCCCGAGTTTCTTTGGCCGCAGTGATTGCCGCCGCAATGGCTTCCAGGTCATGGCCATCTACGTCCTGAGCATGCCAGCCGAACTGCTGCCATTTGGCCTGCAGATCACCTAAGGGATTAATATCATCCACATAACCGTCCAGCTGCTGTTTGTTGTAGTCGATGAATACCACTAAGTTGTCCAGTTGGGCATTGCCGCCATAGAGCACAGCTTCCCAGATCTGACCTTCTTGGCACTCGCCATCGCCCAGAACAGCGTAGACCGTATTGCTCTTGCGATCGAGAGCAAATGCTTGAGCCAACCCAATGGCCACAGACAGACCTTGCCCCAAGGAGCCCGTGGATACGTCCACCCCTGGTGTAAGATTGCGGTCGGCGTGACTAGGCAGCTTGGTGCCTCCCTGATTCAACGTCAACAGCATATCTTTGGGGAAAAAGCCTTTCAGGGCCAAGGTGGAATAGAGGGCAGGCCCTGCATGGCCTTTGGAGAACACCAACCAATCTCGCTCTTCCCACTGTGGATTCTTGGGATCCACCTTCATGGCAGACCCGTAGAGGATCGCCAAAAGTTCTACGACAGACATAGCTCCGCCAATGTGGCCAAAACCTAAGTGGCCCAGCTGGAGCATGGTTTCACGGCGAATATGGAAGGCAAAGTCCTTCAGTTCGTTTACATTAGATGCTAACAATACACACGTCACCTCGTTTCAAAATGGATGCGTTAACGCCTATGGGTCCTTCCTAAGGGATCTGCTGCCCAAGTTCGGCAGAGCAAGCATTGTATGTATACTTAGGTCTAGACGGAGAAATTCCTTGCAAATTTCGGCTCTGCGGACATTTTTCCGACCTACCTTCGAGCCAATTCCGTCCACTCCCACCTATCTTTGTACTAATAAGAAAAATCCCCTGTCATGGGTATTGGAATCCTTCCATCACAAGGGATTGGCATATCGTGCCCAAGGGAGCATCGAAACCCGGAACACTCCGCTGCTCTGGCAGTACAGGCCAGATTATGCTTGGCCGGAGTTGCCCGCTGCCGAAGAATGCACCGGCGATCACCCGGTTTCGCTGCGCAGACGTCGTTCTAATTCCAAAAATTCCTTGGCTGAATGCACAATGAAATCCGGTGTTTCCAGAGCATTTTTCGGCTCTGTGGGATAGCGGTCATTCCAGTGGAACCAAACGGTCCTCATGCCCAAGGCGTTAGCGCCAGCGATATCGCGGGCCAAATTGTTGCCGCACATGACAGCGTCCTCTGCATCAACGTGAAGTTCCTGTAGAACATGATCAAACATGCGGCGATGGGGCTTGCTGGTCTGCAGTTCCTCAGATATGGCAAAGGCACTGAATAGATCGTAGATACCATGCTGCCGCAGGACGTTCTTATAGGTCCCGGGCCGTGTGTCTGCGATGAGTGCTAGCCGATAACCTTGGTGTTTAAGCTGCTGCAGGGCCTCTTTCATACCGGGAAACAGCTGAGCTTCTAATGTCGTCTTTGATGGATCCTTAACTTCCGTTTCTTCTTGCATGATGGTATCTCCCAAATCAAAACACCAGAGTTTGATGGGCTCCATGGGATGTCCTCCATTCCTCGGAATTGGCATTTGACTGGCGCAGCACCAGCTGCGGTACGGTAGCGAACTGCGTCGCTCCCGCCGGAACCCGCTGCAGTTGTTGGCAAGTGGCGGCCTTCGCAGAGTGCCGTGAGGGCACGATAGGCCCTCACGGCGTTGGTATTTCGTACATGCTCATTCGCTGCGGAAGAACAGCAGCGCCGGCACGTACATAGCACGACTTTCGTTATAGATTCTGTCCCTAGTCAACGGCAGAACGTTGCCCAAGTTATTGCTGGCCACCATGAGACCCGGCAGCTCCCCGACAACGCCGATCACGTACATGTTGTCCTTATGGAATTGGATCACCTCTTCGAAGATCTCCCGGCGCTCTTGGATGGTGAAGGAACTGCGAGCTTGGCGCAGCAGGGAATGGATGTGCTGTACCTCCGCTGGCGGCTCTTCACCTTCGACACCATCGGTCTCAAACCAACGCTGCCAGAAGGGCGCATGATGCCAGACGACGGGCATTGTTTCACGAATGTCCGGGCGGGAGAAGCCCCAGCTCCAGACGGCTAGATCAAAGTCACCGGAACCTTGGACACGCTCGTAGTACAAGGAGCGCTCAGGCGTGTTAATGTGCAGCCGGACACCGACATCGCCCCAGTAAGAAGCGATCAGCTGTAGTCCATCCACATTGCCGCCATCTGAGTCTTCTACATAGATTTCCAGTGGCCGCCCGTCAGGCAATTGGCGGATACCATCGGCGCCCATGGGTAGGCCGATCTCATCAAGGATTTCGTTGGCCAAGTTAGGATCGTACTGGGCATAATGGTTGGCCCAGTCTTCATCCCAGAAAAAGCCGCTCTGCGAGAAGACAGCTTGTTGCGGTGTACCCAGACCCAAGAACAGCAGTTCATTGATCTCTTCCCGATCGATAGCTACAGACACGGCCTGCTTGAACCTGGGATTTTGGAACAACTCTCGCTTCACCGGATCCTTGTGATTAAGGTTAAAGTGCAGAGCAAAGTTAGCTCCCGTAGCATCCGGTGTCATGGTAATCACCGAGTAGTTACCGCGCTCGGCATTCTGCATCAGAACCGGGTAATCGGCCAGGCCCACGTGTCGGGCTTGGAGTGTGATATCGCCGGCCAGCATCTTCATGAGCATCAACTCGGGGTCGCTGACGTTTTCGTTGACGTAGCGGTTGATATACGGCAGTTGATTGCCTGCCGAATCTACCTTCCAGTAATATGGATTGCGTTCAAAGGTATAGGCTTCGGACGCTGGATTGTTGATGGGATACCAAGCCCAGATAACAGGGCGCTCATGGGTCGTCTGAGGGATTTGGTAGCGATCGTTCAAGAGCCTCGTCCAATCCGTATAACCTGCTTCTTCCACTCGCTGCTGTACTTCCTCCATGGGTGTGTACTTTGGGTAGAACTGTGCGAGATAGTGTTTCGGTGCCAAGAAGTCGGCGCGCCCTTCCATGGCCACAGCCTCGAGGAACGTTGGGTGGGGACTGGAGAATGTGATGGACCAGGTATAGTCATCGATAAGTTCCACCACCGGTTTATTGCCGTCCACGATGAACTCCTGACGATGTACATGGTACATCTCTTCATCCAACTTCATGTCCCACCAGAAAATGGAGTCGTGAGCGGTAACTGGCTCCCCATCGGACCAGCGCATACCTTCACGCATGTAGAACACGAACGTCTTCCCATCGTTGGTGATCTCGAAGTCTTTGGGAACATTGGGCTGGATTTCACCATTGATGTCCACATAGACCCACTGCTCCCGGAGTTCCTGTCGAATTCCCCAGTGATCGCCAGGTCCTCGCCACGCGCGGCGGAACGTACCACCGTAGGCACCGACCTCATCAAGGGGACGCATCACAGCCGGCTCGACCGGTAAGCGTTCCCCAAGGGGCGGCAAGGCTCCGCTGGCTACCAAGTCAGCCAACTGGGGTGCCTCTTGGTACGAAGCGATCTCTTGACCTGTTTCCGCCGCGAATTCGGCAGCAGTCTTGAACTGAATCCGTTCAAAAGACACGTTTTCCTGGGCTCCCGCACCCCCAGCCAACGACAGCACGAGAATCAAGCACAACAGCCATACACAGTTCATAGTTTTCATCCTGTCATACCCTCCATTCGAATTGGTTGTTCTGGACAACACCATGGCATTGGATGGTTGTACATCACTCCCTTATCCAGTCTCTTCGTCTGTCTCCAAGATTCCTTCCAATTCCAACGTCTCAGCAAAATGGCATGCTGCTAAACGTTCATTACCGTTGCGGGACGCTGTGTGTACTAGTGACGGACTCTCATGACGGCAGATGTCCTGGACGAACCGACAGCGCGGGTGAAAATGACATCCCTGTGGCGGGTTTGAAGGATTAGGAACTTCTCCAGTAAGCAGGATCCGCGCTCGTCTGCCATCAGCATCAGTGCGGGGCACCGCAGACAACAGCGCTTCGGTGTACGGATGCTGCGGCCGCTCAAAGATATCGTCGGTCCCACCCATCTCCACAATGCGGCCAAGATACATCACCGCGATGCGGTCCGTGATATACTTGACCACACTGAGATCGTGGGAAATGAACAAGTACGTAAGATCCAGGGTATCCTGTAGCTCTTCCAGCAAGTTGATAATCTGAGCTTGAATGGACACATCCAAGGCTGACACTGCTTCATCGCAAACCACAAACGATGGGTTGAGGCTCAGTGCCCGAGCGATGGCAATTCGCTGTCGCTGGCCGCCGCTGAAGGCATGTGGATAGCGATCCATATACTGTGGTTGCAGGCCGACCTTTTCGATCATGTCGATGACGCGCTCTTCCAGTTGACGACCACTGACGACCCTGTTGACCAGGAGAGGTTCGCCGACCAGATCCTTCACCGTCATCCGGGGATTCAAGGA
>PWMW01000329.1 GCA_003559095.1 Clostridiales bacterium | reverse complement strand
TCAATAATATGTACCAAAAAGTACATAAACACAGCCATATTGGCTGTATTGTGGTACTTTTGGTTGGGTTATAAACGAGTTATAGTGCATTGTTCCCTTTTTGTAACAGGTGGCTGTTGCGATCAGGGAGCGTTTGTTCCGGCCTTGTTTTCGGGGGCAGACATAGTTTTGCGAAGGTGTAATTTGTCAAATAGCTGATAAACACTGTATTGAACGATCTTTGTACAAAAAGGATATTGCACCTTAAATTGGCATAAAGTAGAACGCACTATAACAGCGTATATAATTAATTGCGGTTTCGGTGCTGATAATCAACATGATCGCCCGCATTAACTTGGGTGCTTTTATCCAGGCGGGTGTCCCGATATCCGCAACTAATCATATACGCGGACCGTTATAGCCAATGCTAAAAAAATCGTTCCTTCGAGCATGAGCTGACAATTCAAAAATTTGGAAAATATGGAAAAACCGTCTACTAAAAAAGAAAATCCGGTTTCTAAACCAACAGAAAAACAGGATTCAAATGTAATCAGTTTTCCAATTGTTGGAATTGGTGCATCGGCAGGCGGATTGGAAGCGTTGGAACAGTTTTTTCAGAATGTGCCTAAAAATTGCGGAATTGCTTTCGTGGTAATTCAACATCTAGACCCAAACCATGTGGGCATTATGCCCGAACTTTTGCAGCGAACAACCGACTTGAAAGTGGTTCAGGTAACAGACCATTTGAAAGTGCAAGCAAATCATGTATATGTTATTCCGCCAAACAAAAGTATGTCAATCTTAAATGCTTATCTGCATTTGTTTGAACCTATAGAATCTCGTGGGTTGAGACTGCCGATTGATTATTTTTTTCGCTCGCTTGCCGACGACCAACAGGAAAAAAGTATCGGTATAATTCTTTCGGGCATGGGGTCCGACGGTAGTTTGGGACTGAAAGCAATTAAAGAGAAAAACGGAATTGTACTGGTGCAAGACCCTTTAACTGCAAAATTTGACGGTATGCCACAAAGTGCTGTTAATGCCGTAATTGTTGACATTCTGGCAGCAGCAAACGAACTTCCCCGAAAATTGATTGAATTTCTTAAATATAGTCCGGCAAGTGGGCAGAAAACCCAAATTGATGATAAAAGCAAAAGCAATCTCGAAAAAATTATCATTTTGCTGCGGGCGCAAACCGGACACGATTTTTCGTTGTATAAAAAAAATACTTTGTTCCGGCGTATCGAACGGCGAATGAGCGTGCATCAAATTGATAAAATTGCAAATTACGTCAGGTTTTTACAGGAAAATCCAAATGAATTGGATATCCTTTTTAAAGAGTTGTTGATTGGCGTAACCAATTTTTTCCGTGATGCTGTTGTTTGGGATAAACTGAAGGAAAATGTGCTGCCCGATTTGTTTAACCAATTACCCAACGGACACGTTTTTCGTGCTTGGACTACAGCTTGTTCAACCGGCGAAGAAGCCTATTCGCTGGCAATTATTTTTAAAGAAGCCTACGATAAAGTGAAACACGATAAAAATTTCACACTTCAAATATTTGCCACCGATATTGATAGCGATGCCATTGATATAGCCCGAAAAGGATTTTTCGACCCAAATATTTTAGCCGATGTTTCGCCGGAGCGAATAAGTCAATTTTTCACCAAAGAAGCAGACGGTTTTCGAGTAAATACTGCCATACGCGAAATGGTTGTGTTTGCACCACACAATGTGATTAAAGACCCGCCATTCACTAAATTAGACCTACTTTTGTGCCGCAATTTGTTGATATACATGGAATCCGAACTGCAAAAAAAACTGATGAATTTGTTTCATTACTCGCTCAATGCCGGTGGTGTAATGTTACTTGGAAGCGCCGAAAACGAAAATTCGCAAAATAATCAATTTATTCCCATTGATGCGAAATTGAAACTTTACAAACGCTCTGTTATGCCCGTAAATACTGAATTTTTCGATTTTACAAGTTCTATTACTCATACCATGAAAAAAACAACCGATAACATAAAACCTGTAAAAGTTGCTGATAATATTCAAACACTTGCCGACCAAATCTTATTGCAACGTTTTGCGCCCGCCAGTGTGTTGATAAATACCGAAGGCGACATTTTGTATATCACAGGCAGAACCGGTAAATATTTAGAACCTGCCGCCGGAAAAGCAAACTGGAACATTTACGCTATGGCGCGCGAAGGATTGCAAAACGAACTTCCGGGTGCAATACGTAAAGCAAAGCAAAATTACGAACAGATAAAATTGCACAATATTAAATTGGGAACAAACGGCGGAACTCATATGGTGGATGTTACACTTCAATTGATTGAAAAACCCGAAGCAATTAAAGGAACTATCATGGTAGTTTTTTCAGATGTTGCCAATATCCCCCAACCAGGCAAAAGAAAATCAAAAACCGTAATTCAAAATTCAACTATTCGTGAACAGGAATTAGAAATTGATTTGCAACGAGCAAACGAAGAACTTCAAAGCACACGCGAAGAAATGCAGACCACGCAGGAAGAATTAAAATCGACCAACGAAGAGATGCAATCAACCAACGAAGAACTTACCACTTCAAAAGAAGAAATGCAAAGCCTGAACGAAGAACTGCAAACCGTAAACATTGAGCTGCAAAGCAAAATAGCCGATTTTATGTTGGCAAACAACGACATGAAAAACTTGTTGAACAGCACCGATATAGCAACCTTGTTTCTCGACAAAGAATTAAACATACGCCGCTTTACCGACCAAACAACACATTTATTCAAGCTGCGCCAAACCGATATTGGCCGACCTTTTACCGACATGGTTACAGAATTGCAATATCCAGAAATAACCAACCACGCTCACGAAGTATTGAAAACGCTCGTATTTAAAGAAACCGACATTGCGACACACGACCAGCGGTGGTTTACAGTTCGCATAATGCCATACCGCACTTTCGACGACCACATTGACGGATTAGTGATAACATTTATTGACATCACCAAAGCCAAAAAATTAGAACAAGAATTGGCAATTGCAAATGAAATAGAAAGAGGAAAACTGGCATCAGATTTAGTTATTGCCGACAAAGAAGTTGTTTTCCGACACGAAGAAAAAGAAAAATTACAAGCCGAATTAAAGAAGGCAATAGAGCTGTTAAAAAAACATAATCTGTATAAACCATGAAAAAGCAAAACGAAAATTTAACAGATGCAGCCATACTTCGCCAAAAGGCAGAAGAGATACTAAAAGCTCGTAAAGACAAGTCACCCCTTGTCTCTGATGCCTCTAATGCCGATACACTTAAATTAATTCACGAATTACAAGTGCATCAGATTGAGCTCGAAATGCAAAACGAAGAGCTTGTAATTGCAAAAGAAAAAGCCGAACTCGCCGAAGAAAAATATACCGAATTATATGATTTTGCACCTTCGGGTTATCTTTCACTTACAAAGGAAGGAGTAATAGCGGAACTGAATTTTGTCGCTGCCCGAATGCTTGGTCAGGAACGTTCTAAATTGACAAAAAAGCGATTTGATTTTTCTTTATCGATTGATACGCAAACGACATTTAATCTTTTTTTACACGATATTTTTACAAGCAAAGTAAAACAAAGCTGTGAAGTAACGATAGCAACCGAAGGCAACTTGCCGATTTATGTAACTATTGAAGGAATTGTAAGTCAGAACGGTGAACTTTGTTCTTTAACTTTGATAGATATTACAAAGCGCATATTAGCCGAGGAGCAACTCCGTTTTCAGGCACACATCATTGATAATTCTCCCGTAATTGCAGCCTATCACGACAAGGATTTGAATATGCAATGGGCAAATAAAGCCTATCAGAAAACTACCGGATTGAGCCTTGAAGAGATTAAGGGAAGAAAGTGCTACGAGGTTTGGAATCTGTCAAAACCCTGCAGGGGTTGCCCTGTAATCGCAGCAATAGAAACCGGAGTGAATGCAGCCCATGAATTGACGCCTGACAATCAGGAGCATTGGCCCGAAACCCAGGGATACTGGTTGTCGCAAGCTGCGCCTGTGCGAGATAAACAGGGTGTCATTATCGGCGCCACTGAATTTGCAATTGATATTACAGAACGGAAGAATGCTGAAAGATTAATTCAAGGAAAAAGCGAAGAAATAGCTGCACAAAACGAAGAGCTTAAACAAGCAAACGTGGAACTCATTGCAGCTAAAGAACACGCCGAAGAAAGCGACCGCCTAAAATCCGCCTTTCTTACCAATATGAGCCACGAAATAAGGACTCCGATGAATGGCATTCTTGGTTTCTCTGAACTACTGAAAGAGCCAGGTCTTACTGGTGAAAGGCAGCAAGAGTACATAAGAATCATAGAGAAAAGTGGTGCGCGAATGCTTAATATCATCAATGATATAGTTGACATTTCTAAAATTGAAGCAAATTTGATGAATGTTGATATTAAGGATTCCAACATAAACGAGATAATGGAATTTATATACATTTTCTTTAAACCACAGGTTGAAGAAAAAGGAATGCATTTTCGTTTTAAAAACTCCTTGCCTACAAAAGAAGCCATTATTAGAACAGACAGTGAGAAAGTTTATTCCATTCTCACCAATCTTGTAAAAAATGCCATTAAATACAGCAGAGAAGGTGAGATAGAATTTGGCTATCTAAAAAAAGATGATTTCCTTGAGTTTTACGTGAAAGACACAGGTATCGGGATACCTAACGACAGGCAGGAAGCCATATTTAAGCGTTTCATTCAGGCAGATATTGAAGACCGTATGGCCTATAAGGGTGCAGGCCTGGGTTTGGCTATCACCAAAGCTTATGTGGGGATGCTGGGCGGCAAAATTTGGGTAGAAAGTGAAGAAGGCATTGGCTCAACATTTTATTTCACCCTGCCTTACAATTCTGAACCGAAGAAAGAAACCATTGACCCGCAGCCCGCTTCTTCAGAAAAAAACGATACTATCAGGAAACTGAAAATACTTGTTGCAGAAGATGATGAAGTATCGGAAATGCTGCTGGATGTAACCGTCAAAATGTTTGGCAAAGAAATTTTAAAAGCAAGAACAGGCATTGAAGCCATTGAAGCCTGCCGCAACAATGCAGACATTGACCTGATATTGATG
Source organism: Clostridiales bacterium (assembly GCA_003559095.1). Lineage (GTDB taxonomy): Bacteria > Bacillota > Limnochordia > Darwinibacteriales > B1SED10-159 > SLOZ01. The sequence continues at coordinate 457 of PWMW01000329.1, read as the reverse complement.
GATATTCGCATGCCCGACATGGGAGGATACGAAGCCACAAAGCAAATCAGGGAATTTAACCGGGAGGTTATCATCATTGCACAAACCGCCTATGGCCTGACGGGCGACAGGGATAAAGCAATTGAGGCGGGATGCAACGACTATATTGCAAAACCGATTAACAAAATAGAAATACAGGCCTTGATACAAAAATATTTCGGAGAATGATTTAATAATGACTAACGACTAAACTTCAGAAAATAAAGCACATGGCTATAACATCGTATATAAAACATTTGGCAGTCAGTGGGTTATCGAACATTTCAGCCCGTATCAAAAGTCGTTGTAACTTGACAGGAAAGTGCTTCGAAATGCCAAACGTTTCATATACGTAACCGTTATGCACAAGCGGAGAATAGACAACGACACAGCAAATTGACAAAGAAATGGAATATTGTAAAAAATGAAATACGACATA
>PWMW01000369.1 GCA_003559095.1 Clostridiales bacterium | reverse complement strand
TGAGGTAGATAGCCAACAGTGGGAAGAGGCTCTGCAGAAGGCTTACCGCAAAGTGGTGAAGTCCATCAGTGTGCCCGGTTTCCGCAAAGGCAAAGTGCCGCGCCCCATCCTGGAACGTCAGTATGGCAAAGCCGTTCTCTATGAAGATGCTATCGATTTTGTATTCCCAGAGGCGTATTCCAAAGCCCTTGATGAGCACGAGCTGCAGCCGGTGGGTCAGCCGGATGTTGATGTGAAAAACCTCGATTCCCTGGAAACCGATGACGGACTTGCCTTTACAGTGGAAGTGGATGTATATCCCACAGTCGAACTGGGTGAATATAAAGGCTTGACAGCAGAGAAGACCGAAGTTTCGGTGACGGACGAAGAGGTCCAAGAGGTCTTGGATAATATGCGCCAACGCCAAGGTGAGCTGGTTGTGGTGGATTCCCGCGACGATGCACAGCAGGGCGATTTTGCCGTCATTGATTTTACAGGCTATCTTAATGATGAGCCGTTCAGCGGCGGCGCTGCTGAGGACCACATGCTCGAACTGGGCTCCGGCCAGTTCATTCCGGGTTTTGAAGAGCAAGTCGTGGGCATGAAGGTCGGGGAGAACAAAGACATCCAGGTGACGTTTCCCGAGGAATATCATGCAGAGAACTTGGCTGGGCAGGAAGTTGTTTTCAAAGTTCATCTCAAAGAACTTAAAGAACGTCTACTCCCAGATTTGGATGACGAGTTTGCGAAAGATGTCAGTGAGCACGATTCACTGGATGCACTGAAGGAAGACATCCGGGCCGATCTGCTCAAAGACAAGGAGCGTCGTGCCAAGAACCAATTGGAAGACCAGTTGGCCGAGGCATTGATCGCCAACAGTACCGCAGTGATCCCCGAGGCTATGATTCAGCGGCAGAGCGAGTTTATGTTGGAAGAGTTTGAGCGGAATCTGATGTACCAAGGGATGCGTCTTGAGCACTATCTTGAGGCAACCAAGACGGACAAGGAATCGCTCATGGAGAACTTCCGGCCTGATGCCGAGCGGCAGGTACAGCGAGAACTGCTTCTTGACGCAGTGGCAGAGAAAGAAGGACTTGCTCCTACGGATGAAGAAGTAGATATTAAGATCAATGAGTTCGTTGAACAGAGCTCACAGCCCGAAGAGTCCCGTCGGATGTGGGAATCCCGAAAAGAGGGTCTCGAAGCCTCAATGCGCCTGGAACAGGCCATGGATTTTCTCATTGAACACGCTTCTTTGACGGAAAAGGCCGCCGAGTAAGGGCGGCTCTTCCTTACAGCTGCAATGCGCTTTTGGTGACGATCACAGCAGAGCCGTGGAAAGGATGATTACGCATGAGCACATTGATTCCAATGGTAGTAGAACAGACGAACCGTGGAGAACGCGCCTTTGACATTTACTCGCGACTTCTCAAAGAACGCATTATTTTCATCGGCGGCCCGATCGACGATCACGTAGCCAATCTCGTTGTGGCTCAGCTTCTGTTCTTGGAATCCGAAGATCCAGCCAAGGATATCTTCCTTTATATCAACAGTCCTGGCGGTGTGGTGTATTCTGGATTAGCTATCTATGATACGATTCAATACATTCGGCCCGACGTATCTACTATCTGTGTAGGTATGGCGGCCAGTATGGGTGCCCTGCTTCTGACAGCAGGTGCCAAGGGCAAACGGTTTGCTCTACCTACCTCCCGTATCATGATCCACCAGCCATTAGGTGGTGCGCAGGGGCAGGCCAGCCAGATCGAAATCCAAGCCCGGGAAATCCTGCGATTGAAGGATCTAGGTAACGAAATTCTGCACCGGCACACAGGACAGCCATTAGAGCGAATTGAAAGAGACACGGATCGTGACTTCTATATGTCGGCGCAAGAAGCTGTCGAGTATGACGTCATTGATGGACTTCTTTCTCAGAAAAAGGAGCTCGAAAAGTCCTAGGAACGCGAGGTGAATGACTGATGAAGTTTGGCGATGAAAAGGGGCAGTTAAAGTGTTCCTTTTGCGGAAAGATGCAGGAACAGGTGAAAAAACTCATCGCCGGTCCTGGGGTCTATATCTGCGATGAATGTATTGAGCTCTGCAATGAGATCATTGAAGAAGAGTTCACAGAAGAAGAAGGCGTGGAATTTGACAGCATTCCCAAACCACGCGAGATCAACGAAATATTGGATCAATATGTCATCGGTCAAGAAGAGGCCAAACGAGCCCTTTCTGTAGCCGTGTTCAACCACTACAAGCGTGTGAACTCCGGTATTAAGATGGATGATGTGGAACTACAGAAATCCAATATTTTGATGCTGGGTCCCACCGGGTCAGGTAAAACGCTGCTGGCTCAGACCCTGGCGCGCATCTTGAATGTTCCCTTTGCCATAGCCGATGCTACAAGTCTCACCGAGGCCGGTTATGTGGGCGAGGATGTTGAGAACATCCTTCTCAAGTTGATCCAAGCGGCGGACTATGATGTTGAGAAAGCCGAAAAGGGAATTGTCTACATTGACGAAGTGGACAAGATTGCCCGCAAGTCCGAAAACCCATCCATTACCCGCGATGTATCGGGGGAAGGTGTCCAGCAGGCTCTGTTGAAAATTTTGGAGGGCACAACAGCCAGCGTGCCACCGCAGGGCGGCCGCAAACACCCTCATCAGGAGTTTATCCAGATCGATACCACCAATGTTCTGTTTATCTGCGGTGGTGCCTTTGATGGTCTAGAAAAGATCATCGAGAATCGGATCGGGAAAAAGACCATCGGCTTTGGTGCCGAGATCAAAACCAAAGACGAAAAGAAAATTGGCGATATCTTACGCCAGAATATGCCCGAAGACCTGCTGCGTTTTGGCTTGATTCCCGAGTTCATCGGTCGTGTTCCTGTGATTGTCAGTCTGGATGCCCTCGATGAACAGGCGCTGGTTCAGATTTTGACGCAGCCAAAGAATGCCTTAGTGAAGCAGTTCCAGAAGCTGCTGCAGATCGACGGCGTGGAACTGGAATTCCAGGAAGACGCTTTGGTGGCAATAGCCGAGAAGGCCCTCAAGCAAAAAACAGGAGCCCGCGGTCTTCGTTCCATTCTCGAGAGCATTATGATGAACATTATGTACGAGATTCCTTCGGAAAAGGACATCAAGAAGTGCGTAATTACGAAGCAAGCTGTTGAGAAACAGGAAGAACCAAGGATTATCCGGGTGGATGCAAAACCCAAAGAAGAAACGGCATAAAGATGAGGCAGGGTAACCTGCCTCATCTTTTGGTTTGTGGGCAATATATGCTATAATAGAGCGACAAGAGCGCGAAGAAACGATTGGAGTGGATCACATGGCAAAACAAGAACAAACAACCCAGGCATATCCGCTTCTTCCCCTTCGTGGAATGGTGGTTTTCCCTTATATGGTGACCCCGCTGGAGATCGGCCGCGAGCGATCGGCTAATGCCTTGGAGCAGGCTATGCTGCAGGACAAAAAGATCGTTTTGGTCACCCAATTGAATGAGTCTGTGGAAGAACCAACCCTGGATGATCTGTATCCTGTGGGAACATTGTGCCAAGTTAAGCAGCTTTTGAAGATGCCCGAAGGGCAGCTGCGGGTATTGGTAGAAGGGTTAGAGCGAGTAGCCGTTGATGAGTTAGAGGATCTAGACGATCTTTATCAGGTGCAGACACATTCTCTGGCGGCATCACGCGAAGGAACAGCCCTGGAGGCCGAAGCTCTAGTGCGGACAGTACTGGAGGCATTCGGTGAGTATGTGCGTCTCAGCAAGAAGATTCCCAGTGAAGTGCTGGCTTCCGTAAGTGGTATCAAAGAGCCAGAACGACTCTCGGATACCATTGCCGCGCAGATCAGTGTGGATGTAGAAGATAAGCAGCATCTTTTAGAGATTCTGGCGGCCAACGAACGCCTCGAAGAGCTGTTGGCCATACTGGTGCGGGAAAAGGAAATTCTCGGGCTCGAACGCCGCATTCACCAGCGGGTCCGCAAACAGATGGAACGCAGCCAAAAAGAATACTATCTCCGGGAACAAATCAAGGCCATTCAAAAAGAACTAGGTGAAAAGGACGATCGCAGTGTAGAGGTGGATGAGTTTCGTGCCCGTCTCAAAAAAGCGAAGCTGCCGAAGGAAGCGAAAGAAAAGGGTGAGCACGAGCTGGATCGACTCGAAAAGATGCCTCCCATGGCGGCGGAAGCGGTAGTGGTGCGCAACTATCTTGACTGGATGCTCTCGCTGCCGTGGTCCAAGACGACAAAGGATCGTCTAGATATTGGCAAAGCCGAGAAAATTCTCGAGGATGATCATTACGGCTTGACGAAAGTCAAGGAACGGATTTTGGAGTTTCTGGCTGTTCGACAGTTGACCAATGACATGAAAGGGCCCATTCTCTGCTTAGTGGGTCCTCCGGGAGTGGGTAAGACGTCCTTGGCCCGTTCGGTGGCTTCGGCCCTGCAGCGCAAGTTTGTCCGTCTGTCTTTGGGCGGTGTGCGGGATGAAGCGGAGATTCGCGGTCACCGACGCACCTATGTGGGTGCTCTGCCTGGTAAGATCATCCAGGCATTGAAGACTGCCGGCTCCAAGAATCCTGTCATTCTTTTGGACGAAGTGGACAAACTGGCAGCAGACTTTCGCGGTGACCCCACCTCTGCTCTTTTGGAGGTCCTGGATCCAGAACAGAACAACACCTTTAGCGATCACTACCTGGAAGTACCCTTTGATTTGTCACAGGTGTTGTTTTTGACCACCGGCAATGTGCTGACACAGATTCCGCCGCCGCTGCGGGACCGCATGGAAGTGATTCAGATCCCCGGCTATACAGCGGAGGAAAAGCTGGAAATTGCCAAACGGCATTTGTGGAGCAAACAGTTACAGGCCCATGGTCTCAGTGAAGACCAGGTGAAGCTGTCCGAAAACACAATCATGAAGATTATCGAGGAGTACACCCGTGAAGCGGGTGTTCGCACCCTGGAACGGCAGTTGGCCAGCTTGTGCCGGAAGACGGCGGCGGAAGTGGTCAAGGGCACCTCGCTTCCCATTCGCATTACGGTGAACAGTCTCAGCAAGTATCTCGGTATGCCGCGGTTTCGGCGCAGTGAAGCGGAACGAGAGGACCGGGTGGGCGTTGCTACAGGACTGGCGTACACTCAATACGGTGGCGAGATTCTTTCCATCGAAGTGACCGCTGTGCCTGGCAAGGGTAAGCTCACGTTAACCGGCCAGCTGGGCGAAGTGATGCGGGAGTCAGCCCATGCTGCCATGAGTTATATCCGCAGTCGCCACAGCACGTTAGGCGTGGCGGAGAACTTCCACGAGACTACGGATATTCACGTGCACATTCCAGAAGGTGCTGTACCCAAGGATGGACCATCGGCAGGTATTACCATGGCCACGGCCCTCACCAGTGCGCTTTCGGGCAAAGCCGTGCGTAGCGATCTGGCCATGACAGGCGAGATCACTCTCCGCGGCCGGGTTCTTCCCATTGGCGGTGTTAAAGAGAAACTGCTGGCTGCTCACCGGGCAGGCATTGATCATATTCTGCTGCCCGCAGAGAACCAAAAGGATCTGGAGGAACTGCCAGCGAATATTCGACGCAAGCTGCGCTTGAAACTGGTTCGGCATATGGACGAGGTCTTAGCCGAGGCCCTGCGATCCCAGGAAAATATTGAACCGCCGCTGCCAGTGGATCTGTCCACCCAAGAACCAGCCGGCGATGCCCAGTGGTTGGGAGGCCAGGCATGAGTATTCAATGGCGTGATGCCGAGTTCTTGACCAGTGCCGTGAAACCGGCACAGTATCCGAAACATGATTTGCGGGAAGTGGCTCTCGTGGGCCGTTCCAACGTGGGAAAGTCATCGCTGATCAACTGTCTGGTTCTCCGCAAGGGGCTGGCTCGAACATCGGGTCAGCCTGGCCGTACCCAGACCATCAACTTCTATCGCATTGATAACTTTTCCCTGGTGGATTTGCCGGGCTATGGCTTCGCCAAGGTACCGGAACCCATACGGAAAAAGTGGCGGCCGATGATTGAAGGGTACTTGACCCAGCGCCCCAACATTGTGGGCATGATTCAACTGGTAGATATCCGGCATGATCCCAGCAGCGATGATGAGATGATGGCATCTTGGCTGCGGGAGATGCGTGTTCCATCCCATGTTGTGGCCACCAAGGCGGACAAGATCAGTCGCAGTCGGCAGCTGCAGAGCGTCAAGAAGATCCAGTCTTTGCTGCAGCTGCCCGTCACCGCTTTTTCGGCGGAAACTCGCTTGGGGCGCGGTGCGGTGGCAGCTATCCTGGCACAGATGCTGGGTTAGCCTGGCGTCTTGAGAGCAATACGGCCGCGGTACATCCGTGGGCCATGCGGGGTTGCAGTGAGCAGGCTTGGCAGTTATGAATCCTTGGAAGGGGTGGTAAGGAATGGATTTTACAGCGATGGAGCATCTGCGCGGCCGAGATTTCATTTCTTTGAAGGACTTTGACGGACGATCCCTGTATCAGATATTGGACGTGGCCCAACGATTCAAAGCCATGAATCACGGACACATCCCGCACCCCCATGTGCTGCGGGGGAAAACGCTGGCCATGATCTTCAGCAAATCCAGTACTCGGACCCGGGTGTCTTTCGAGACCGGCATTTGGCAGTTAGGAGGTCTCGGCCAGTTCCTAAGCAGCGGTGATCTGCAGTTAGGACGTGGGGAGACCATTCATGATACCGCTAAGGTTCTCTCCCGTTATGTCGACGGCATTATGATCAGAACGTTTGACCATCAGGATGTGCTGGATCTCGCGGAACACGCTTCGATTCCGGTGATCAATGGGTTGACCGATCTCCTGCATCCCTGCCAGGTCATGGCCGACTTTTTAACCATCAAAGAACATAAGGGAAGTATTCAAGGACTCAAGGTAACGTACATGGGCGACGGGAACAATATGGCCAACTCGCTTATGTTCGGTGGTGCTCGCTTCGGAGCCCATGTTACCATCTGCAGCCCAGAAGGTTATCTCCCGGCACAGGAGATGGTGGAACAGGCACGCGGCGTGGCGGCAGCCGAACAGGGAACGGAAATCCACGTTGAGACCGATGCCGTGGCAGCGGTGCAGGGAGCGGATGTTGTCTATACCGATGTATGGGCCAGTATGGGCCAAGAAAGTCAGCAGCAGCAGCGGTTGCAGGAGTTCCGGGCGTACCAGGTGAATCAGGAACTGATGGCCCATGCCAAACCAGACGCCGTGGTTATGCACTGCCTCCCGGCACATCGCGGCGAAGAGATCACGGCGGAGATCCTAGATGGACCGCAGGCCATAGTGTTTGATCAGGCGGAGAACCGACTGCATGCGCAAAAAGCGATTATGGCACTGCTGATGCGGTAAGGCGGGAAATGCGCGGTCACGAAAATGCAGACGTGAAATCATCATATAATCAGAGAAAAAATGTGAAAACGGCAGGGAAACCATGATCGGCCGGCGAATATCGGTGTGACGAAAGTCACGGCTTCTTTTAGGACAAAGGGAGGGGTGCAGAATGGGCGAACGGCCCCAACGATATCGGCTGTACGGAATCAGCATTGCAGTCTATGTAGTTGCAGCTTTCTGGGCGTTTTACAGCCTGTGGTCTCCATTGGGCACCCAAGGCTGGCAGGGACTGCTGGTTTTCATGGGACTTTTGACCTATTTTCAACTGCGTTCCATTACCTTTGCGGATCGGTTCAACTATTCATTGAGCATGGTGGTACTGTTTCCCGCAATCTACATATATGGCGTCCTTCCTGGAATGGGTTTGGCTGTTCTAGGGGGATTGATCGACGGTATCAGTCTGCGCAAGAAGTGGGATCGAGCCCTGTTCAACGTGGCCCAGTTAAGCCTGTCTGCGGCCGCAGCTGGATTGGCTTTCCGGCACTTTGGTGGAACTGCAGGTCAGCTAGACCTTCCAGGCAGTCTCCTGCCCATGGTGATGGGCGTTGTGGGCTATTTTGTGGTCAACATCGGATCGGTGACCTTTCTCTTGAGTCTGCGCGTGGGTGAGTCTTGGTGGAGTGTGCTGAACCAACTGTCCTTTGACGGCCTCGTGAACTATGCCATTGTCGGCTACATGGGTATCCTCTGTGCACTGTTTACCGGCAGTTGGCAGCTTTGGGGGGCCATTGCCTTTGGGGGCATGCTGGTGGGCATTACAGAACTCCTGCAGATGGGGCTGCGAGTCAACATTGAACAGAATCGACGGGCCGAAGCCGAAGAGGCGATGCTGGTCGATGTTATGACGGGAACGCGCAATTTCCGCTATCTGAATCAATGGATTATGGAAGACGCCGGCAAAGGGAAACAGGAAGAGACACTCCTCTTTTTAGACATCGATGACTTCAAAGCGTTTAACGATCGTTATGGGCACGCTCGGGGTGATGACGCTCTGCGGGCGGTGGCCAATGCCATCGGCCGGGCGATTCGCGACGACCAAGATACCCTGGTTCGCTACGGTGGTGAAGAGTTTGTGGTAATTCTGCCCAACCTAGACCAGGCTGACGGTTCCGCTGTGGCTGAGCGCATTCGGGAACATCTGGCCGCTATTCCGGAAGCAGCTCTCGAAAAGCCGTTGACCGTTTCCATTGGCCTTGCTTCCCGTCCAGGGGACTCTGACAGCAGGCCGGATCTCCTGCGCAAGGCGGATTTGGCCATGTACCAGGCCAAAAAGATGGGTAAGGACTGCTGTTGTGTTTGGCAGAGTTCAGCCGATGGGCATGGGCATCTTTTGGCTCGGGACAGCAGTGCTGTTTCTTGAATAAGTTTCAAAAATGAACGACCCTGGACCAGGTAATGGCCAGGGTCGTTCGCTGTCATTGATCTAGAGAATCTGACTGAGAAATTCCTGTGTCCTTGGCTCCTGTGCGTGATCAAAGATCTCTTCTGGTGTTCCCACTTCGATGATTTTGCCTTCGTCAATATATACGACGCGGTCCGCCACTTCCCGGGCGAAGCCCATCTCGTGTGTAACTACCGCCATGGTCATGCCTTCTTTGGCCAAGTCTTTCATGACGGACAAAACCTCGCCCACCAACTCGGGATCCAACGCCGATGTCGGTTCATCGAAGAGCATCACCTGGGGATGCATGGCCAGAGCGCGAGCAATGGCCACTCGTTGTTGCTGGCCCCCAGAGAGCATTTCGGGGTATTCATCCCGTTTGTCAGCAAGACCAACTTTTTCAAGGAGCCCCACAGCATCTGTTTGCGCCTCAGAACGCTTGGTTCCAACCACCTGGGTCGGACCTTCCATAACGTTTTGGATGGCTGTCATGTGGGGAAAGAGGTTAAACCGTTGAAACACCATCCCGATGCGCTGCCGAACTCGATTCAGATTGGTACTGGCGGGGTCGATCTTTTCCCCTTCAAACCATATTTCGCCCTGCTGGGCCTCCTCCAAAAAGTTAATACAGCGGAGCAGGGTGCTTTTCCCGGAACCCGATGCCCCAATGAACACAACCACTTCCGAAGGATCAATATCGATGCTCATGTCCTTGAGAACATGCAGATCACCAAACCACTTGTTCAGGTTTCTTATTCTTACTAAAGGTTCTGCCATACTTGTGCTCCTTTCCCTACAGCACACCACTGGATTGACGACTCGACGTCTGGAGGCGTCTCTCCAATTTGGCTACGAGTATGGAGAAGATACCTACCAAGATAAGATAGAAAGCGCCAGCCAACATGTAGAATTCCATCTGTTGGTACGTTGATGCACCCAGACGGCGCGATGTCATGTAGATTTCATTCACGGTGATCAACCCGGCCAGAGATGAGTCCTTGAGGGCAATAATGAACTGGTTGCCCAAGGACGGGATGATGCGGCGGAAGGCCTGCGGCAGTACTACGCGCCGCATAGCTCGGCCATAGGTCATACCCAGAGAACGGGCCGCTTCCATCTGCCCGATGTTGATGGATTGGATACCTCCGCGGATAATCTCAGCGATGTAGGCTCCATTGTGAATACCCAGGCCCACAGTGGCGGCTGTAAAGGCATTGAGATCAATGCCGATGCCGGGCAGAGCAAAATAGATAAACGACAACTGCACGATCAGCGGTGTACCGCGAATCACTGTAATATACGCATCAGCCAGGACATTGATGGGTTTGGCTGACGAGATCTTGGCAAACGCCGTGATCAAACCTAAGACCAACCCCAACAAAATGGAGAGCGCTGTCAATTGGAGAGTGATAGATACTGCTGGAACAAAAAGCGGCGAGTACGTGGTAACAAAATCAAGAATATCCATACGTTCCTCCTCTGAACGTTTTGCTGCAATAACCCGTTAACATGGCGGTTGCAGGCCGACGAGCTCGGCACAGCCTTGTCCATCTTCTGGGCAAACGCCCCAGACGAGGCCTCAGCTCGAATGCGTAAGCCTTTAGGGCGGCTATACCGAAGAAGTGCCAAGAACCGCTGGCGGCGGCCCTTGGCTGCAGAACGTTCTCATATGCATGCTTGCTGCATTTGCTTATTGGGAAATGTCCTGCCCGAACCACTTCTCACTGATTTCCAGGTAGGTGCCGTCTTCTTTCATCTCAGCCAAAGCAACATTGATGGCTTCCAAGAGTTCCGGATGGTCTTTGTGAACGGCTACAGCGATGGTTTCTTCATAAAGAAGATCACCGGCCAAACGGAAGTCCAGACCCATCTCTTCGGTCATATACAGACCAATGAGGCGGTCAGTGATGACGCCATCCACACGGCCTATCTGCAGGTCCTGCAGAGTCATTTCTTCAGCTTCATACAGGCGGACGGTGGTGACGCCCGGCAGCGCGTTGGCTTCGTCTTCAAAGGTTGTACCCACAACTACGGCCAGCGCCGCATCTTGGAGATCATCCGGTGACTGAATGTCTGAGTCAGCATTGACTAAGAGCTGAGCACCGGATATATAGTAGGGGTCAGAAAAGTTAACCTGCTCTTGACGGGCCGGTGTAATGGCCATACTGCCAAGAATGGCGTCGTAACGCTTGGCCTGCAGGCCGCCAATGATGGTATCCCAAGCGGTGGTTACCAACTCAGCTTCCAGTCCCATGCGGTTAGCGATTTCGCGAGCGATGTCGACGTCAAAGCCTTCCAGTTCACCCACGACGTTAACGAAGTTGAAGGGAGGATAGGCTCCACTCATGGCAAAGCTGACACTGTCCTCCGGCATGTATTGGGCCGAGACCGCAGCGCTACCTCCAAAAGCCAATACCAAAGCCAATACCGCAATTAACAGTTTCTTCACAATTAATCATCCTTTCTGATAATGGTACTGATTTGTGCAACAAAAAAACTCCAACATCCACCTCACCACAACGTATACGTTGTGTGGAATTGAGGTAGAGTGTTCGAGTTTCGCCCGTAGACTCGCTCTAAACCATCCTTCAGCACCCACCTGCGGTGGTTGGATAGTCTACTGCAGGCCGTATGACCTGCTAGGAACCCCAGCTCGCTTGAAGCGGCTTTTCGTACCAGGATTTCGATACCAACATGCACCTTACCGCCGCCTACTGGCTCCGCCAGCATGCAGAAGCTCGCCGCAAATCTAATTTCCTAGCCTACTTCGCCCAGTGCTTTACTTACCACCGGACACATGCACCGGCAGAGAAAGTATACTTAGCGGTCCGTCCCGTTAGGCGGGAAGGACGCCGAATATCCTATTCTGGCGGTTATGCTGCCACTGGTTCGTGACACGGATAAAGTATAACAAGTCAGCGGGAATGCGTCAAATCGCGTCAGTGTTGCTGAACAGGCAATTTCATATGTCATGATGGGTTGTCCCTAAACTAGCTTGGAACTACACGCAATAGAACCATTTTCTGCGGTCATGTTCCCTAACAGCCTTTGGCCGTTGTCCAAAGGCTGCCAGCCACGGGAGCCCCTCCCTGCTCATTACCGGATTGGCCTGCCTGAGGTGGGCACAGGCAGACAGGTTGTCCGTCTGGCTTCCGTATACATATTACAAGCGCAGTTTTATCACGAATCGGCGCTGCCATTGGGCGCGCCGGCCACCCTGTTTCTTAAGGCCGGGTGGTGGTTGCTCTCACACCTGAAGATTTTCTCGTTGAGCGCGTTGGATTGGGGAGGAATTATGCCTGGAGAGGATAAAATAAAAGCGTATCCAGGTTTCTAAAGGAAAAAGGCGTTCAACAGAGAATCAAAGATTAAAGACGATGCTTTGGATTTGTGAGGGAAAGGGGGGCTTGCTGATGGCTGATTTGAAGACGTATCGCCCATCCCATGTTACGGCGGTGGGCAGTCCGGGATCGCATGCTAGAGTTCTCTTCCGCGAGGGCCTTTATATCGAGTTGGATGAGTTTGCGCAGGAACATCAAGACCGTGAACACGGTGGGGTGCTCCTAGGAATTCGCCGTCGCCCCGAGGGCAGTCAGTATGACGAGATTCTTATCAATGGCTTTATTCCATTCCCGCAGCGGTATCATCTGCGGCGTCTGCGCTTGGGCGTGGCTGAAATGGCCGAGATGCGCATGAAGCAGGAAGCTCACTATCCCGAGTTGCAGATCGTGGGTTGGATTCACACCCATCCTGGATTTGGCACATTTTTGTCCCAGTCCGACCGCCAACAGCATTTGGAGTTTTTCCCGGAGCCGTGGCAGGTGGCCTTGGTTGTTGACCCGCAGAACATGGCCCGAGGCCTGTACCAGTTCGTTGAGAATGAACCACACCAGCTTTCGGGGTATTACTTAGCAGAACTTCCCCCTGCCAGAGCGGTCCTGACCCGCAGCGGCAGTGGGCGTCGAGGCAGACGTCGGCGCATCAACTATCGCCGCTTTGCCGTGGCCATTGTGATTTTACTGTTGGCCATCACTGGTGTCAGCTACGGCGGCTTCATGCTGTGGGATTATCTGCAGGTTCCCAATGGGCCGCAGACGGCTGCAGATGATGTACCCCGACCCACCAGTACGCCACCGCCGCCACCAGCCCAGGATTTGGCTCGCCCAGTGACGCCCAGTCAGCCAACCACTGCGCCTCCTGCGGCACCAGAACCTACCACGGAACGGTCAACTGTTGTGGTCGAGGAAGAACCCGATGCCGCTCCAGCTCCGGCTGAACCTACGGCCTTGGAGTATACGGTGCAGGCTGGTGATAGCCTTTGGGCTATTGCCCAGACGCAATTGGGTGATGGGACAAGATATCGGGAAATTCTTGAACTGAATGACCTGCGCGCTGATGCAGTTCTCCGCGTTGGTATGGTTTTGAAACTTCCGGATCGCCAGTAGTTTCCTGCTCTGAGGATTTCCTTGGCTGAAGCTGGGGGTTCTAGAAGATGGCTTAAGGAGGGGTGTTCGTGGAACGATTCTTTATCTTTTTAATCATAGCTCTGGCTGCGGCCGCTGGAGGTGGAGCAGCAGTGGTCCTATATGAGGATGAGGCTGCCTTGGAGTGGGGGTTTTGTGAACCAGCGAATGCGCGCTATTTCGCGGCTTGGTACCCCGAACTCTGGCAGCAGCAGGTCAATCCAATTCCAGCCCAAGCGAAGCTGCAGTGGGACGACATGAACTTCGAAACAGACGCGGCCGTAGGGGTATATATGGGTGAGCAGACCACCGGTGGCTATGCCATCGCCATCGGCCGCCTCGAGCTGCAGGCTGAGTGGCTGATTGCTACCGTTGTCAGTCGTGAGCCGGGTCCCACCGACATGGTCACGCAAGCCTTTACCTATCCCAGCCATATCGTAACCGTGGATAAGAGCCTGCTGACCCGAGCCGATGCGGTTCCCATTGGAGTCCGCTTCATCAGCCCCGATGGCGACAAGTTATTCGAAGTGATGTTCTAGCAGTTGACTCCTGGTGCAACAAGGGGAAGGCTTCTGCAGGTTGAGCATCCGTTGGGTCCGGTCATGGCAATATGCAGCTAACGGATTTCTTAATGCCCGGTGAGAAGGCGGCGTTTGTCTGCCTTTGGGTCCGGGTATTATGCTTTTCAGTGAGGTTTTGCAGCGGCCGCACCAGAGCGGATCAGAGTACGTTTTTGAAAGTAGGGATGGGTATGTGGGAGTCCTATCAGGAGTTTTGGCAGGCAGCCTTGAAGGAGATGGCCAGCGAGCGCTGGTCCGAATACATGGCCCATGCATTGACGGAGTATTTTGGTGGTGCAGCGACCCTGGATGGTCCTCCGGGGACTGAGGCCATGTTCCGGTTCTATGAGTGGTTCTTGTGGGATTATCGTCTGCCGGAGGGTCATAATCTGTTCACCGCCATTTTGCCGGCGCTGCAGCGGACGTTGGACATTCCCGAACTGGCCACTTGGCAGGACGCACACATTTGGATTAGTGAGGTTCGGGACATTACGTCGGACCCTGACCGCGTGGAGATGGTGGACATTCTCAGCCGCAGCATCTATTTCGCCCCGCTGTGGGCCGATTCATTGACACCGGGCGATGCTTTTCTTGGGCGGTGGTTGCTGCAGTCTGATGATACGTATCTACCCACACCATCGCTGACTTCCATTCCTGAAGAGTTGGAGTTCATCCTCCATAAGTGTGTCGTGCAGGTCTGGCATAGTTACGAAAAGACGTCGGCTGGGTACCAGCGGGACAGCGAGGAGTATCGCCGCGATTATGGCCGATACTTTGCTGATTGGCTCGACGACTTGGTCGGACCTGACTGGCGGCTGAACACGCTGTTGTACCAAGTCTATAACTACCGTGAAGCTCTGCGCAAACTTCGCAGACTCGATGGTGTGCGGCAGCAAAAGGATACCGCTGTGCCAATGCACGGTCCTATCCGTTTTCACTGGTCTCTGGCCCCGGGAATGGTGGTCATCATCCACAGTGAAGAGTTGTTGGTGGCGGCGCCTGTGGGTACGGACTTGACGGCAGCCAAGCTGATTCTCAGCTACAACCTGGATGAGGCTGTGGATCTTCTCCAGGAAAGCGAGCATTGGCCCGATGGGCAGCCAGAAGCGTTGGACAGTGATGTCTTTTCCTGGCCGCGGCAGCAAGACCGCCAAGTGGCCAGACTCTTGGTTGAACACATGTCCTCCTATTCCCGTGATCAAATTGAAAGTGCTCTGCGCCTGTGGCATGATTTTACTGTGCAGGAAAAGCCCCGCTTTCGCAAAGCGGAGGTGTGGGCTGCCGCTGTGGAGTTGGCGGTTCGCCAGATCGACGCCGATTATCCCAAAAAACATCATTTGGAAAGCAAGTACGGAGTTTCGGCATCCACCTTCACCCAGCGCTATCGATTACTGAAGCGCACTCTCGGATTGGTTTTGGGCGACCATCGCTACTCCACCCTCTAGAATTATAGTCCTAAAGTCCATAGGACCAAAGGTGATGTCTCGTTCGTGAGCGTCCATTGTGGCTGCAACAACAATGGACGTTTTTCCTTTGCATAAAGGGACCAAAACAAATTTGATTATTTTTTTGGCAGAAATCCTAAAAAAATAGGAGGAAAATAGTAGGACCTTAGGGAAGAGGGGTAGTGTTGGACGAGGAGGGATAGGAGATAGACAATAATGATTTCACTGCTCAGTGAACAGCCGCTTTGCGAGAAGGTACCCTTGACATTGGCTGATGTTTTTTGGATTATGGGAGACTATGTTGGAGACCGGTTAGTCAGCAGGGATGCAGCGGCAAAAATGGGTATGTCCATGCCTGCTTTTCAGCACTTTGTTGCAGGGCTGACTGCAGGCAGTTGTTTTGTGGGCACTGCTTCCCAGACGGACAAGCTTCTCAAACGGGACCAGCGGATTTTGTTCCGTGCTTTGGATGAAGCGACGCGCCAGGAACTGGTCCGCATTCACAGTACAGAGCCCTCGATCAGTATCGATGAAGCTCATTCCGGGCCGGGCGCCGTGGAACGGAACATATTGGCAGGTCTGGACTTGGTCACCGTGGAAAGCGGTCATCGCTGTTGGACGTATCGTTCGAACCTGGCCGTGGCAACGTGCTTCGGCGATTCATGAAGAAAAGCAGCTCCGCAGAGGACACGCGGGAGCTGCTTTTCTTCATCGGTGTTGTGGTTGCAAGGGAATGGTGTGTGATCCAAAGATGAGCAGGAAGCATGCAGCAGGCGGCGAATGTTTAATAGGAAAAGTATCGATGGCAGCCAATACCACTGGGAAATGGAGTGATCGCATGACCACAGAACGACTGCCTCTGCGCAGCGAAGTGGACTCGCAATTCACCTGGCGACTGGAAGATATCTATGCTGACGACGCGGCATGGGAGAGGGAGCTGGAGGACCTCTACAACGATCTGGAGGCCTTTGCCTCCTACCGTGACCAGCTAGATCAAGGGGATACTGTCTTACAGTGTCTGCTGGATTTGGAATCGCTGGGCATGGCCATGGAGCGTTTATTCGCCTACGCGCAGATGCGGAAGGACGAAGATAACACCAACGATACCTACCAAGGATTTGCGGACCGAGCCATGCGGGCTTATGTGCAGATGGAGCAGACCACGGCCTTCGTCCAGCCAGAAATTCTTACACATTCGCAGGAGACTGTGGCCCAGTGGTTGGATGCCCAGCCGGAGTTGGGCGTGTTCCAGCACTATCTCGAAGATATCATGCGGCAAAAGCCCCATACTCTGCCAGCTGATCAGGAAGAGCTGCTGGCCGGTGCTTCCGAGATGGCCCAAGCACCATCGCAGGTATTTGGGATGTTCAACGATGCCGATCTGACGTTCCCGGACATCACTAACGAGAATGGGCAGTCTGTGCAGCTCACCCACGGCCGCTATATTCAGTTCTTGGAAAGCCCGAAGCGTTCCGTGCGGGAAGAGGCCTTCAAAACAATGCATGGGACCTTCGCCCAGTGGAAGAACACCTTGGCCGCTACCTATACTGCGGCTGTGAAGCAGTCGGTGTTCTATGCTAGGGCCCGCAATTATCCATCTTCCCGAGCGATGTCTTTGGATGCCAACAACATACCGGAGACGGTCTACGACAACCTAGTTGATACGGTTCATGAGCATCTGCCCAGCTTTTATCGGTATACCAGGCTGCGGCGTCAGCTGCTGAAATTGGATTCCCTGCATATGTGGGATCTCCACGTACCTATGGTAGAGGATGTGGAAATGAAAATCCCCCATGACCAAGCCGTGGATATGGTCCGTGACGGTCTGCGAGCTTTGGGGCCAACCTACCTTAAGGATCTAGAAGATGGCATGAAGGGCGGCTGGATTGACTGGTTCGAGAATAAAGGCAAGACCAGCGGCGCCTACTCCTGGGGTGCCTATGGTATCCATCCCTTCGTACTCATGAACTATCAAGAGAATGTTGACAACATGTTCACCTTGGCGCACGAGATGGGTCACGCCATGCATTCTTTCTACTCGCATCGCCAACAGCGATACATTAATGCTGGTTATTCCATCTTCGTGGCAGAAGTGGCATCCACAGTGAACGAATGTCTCGTCATGAACCATATGCTGAAGACCACCCAGGATCCCGCCCAACGGATGTATCTGCTCAATCATTACCTCAATCAATTCCGAGGTACCGTGTTCCGCCAGACCATGTTCGCAGAGTTCGAACGGGATGTCCACCGGACCGTGGAAGAAGGTCAGTCAATGACCGCCGAAAGCCTGGGCCGTCGGTATCAGGAACTGAACGGAGTCTATCATGGACCGGATGTTCATAATGATGACGAGATTGCCGCCGAGTGGTCGCGAATTCCCCACTTCTATCGGCCGTTTTACGTCTACCAGTATGCCACGGGTTTTTCTGCGGCAGTGGCCCTATCCCAGGCGATTCTGCAGGAAGGGGAGCCGGCCGTACAGCGTTACTTGGAGTTTCTCGGCAGTGGCGGTTCAGATTATCCCATTGCAGTGTTGGCCAAAGCCGGGGTGGATATGCGTTCGCCTGAGCCCATCCATCAAGGCCTGCAGGTGTTCGCCCAGCTGTTGGACGAGATGGAAGCCATTCAACAGCGCTGACGATGGAGCTAGAAGCTGTAGTGAACCTGAGCTTTCCAGAAGCCGCTGGTGAGGCCATGCATCAGGCTGTACGTCGTCTGGTACTGGGCTTGATGGTGAATGAGGTCGGTTTGCAGGATTAGGGCATCGGCGGCTAGGGTAGTCTGCCAGCCCAAGCTCCAGATATGGTTGGCTGCCAAGACGGCAGCGCCTACCGCTTCCCAGCGCCAGTGCTCCGGCTGCGGCTGCAGCCCGAAGCGCATTCGGATCAGAAGCGGATCTTGCACCGTCTGCCACAACAGCGCCGCTTCTGGAAGCTCGCGAGCTATGGGGGCTGTAAGCTGCACTCTGATGGCGCCTCCGGCGGTGGCAACGGCCGGGGAGGTCAACTGTAGTTGTGGCGTGTCCAACGCCAGGCTGCGCTGGCGCTCTGCCAACATAGGATCCTCTTCCGTGAAGTCCCAGCCATGGATGCGGCCTGTGGTGGCGGTGGCAGCAGTGTGCACCGCTGCCCGCAGGCCGGAGCAGGTAGTGTACTGCACGCCCAGCTGTAGCTGCCACTGGTTCCATGTGCTGACGGTCTCGATCATGTCCTTGAGGGAGACGGTTGTTGCGGCGTGATGACTGTGGCCCAATGCCAGCTGCCACTGCCACATGCTTGCAGCGGTGGCAGCTGGAGACGAAAACAGGATCAGCATAAGGGATATCAGTAGAGCAGTCATGAAGATTCCTCCTAAAATTGTTGTTTGAGACGGAGTAAGTTCTGCAGCTGTTGTTGGCGTTCGGCGATGACGGCCGCTGGTGGTGCCACAGCGGTGGGTTGAGGCAGAAGGACGTAACCCGTCCACAGCTGGTTGAAGGTTTCCCAGTCCAGCCAACGCCAGCCAATGCCTGGGTCAGCCAGGAGGAGCCACTGCTGCCAGCTGCCAGCCAATACGGAAAAATGCGGCTCCGGCCACTGCACATGGATGAGCAGGGGCACGGGGGTGCCCTGCTCCAGATAGTTCCACAACTGATCTGGATGCAGTCGGAACCCTTCGGCAGGCAGCCCCACGGACGCCAGCTGATCTTGGAGATCTGCCATATTCACCGGGGGTTCTATGGCCGCCGGGGCAATCTGCGGCCATTGGAGCAGCTGGAGAATGGTGCCGACGGCGGCAGGGCCGCAATCCCAGTCGGCGGTCTGGGGCGTCATGGCCTCGTACTGTCGAGCTTGCCAGTTTTGCTCCGTGGAATGGGCCCAGCTGACCAGCGGGCACAGCAGGATCCAGAGAAAGCATAACACTATGCATCGCCGCTTCATTGTTTCACCTCCTACCCGGAATTATAAGAGTAGTCAGAAATATAAGTCAATAGTTTTGCCAATTTTCATTCTTTATAAATCACTTTAACCACGTTTTGAACTTCTGGAAGGAATTTTTACTCAAGAAGCGAAGCAATATGTCATGGAGCTGCGGAGAGGAGCTGGGACGATGGACAGGCAAAAGCGCTTCGATGATCTGGTGACAGAGCAGCGCAACCAGGCATCCCAACATATTGACACCCTGCCGGTGGCACAACTGATCCAGCTGATCAACGATGAAGACAAAAACGTCATTACGGCTGTGGCAGAACAACAAAGCCAGATGGTGGCCGCGGTGGAGTTGATCACCGAGGCTCTGCGCAGCGGTGGTAGGATGTTTTATATGGGTTCCGGCACCAGCGGACGTCTAGGTGTGTTGGACGCGGCCGAACTGCTGCCCACCTTTGGTGTCGGCGAGGAGCAGGTGAAGGCTATCATAGCAGGTGGGCAAGAAGCTATGTTCCGCCCCATTGAACAGGCGGAAGACAACGCCGCAGCGGGACGAGAGGACTTCTTGGCCCAGCATCCCCAGGCCGGTGATGTGTTGGTGGGGATTACGGCCAGTGGCCGCACCCCCTATGTTTTGGCAGCCCTCGCAGAAGCCGAGCGCCTTGGAGTTCATACCATTGGTGTTACCTGCAATCTCCGATCCGAGCTGGCAGAGCGGGCCCGCCTCACCATTGCTCCCGTGGTCGGTCCGGAGGTGGTGACCGGATCCACGCGCATGAAGGCAGGAACAGCGCAGAAGATGGTGTTGAACACCCTGAGCACGGCGGTGATGATCCGTCTGGGCAAGGTCTACGGAAATTTGATGGTGGACATGCAGCCCACCAATGAAAAATTGCGTCGG
>PWMW01000174.1 GCA_003559095.1 Clostridiales bacterium | reverse complement strand
GACTCGCAATAACCTCTATCGGGTCGATCGTGATGGCGATGCGAGGCTCTCGCTTACATGAACATCACGACGTAATCAAGAAGAACGACTGCTTTTCAAAAGTGACTTTGACGTGACCTTGTGATTGTCAAAACCATCTGGATTCACCATCCTTCGGCCTTGTTCATAATGTGCGAATGCTAGTGTTCGGTGGCAAATCCCAGCAGTTTGGGAGGAATCGTTGGGTCCAGCGGCGTATTCTAAGAGTGCAGGGTAAAACTAGGATGAAGGGAATGGTGTGTATGTCAGAGAAGGTGATAGGTCAAGTACCGGCTGGTGTTTCCAATCGTCATCTGCATGTATCGCGTGATGACTTAAATACACTGTTTGGCGATGGCTACGAATTGACACCGCTCAAGGATCTGTCGCAGACGGGGCAGTATGCAGCCGAAGAAACCGTGACCCTTGTTACGCGCAAGGGGTGCATTCAGAATGTGCGCATTCTCGGACCTGTAAGACCGGCGACGCAGGTAGAAATTTCGCGGACAGACGCATTCGGCTTGGGGGTAAAACCTCCGGTGCGGGATTCCGGCGTGATACAGCGCTCAGCGGGTCTAACGGTGGTAGGTCCCGCGGGGGCGGTCACGCTGCAGATCGGAGTGATCTTGGCCCAACGGCACATCCATATGAGTGAAGACGATGCGGCTGCCTTTGGTGTCAAAGACAAAGACATCGTGAAAGTGCGAGCCGATGGTGAACGAGCCGTTGTTTTCGAGAATGTCCTGGTCCGAGTGCGACAGGATTTTGTGCTGGAACTGCATTTGGATACCGATGAGGCCAATGCAGCGGGTATTGCCAACGGTCAACTGCTGGATGTTTATCGCTAGTAAGCTGAAGAACTCCTGCCTTTGGCAGGAGTTCTTTTGTAGCAAGCAGAATACTATACGAGATTGCGATCAACACATACCCATGCCTGGGCAGGTTTTTACACGCGACGCAGTGATGCGTCATCGGTTGCCGGATGGATACGGAACCTCTGCACTTTTCACGACGCTGCATACAAGGTGCCCGGGCATAACCGGAGTCAAGCCGACATATCGACACGACACAAGGGAGCTGTAGCCAAAGGATGAAGGAACGGGAACGTTATCTATTTGTAGGTTCGTACATGCTGGCGTTGATCCTCATCGGAGCCTTTTGGCTGGAAGGCGTGAGCTTCTGGGAAGCTTACCGCAGTATCCTTTTGGCGGCCGGTGTTTTGATTACCGATTATTTTGTCGTAGGCAGCATTGGTGCGACGCTGATCAATGCTGGTGTTCTAGGACTCTTGTCCCTAGCCCTCATTTATGCCACCAAGACGACGCTTTCGGGGCCAACCATTGCAGCTGTGTTTACCATTGCTGGGTTTGCCCTTTTTGGCAAAACACCCATCAATGTTTGGCCCGTGGTACTGGGTGTTGCCTTTGCAGCTTGGCTTAAGCGTGAACGCTTCCGCAACTACATTGTTGTGGCGCTTTTCGGGACTGCATTGGGTCCGGTGGTATCACAGGTGGCCTTCGGCCTAGGTCACGGTTATCCTTTGGCGGTGTTCTTAGGAATCGTCGTCGGTATAATCCTGCCCGGGATGGCACCGCATGTTCTCCACAACCACCAAGGCTTTAGTTTGTACAATGTTGGTTTTACCTGCGGCATCGTCGGGATGTACGTCACCGCCCACCTGCGGCTGATGGGGAATGATGTGGGCACGACTTTTTTCTGGGGTACTGCGGATCAGGCCCTGCTGGGATGGCTCTTCACCGCATACTTTGCTTCCATGATGCTGCTCGGTTGGCGGCACTGGCGGGACTCACTCAAGCTCTGGAAGCTTCCCGGGACCTTGGTTACGGACTTCGTCTCACAGGAAGGGTTTTGGCCCACTGTATTTAACATGGGTGCTGTTGGCCTCATGGGCATGGCGTATATTGCTTTGGTCCAAGGGGACTTCAATGGTCCGACGATAGGCGGTGTGTTTACCATCGTTGGTTTCGGTGCCTTTGGCAAGCATGTCAAGAATATCTGGCCAGTCATGTTGGGTGTTTTCCTGGCATCACTGCTCAGTGTGTGGAGTCCAGCGGAGCCTGGGGTTGTGTTGGCGGCTTTGTTTGGTACCACCTTGGCGCCGTTGGCTGGAGGCTTTGGCCCGCTGATGGGTATTGCTGCCGGTATGGTGCACTTGGGTGTTGTCATGCATGTCGGCTTTTTCCATGCTGGCATGAATCTGTACAACAATGGTTTTGCTGGAGGATTGGTGGGGACCCTGTTCATTGGGATCACCCGCTGGTTCAACATATCATCGCAACGAGACTGAGGGAGGTGGAGGTCCTGCCCCTTGGGGTTACGGACTGCTCTAGATGGATGCACATCGCAAACACGTGCGCGGGATCGTCGATGAACTTATGAACAACTCCATCAAGGCCGGAGCCACGCAGGTGGATGTCCGGGTCGAGATGAAAGAAGGCGAGATCATTATCTGGGTAAAGGATAATGGCCGTGGAATGGATGCAGAGAAGCTTGCCAAGATCAAGAAGGCCTTGGACCAACCGCGCCGTGACGAGCTGGAAGAGTATTATGGGGCACTGGCCGGTGAGAGTATGGTTGGAACAGGACTTTCTTTGGTGGGAATGATGACGGATCGGGCAGAAATTTCCTCAGAACCCAACAAGGGTACAGAGATTCGTCTGTTCCGCAAAACGGAGGATTGATCCATAGTGGCATGTTGTGGACGAAAGAATGAAGAACTGCGAATTGCAGCCGAAGCATTGGCTGCTGATGTCGAAGGAACCGCCCTCTATGAGCAGTGGCAGCAGATGCGTCAGGAGCCGCAGACAACGGTCGATGAATGGCTGGCGTGGCAGCAGGATGTGGAGCGCACACCTGCGGCCGACCGTTACTTTTCTCTGCTGCAGAACCAAGATCAAGGAGCATCCACCGAAGACTGTGGGTGCGATTGTGGGGCTCACAGCTCCTGACGAAAGAATCGGCAGTGTTGAACTTGGGAATTGAGGCTAAAACGGGGTCGAACAGCATCTGTTTTGCCCCTAGGTACAGCATTATTATGAAGAGGTGATGTCAGATGAACATGGAAAACGTAGCTCGCATTGTTCGCGGTTTGGCAGTGGATGGAGTGGAAAAGGCAAACTCCGGCCATCCCGGCCTGCCTTTGGGCTGCGCTGAGCTAGGCAGTCAGTTGTTCTTTTCTGAACTGAAACATAACCCCGCCAATCCTTCTTGGCCCAATCGGGACCGCTTTGTTCTTTCGGCCGGACATGGGTCCATGCTGTTGTATGGGCTGCTGCATTTGACTGGATATGATGTAACCATGGATGATCTCAAACAGTTTCGGCAGCTAAACTCGCGCACGCCCGGTCATCCGGAGTACGGTCACACGCCTGGGGTAGAAACCACCACTGGCCCGCTCGGTCAGGGCATCGGCAATGCTGTTGGTATGGCGATTGCTGAGCGAATGATGGCAGCTCGCTTTAACACAGAGAACCATACCATTATCGATCACTACACCTATGCATTGGGTGGCGACGGCTGTATGATGGAGGGCATCAGCAGCGAGGCCTCATCGTTGGCCGGCCATTTGCAACTGGGTAAACTGATCGTCATTTATGATTCCAATGAGATTACCATCGAAGGTCGGACGGATCTTGCCTTCAGCGAGTCCGTTGGCGACCGCTATGAAGCCTATGGTTGGCACGTTCAAGAAATTGATGGACACAGCACTGTGGAGCTGGCAGCCGCTATTGCGGAAGCTAAAGCCGATGACCGGCCCAGTTTGATTGTGGCCCGCACCACAATCGGCAAGGGCGCTCCGACCAAGCAAGATACAGCCGGTGTCCACGGGGCGCCGTTGGGACCAGATGAAGTCAAGGCCTTCAAAGAGCAGGTAGGCCTGCCCCAAGAGCTTTTCTACGTGGCCGAAGATGTCAAGGATGCGGGCCAACAGGTCAAGGCTCGCGGTCAGCAGCTTGAAGAAGAATGGGAGTCCGTGTTCCAGGCTTGGGCTGAGGAAAATCCGAAGTTGGCGGAGCAGTGGCAGACCTATTGGAACCTGGATCTGCCGGCTGATCTTGAAGCAGTACTGCCGCAGTATGAAGAGGGAAGCAGTTCGGCAACCCGCAACAGCGGCGGCGAAATCCTCAATGCCTTGGCCAAGGTCGTTCCCAATCTAGTGGGCGGATCGGCTGACCTGGCACCTTCCACGAAGACGCATTTGAATGACTTCGCAAGCATAACCAAAGACGACTTTTCCGGCCGCAATTTCAACTTTGGGGTACGCGAGCACGCCATGGGCGCCGTTGTTAATGGGCTTGCTCTCTATGGCGGGCTGCGGCCATTCGGTTCCACGTTCCTGGTCTTCTCCGATTACATGCGCCCGGCTGTGCGTCTCTCGGCGCTGATGAAACTTCCGGTGGTCCATGTCTTTACCCATGATTCCGTTTTTGTTGGCGAAGATGGACCTACACACCAACCGGTGGAGCATGCTGAAGCACTGCGGGTCATACCCAATCTGGATGTGTACCGGCCGGCTGATGCCCAGGAGACAGCACAGTTTTGGCTGTCAGCGCTTCGTCGCAATGATGGCCCTGCGGCCATCCTACTGACCCGGCAGAACCTGCCCGTATTCCCGAAGCCAGAAGGGTGGTCTGTGGAGCGGGGGGCGTACGTGGTTGTGGACGCCGACGAACCACAGTTGATCCTCGCGGCCAGCGGCAGTGAAGTAAGTTTGGCATTGGAAGCGGCGGAAAAGCTTACTGCTGAGGGTATTGCGGTGCGAGTAGTATCTGTTCCCTGCCGTGAGTTGTTCTTGACCCAGGAAAAAGCATATCGCCAGAGCGTGTTCATTCCCGGTACGCCTATTCTTATGTTGGATGTGGGCGTGGGTTCTGGATGGTACAGCTTGGCACCAGGACAAACCATGTCCACATTAACCCTAGACGACTTTGGTGTCTGCGGACCAGGAGCTGAAGTGGCTGCCCACCTTGGCTTCACTGCGGACAACGCTGTGAAGAAAGCCAAAGAGCTTTTGTCCTAAATTGATAGAAACGAAGAACTCCCACCCATTTGCTTGGGTGGGAGTTTGCTTACGATGCTGCGCTGATGACGTCGTATCCCAAAAGGCGCAGCTTCTCTGTGATTCGTCGACGGCTGTGTTGCTTGAGCCGCTGTTCCATGTGGGTCAGCTTTCCATGGCCCAACGGGTGGTGGTCGGTGTTCTGCTGTGGCAAAAACCCCATGGTTTCCTGCCAATGGATGAGTCCGGGCAGAATTCGCCCGGGGTCGGCCAGATAGGGCAAGATCTCCGGGTATGAAGCTGGTGGGAGAATTCCTTCCTCCACAACAAACTCCAATGTCTGAGGGTTTCCGGCGGCATCATAGCCTATGCAAAATATCTCATAGCGGAACACCTGGAACGCTTGATCAAAGTATATCCAGGTATCTATGTCATCGTGGAATGCAACAACCGGCTTAATTGTATCGTTCACGCTGGATCCAACCTTTCCTACAACACCTTCTGTATAATATTCCGGACAGGACTAGCATATTCCTTTAAGTTTTCTGCGAAACCATGAGCTTGCAAGGGGATGATAGCGATGAAGAACGTAATGACGGTTACCGTCAACCCCAGTATGGACCGAACGCTGCGTGTCAATGAACTGCTGGTCGGTGATGTGAATCGGGTTGGCGATCCTATGGATGAACCGGCCGGCAAAGGCATTAACGTCAGTAAGGTCCTGCGGATCTTCGGTGTTTCCACAACTCTGGTGGGTTTTCTTGGGGGATATGTAGGTAAGGAAATCCAGCGTCTGCTGGAGGCCGACATGGGCGGAACGGCGTTTACGAGCTGTGGTGAAACCACGCGCATGAACATAAAAATCCAAGGCCCGGGGCAGGTGACAGAGTTCAACAGCGCTGGTCCCCACATTACCGCAGGGGAGCTGGACGCTTTTTTTGCGGGTCTGCAGCGGCGTCTTCCGGATACAGAGTATCTCATTCTGTCAGGCTCCATACCACCAGGGGCACCATCGGATATCTATGCAACCATGACCCACATGGCCCGGCAGGCCAATCCCCATGTGTTTGTGTGTTTGGATACGTCGGGAGACCCGTTGATCCACGGCTTAGCGGCGCGTCCAGACATGATCAAACCCAACATCCATGAACTGCAGCAGTACACCGGTCGTCCACTGGCGGACTATCCAGCGGCAGCCAAGGCCTTACAGGGAGTGGCTGCGGCCGGTATTGAACACGCATTGTGTTCCCTAGGGCCGGACGGCCTCTTAACAACAACCAAGGATGGAGTGGTCCGTCTGTTCGCTCCGGGAATTGAGGCGATCCAGACAGTGGGCTGCGGTGATTCGGTAGTAGCTGCCTATATCTGGGGGCTCCTAGAAGGCCGTCCCAAACTACAGTGTGCAGCCATGGCGGTGGCTGCCGGTACGGCTGCTGCGGGCCATCCTGGGATTGGACTGCAGGAGCGTCGGCATTTCGAAGATGTGCTCCCTGCAGCGGAATGGGAAGCGATACCAACAGACTGAACAATCCGTTTTTTGCCCGGCTCCAGACCCCGCGTCCACCGGCTGCAAGAATGGTATCGAGTGCCGCTGCAGACTGCCGCGTCATTGCTGCATGGGCCGGCGTAGTATCCTCAATGATGTTTCGGTTTTTGACATCCCATGATGAACTGTGACGCCAACAACATGCCTTTGTGGGCGGGCAACCGGAATCTCCCGTGTTGAACTCGGAATGGCAACAGCCACAGGGTCAAAGACCTTCCAACTTGTTGTGTGATTATGTTTCCTGGATTAAGAAATCATTGACTTTGCTTCCATTTAACTATCTGTTCACAGAACTATTGCTGCCGGTTACCGCAGGTTTATTCCACCATAACGCCCGTCTGTTACACTGGAATCGCAGGATATTACATAGCCATGGAGATGGAGGTTGCGCGGTGGCCAAACGTAATGGCTTCCAGAATGACTTGGAAGCCCTTTATCGAAGGTTATTGGAGATGGGGGTATTGGTGGAAAACGCAGTGCATGCCAGCGTCGAATCCCTTGTGCAGTTGGATGCGGCTAAGGCAAAAACGGTGATTCGCAATGACACCCAAGTTGATGTGATGGAGACGGAGATCGAAGACCGGGCGGTTCATCTGCTATCTATGCAGAAACCCAGTTCTCAAGATTTGCGTCTGATTTCCAGTATTACTAAGGTGGTCACAGATCTGGAACGAATCGCAGACAACGCAACGAATATCGCTGAGGTAGCCCTGCGTCTGGAAGGACAGACGCTGATCAAACCCTTGGTGGATATTCCGCGTATGGCCGAATGCAGTGTCAATATGCTGCATGATGCACTCCAAGCTTTGATTCAGCGAGATACGGCCATGGCCCGAGCCGTAGCGGCGCGAGATGATGAAGTGGACGATATCTATGCTCGTCTGTGCGATGAACTGCTGGGGCTGATGGAGCGGCATCGCAATCCAACCATGATGGCTCAGTGCGTTCACTTAATGTTTGTAGCCCGTTATCTGGAACGAATAGGAGACCACTCGACGAACATTTGTGAACGAGCAGTGTACTTGGTTAATGGCAAGCAGGTGCGTTTGGGTTAGATCTGGGTGCTACGGGCGAAGGCATCAGCGGTTCAGCAGATGGCGCTTGGACGCGCTCACGCAAGGGCGGCCAATATCCACTGCCACACGGAAAATTTGCATAAAACGGAAGGAATTAACACGGACAGCGTGAATTACTACTAACAGGCGTTACCTCAGACCTAGAAAATCCTGCAGAGGAGGTGATGGCAAGGGGCAGCAGATTACCAGCCCAGAGGCACACGATGGTGCAGTTTCGGATTGGCAGTTGAGCAAGGAATAACCACAAAATTGGAGGGATATGTTTTGAAGAAGACATTATCGGTAGCTTTGGTAGTCCTTCTCGTCGTTGCTCTATCCAGTGTTGCGATGGCCAAGATCGAAATTATGTATTGGCACGCCATGAGTGGCCTGCTAGGACAAGCCATTGATGAGCAGGTTCGCATGTTTAACGAATCACAGGACCGGATTCATGTGGAAGTGGAGTACAAAGGCTCCTACCGGGATACATTGAATGCCACGACAGCGGCTGTGCGGGCTGGCAATGCGCCACACGTGATTCAGAGCTTTGAGATTTCCACCCGTCAGCTCATCGATATGGGCATATTCGTTCCTCTCCAAGAAGGACTTCCTGAAGGCATGGTTGACTGGGACAAGTTCCTGCCTCAGGTTACGGACTACTATCGTTTGGATGATGTGCTGTACTCGATGCCGTACAACTCGTCCAATCCGATTTTGTATATTAACAAAGACATCTTTGAGGCCGCGGGCCTAGACCCCAACAAGCCGCCGGAAACCTTTGAGGAGGTCATGGAGTATTCAAGGCAGATCGTTGAGAGCGGCGCCGCCCGTCATGGTTTGGTAGCGCCTCTGCACACATGGTTCTTCGAGCAGTGGATGGCCAATATGGGTGCGGACCTCGTTAACTATGACAATGGTCGGTCCGGGCGCGCCACGGAGCTGTTGCTGGATCAGCCACAGGCTGGAGTTATCTTCCAATGGTGGAAAGACATGTATGATGCAGGCTATTACGTGAACCCAGGCGTAGAGAACTGGTCACAAAGCCGGCAAATCTTCGCTGCCCAACAGGTAGGCATGGCCATCGACTCCACTGCTGCTGTTGCCACGAAGGTTCGGACTGCGGCTGACGAAGGTTTTGAATTGGGTACCGGTTTCCTGCCCATTTCGGCGGATTTTGAACGCCATGGTACTATCATCGGTGGTGGCAGCCTCTGGGTGTTGGGCGTACATTCCGACGAGTACATTGAGGCCGCTGCTGAACTGGTCGTCTTCCTTTCCCGCCCAGATGTTCAGGCTGAGTGGCACAAAGGCACCGGATATTTCCCCGTACACGAAGATGCTCTGCCAATCTTGGAAGCCGAGAATTGGTTTGAGCAGAATCCTCCGTATGCCACAGCTATGGAGCAACTTCTGGCCACCAAGCCTGTAACCTCAACCCAGGGTGCTATTATTGGGCCGTTTCCAGAAATTCGCACAGTCATCATCGATGCTCTGCAGGAAGTTTTCCAGGACGACAAAACCGTCGAGCAGGCCTTGGCTGATGCTGTGGTGCGTGGTAACAGAGTCTTGGCTGAGTACAATCGTGTAATCGGTAACTAGGTAGTTCTTCACAGACCATCAGGACGATCCGTTCGGATGTGGGCCTGTTTCTGATGGACTGCAGGCAACAAGACAACCGGGGCCTGAAGGGTTTCCTTCGGGCTCCGTTTTCCGTGAGGTGATTTCGTGGGCGCAAAATTTCCAGGCAAGATATATCCGTATTTCCTGCTGCTTCCCAGCCTGATCGTCATTGGTGTCTTCATCTATCTACCGATGGTGCAGACCATTCAAATGAGTACCTACAAGTCGCTGTTTATGGGACTGCGCATGATCTATGTAGGCATGGAAAATTATGTGGATCTATTCACGTCCCGGTCGTATCTGCAGAGCTTCATTACCACGTTCAGCTTTGGTGGCTTGGTGGTGGCTTTGTCCATGACCGTGTCTTTTTTGATGGCGATTTTGGCCAATCAGAAGGTTGCCGGGGCGAGGTTTTACCGAACTGCCTTGGTTTGGCCATATGCCCTTTCGCCAGCTGTGGCTGGTTCCATCTGGCTGTTTATCTTCAACCCCAGTGTGGGTGTGCTCAACTTCTTTTTGGATTCATTGATCGGTATCCGCCCAGATTGGATTTCCAATGGTAACTTAGCGTTTTTCATGGTCGTGATTACTGCTGTGTGGAAACAGCTGGGGTACAATGTTGTTTTCTTCTTGGCAGCACTGCAGAATGTTCCGGGTGATATTGTGGAGGCGGCGCACATCGACGGGGCCAATGCCCTGCAGCGTTATTGGAAGGTCATCATCCCGCTCATGTCGCCCACAGCATTTTTCCTGCTGACTATGAACTTGATCTATGCCTTCTTTGACACGTTCGGCTTAATTGATGTCATGACCCGTGGGGGCCCTGTGGATGCCACTAACGTGTTGATTTATCACCTTTACCGTGACGCCTTCGAGTTCAGTAAGACTGGTTTTGCGGCGGCGCAATCCATCATCTTGTTCTTCCTAGTCATGGGCATCATGCTGGTGCAGTTCCGGACGGCGGGACGCCGCGTACATTACTCTAATTAACGGGAGGTGGATTGCATGGCAGGAGAACGGCGCCGGATATCCCATCGTAACAAGAAGAAGCTTTTGACACTTTTGACCCATGCACTGCTGTTGCTGTGTGTGCTGCTGGTGGCCAGCCCGATGATCTGGGCTATTCTGGCCAGTACGCAGAGCCCCAGCGAAATCTACAGCTATCCACCGAAGTTTTCCTTTGGTTCTTCGGTATCCCGCAACTTTAACATCGCTTGGAATTATTTCAATATCGGGGTCATGATGCGCAACAGTCTTTTCATCGCTGTGGTCGTGACGGTGGGGAAGATTATCATCAGTCTGCTGGCGGCCCTGGCGTTGGTGTACTTTCGCTTTCCGCTGCAGCCCTTGGTTTTCTTTATCATCCTCTTGACCCTTATGATCCCCATTCCTGTTGTGATTGTGCCCCTGTTCGGGCTGATCAGCGATATCGGGTGGGGCAACACGTACTGGGCTTTGACACTGCCGTTTTTCGCGTCGGCCACGGGGACATTTCTCTTTCGACAGCATTTTATGTCCATCCCATCAACATTGGCTGAAGCGGCCCGTGTGGATGGTGCAGGGCCACTGCGCTTCCTGATTCAGATCTTGACACCCATGTCCCTGAACACCATTGGGGCCTTCTGCGTTATCCAGTTTGTGTACATGTGGAACCAGTATCTCTGGCCACTTCTGGTTATATCGGGGCAAAACCGGCAGGTGGTACAGGTTGCTATGCGCCGTCTGACCACAGTGTGCCCGGATGGCGTGATCGATTGGGGTGTGGCCATGGCGGGATCGCTAATCTCTCTCGTCCCACCGCTGATCATCTTTTTCCTGCTTCAGGAGCAGTTCATGCGGGGCTTTGCCTTGAGTCAAGAAAAGTAGCACAGGATAGCAGCCGGGGGCTGGAATTCGTTATGGAATTCCGGCCCTTCGGTTCTGGCGCCCTATCTGGATAATCGTCGGTATGAGTCATGGGACAGCGATGATGTTAATAAATCTTTGTTAATTGGCAGGAGTCATCGGCAGACCGTAGAAATATGCTAATGCGAGAGAAAATTGCATGAGGAAAGAAAAGCAGGTTAGGTTACGAATACTTTGGGACGGGGGCGGAAAGATGCAAAAAAGCGATATCGGGTTGATTGGATTGGCGGTCATGGGGCAGAACTTGGTGCTCAATATGGCATCAAAGGGCTATAGTGTTTCGGTCTATAACCGCACATATGCGAAGACAGAGGAGTTCCTTAACGATGCCGCGGCAGGCAAGAGCATCATCGGGGCGAAAAGTCTTCAGGAGCTTGTGGAGTCCTTAAGCAGTCCCCGCAAAGTGATGATTATGGTTAAAGCCGGAGATCCTGTGGATTGGGTCATCGAGGAGCTGCTGCCGCTGTTGGCCGAAGGAGATATCATTATTGACGGTGGCAATTCCTTCTTCAAGGACAGCATTCGCCGTTCGCAGGAGCTTGAGACCAAGGGCATTCATTTCCTGGGTGTTGGCGTGTCTGGCGGGGAAGAAGGAGCCCTCAAGGGTCCATCCATTATGCCTGGAGGTCCTAAGGAAGCGTGGGATCAAGTGAGCCAACTGTTAGTGGATATCTCAGCGAAAGTTGGCGACGAGCAGGTGCCATGCTGTACGTATCTAGGTACCGATGGGGTGGGGCACTATGTGAAGATGATTCACAATGGTATCGAATACGGCGATATGCAGCTGATCTGTGAGGCGTATTTCTTGATGAAGGAACTGCTTGGTATGAGTGCTGCCGAGATCGGTCGCATTTTTGCCCGTTGGAATGAGACCGAACTGGACTCCTATTTGATTGAGATTACCGCTGACATTTTACAGCGCATGGATGCGGAGACAGGCCAGCCGTTGGTGGAAGTGATCTTGGACACAGCTGGTCAGAAGGGTACTGGCAAATGGACGAGCCAAGACTCTTTGGATCTGGGAGTGCCGATACCTACCATCGCAGAGGCCGTGTTCGCCCGCTTCATCTCGGCCATGAAAGAGGAACGGGTAGCCGCTTCCAAGGTGCTTTCCGGACCAAAGGCAGAAGAGCTCGGCATTGACAAAGAGCAGTTGATCCAGGATATTCGCCGTGCTCTTTATGTGTCCAAGATCGGCTCCTATGCCCAAGGCTTTAGCTTGATGAAGGCCGCTGGCAAGGAATACTCATGGGATATGGATTTTGGTGAAATTGCGCTTATCTGGCGGGGCGGATGCATTATTCGCGCCAAGTTCCTCAATCGCATCAAAGAGGCCTATGAGGAAAATCCAGAACTGGAGAACCTTCTGCTTGCGCCGTATTTCAAAGAAATTGTGGACCGGTCGCAGGAGAGCTGGCGCAGAGTGGTGAGCCTAGCTGCAGTGCATGGGATCCCGGTGCCGGGCTTCAGTTCAGCACTGTACTACTACGACTCCTATCGTCGGGCTACGCTGCCCGCGAACCTGCTGCAGGCCCAGCGCGATTACTTTGGAGCCCATACTTACCAACGAATTGACAAAGACGGCGTCTTCCACACACAGTGGATGTAATAACGTAGACATCGGAAACAGCGCCTGAGCATACGGCTCAGGCGCTGTTTGTTGTCGGCTGAGATGGTACGGATGGTTGTGGTGTTGCTGCGAGCCAGCAAGTTCCAAGCAGATCCAGCGCAGTTCATTATTGCCCAATCCTGCTGCAAATCCCGTAGGAATTCTGCTGCCCGCAGCGAAATAACCAAGTATCCCCGAAAAAGGAGCCTTTCATGCACACTTATGTATTCCTTGATGTGGAGACTACGGGTCTCGATGGACAGACGGAACGCGTGATTGAAATTTATATGTTAAGAGTTCGGCAGGATGGTTCCTATGAAGAGTTCGCAT
Source organism: Clostridiales bacterium (assembly GCA_003559095.1). Classification (GTDB taxonomy): domain Bacteria; phylum Bacillota; class Limnochordia; order Darwinibacteriales; family B1SED10-159; genus SLOZ01. The sequence continues at coordinate 6,981 of PWMW01000174.1, read as the reverse complement.
CATTCATGGATCCAGAGCGCCCCATCCCGGCTAAGATCACAGAGATTACAGGCATCACCGCTGCCGAAGTCACAGGCGCGCCCACGGAGGCGCAGTTAGCGCCGCGCATCCGCTCCTTTATTGCTGAGGGCACTGTGGTAGCCCACAATCTGGCCTTCGACTTGCAGTTTCTCCAGGCCATGTTTCGCCGGCAAGGACTGCCGACGATCAGGCGTCGCGGTGTCGATACGTTGAAGCTCAGCAGAACCGTGTACCCGCGGCTGTGCATATATCCCGAAGGCGGCGGCAGTCATCGTCTTAAGAACTTGATGTACCATTTTGGCCTCGACGACGGCTTCGCCAACACTCACCGGGCCAAAGACGATGTTTTGCTGTTGGTTCAGGTTTACCGTTCTCTGCAGGCGGTGGCTGACGGAGTGTATCCGACGTCCTTTCCCACAGCTGTGACCCACGGCTGTCCCACGTGCGGTCGAGCCATGCATGTCATTGCCGATGGCAACGGCTGTCCGGTTCTGCACTGCCAGCGACCTAAGGGCTGCGGAACCACTGCTGATGTGTCGCAACCATGAGCGTCGGCGAGCAGCGTTCTGCTGCAAGCATATGCTGGCTCTTCTTAGGAGCGAGTGCGCAGCGACCGCGGCAGGACTCGCTGGAAGACCGTAGGCAGGGCCGCTTGCTGCAGTTCTGCCTTGGGATACCAGCGATAGTTAGTTCCTGGTGCAGCGGGGGGCAGCACCGTGGCAGTGTTGACGGTGTAACAGTAAATTGTCATGTACCAGTGGCGATGGGAAAAGACGTACTCTGCAGTCCGGATCTCCTTAGGTAAACCCAACGAAAGGGACTGCTGAAGCGCAGCGGCCTCTGGTGGCAGCGCCGATTCTGCTGTGGCCGCGACGGAGCTGCGTGTAGGATCGCCTTGCATTGGAACCCAGGGCACCTCCCACATACCCTGCAGGAAATTGCCGTGATTGCGCTGGCGCAGCAGGATGTGCTCGGCTGTCTCAATGAAAAAGACACGGATCGCTTGGGGCAGAGGCGGCTTCTTTGCCGATTTGCATGGGAGTTCTGCCGTCCTTCCCTGTTTGTTGGCCTGGCAGCAGATAGCTGCGGGGCATTGGGGGCAGCGAGGCGAGCCAGGAATACAGATGGCGGAACCTAGATCCATGAGTGCCTGGTTGAAGTCACCAGCATTTTTAGCGGGCAAATGTTCCAAAAATGCCTCTTCAATACGTCTGCGGGTCTTGCTGGACGCGATATCGTCGGCAATGGCGAACAGGCGCGCCCCGACTCGAAGGAGATTGCCATCCAACGCCACAGCTTTGATGCCGAAGGCTATACTGGCGATGGCGGCTGCGGTGTACGGTCCGATGCCGGGGAGTGACAAGAGTTCACTTAGGTCTGCCGGCAGCTCACCGCCGTGGTCGTCGACCACGACGCCAGCAGCCTGGTGCAGCCGGCGAGCCCGGGAGTAGTAGCCCAGGCCCTGCCAAACGCTGAGGACATCATCCTCCGAGGCGGCTGCCAGGTGCTGGACTGTTGGGAAGGCCGCTATGAACCGGTGGAAGAGTGGCAGAACAGCTTCCACCCGCGTTTGCTGAAGCATTATTTCTGACACCCAGATCTTATAGGGATGCGGGTCATCACGCCAAGGCAGAGGACGCTTGTTAACAGCGTACCACTGTAATATGTTGCGGGCCAAACAAGAAAGTTCGCGACGGGTCATGTTGGTTTTCCTTTCTTCATGGGGACTGACCACTACTGCTGTTAGTGTAACATATCTTATACGTGACGAAAACGGGAGGAATGCCCAATGGAAGTTCGCAGAATTGTGGAGGCAGAGTATGATCAAGTGGTGGAGCTGGGGGGATTCGCGTTTCAATACACGCCGGATCCAGCGGAAAGGGAACGGCATTTCCAGCGGATGCGGCAGTCCGATATCTGGGGCGTGTTTGTGGACTCGCGGTTGGCCAGTATGATGACGGTGATCCCCTTCGAAACCTTCGTCCATGGAACCGCACTGCCAACGGGCGGTGTGGCGGCTGTTGCTTCTTGGCCCGAGTTCCGCCGGCAAGGGCATATCCGTACTATGATGACGGAGGCCCTGACCGAAATGCGCCGCAAACGCCAGGTGCTGTCAAACCTCTTTCCTTTCAAGCAATCCTTTTACGCTGCTTTTGGCTGGGAGCCAGCGGGCAGAAGATATCGCTACACCATGCCCATGAGCCAATGTCCACGGTTCGGTCAGATGAATGGCGTAGTTCGACCCACTGACGATCACCAGGAGTTGGATGCGATCCAGCTGCGGTTTGCCCCTTCCCTAAATGGTACTCACAAACGGGATGCCTTTTGGTGGGAGTCTAGAATAATGCGGAAAGAGGCCAGAGCTTGTGTTTACGAACGCGATGGGCAACCGGAAGGTTATCTGATCTACCAGGTCAAGGATTTCAAATTCACAGCCTTTGAGTGGGTTTCGTTGACTGCTGATGCCCACCGGGCGCTGTGGAATTTCATTGCCAACCACGATTCCATGGCTGAGACGATCCACTGGAGCGGGCCGGCTGATGGCCGTGATCTTCGCTACCTTCCAGATCCGCCCAAGGAAACCCAGTTGGCCTTAGGTCATATGTCCCGGATCGTTGATCTGGAAGGATTTTACCGAGCAGCCTTCCCTGCCATTGCCGGTCATTCCCTGCGGGTTGCACTGGATGATGGGCAGTGTGCTTGGAATCACGGCCTCTGGGAACTGGGCGGAGAAAACCAGATCACCCGCCTTGATACCGCAATTCCCAATGGACATGGCTATGACCTGCGCTGTGGAACTGCGGCCTTAACGGCCATTCTCTTGGGAACGCAGGGTGCCTGGGATCTGCATCAAGTTGGGCGTCTGCAGGGTGATGTTTCAGCGGTGGCTGTCTTGGCCGAAGCCTTCCACACGGCGCCGTGTATCAGTATGGATTTTTATTGATACTGACCCTTGACACATACCTCAAGGGGGTATATAATACCAATAGACAAACGGGGAATCAATCAAGGAGGAATTACCGTGACTGTTAAACTTACTGACTCGAATTTTAGCGAAGAGATCAAGTCTGGCGTGACGCTGGTGGATTTTTGGGCACCGTGGTGTGGCCCCTGCCGCATGGTAGGACCCATCATTGAAGAAGTAGCTGATGAGTATGCCGGCAAAGTTAAAGTTGGCAAGTTGAATGTTGACGAAAACCAAGCTACCGCCGGTGAGTTCGGCATAATGAGCATTCCAACGATGTTGGTGTTCAAAGATGGCGAACCCGTGGACAAGATCATTGGTGCTGTGCCTAAGCAGCAGATCGTTGCGAAGCTGGATCAATATGCCTAATGACAGAAAACCGAGCCTCTGTGGTTCGGTTTTCTTTGCCTTGGGGAAGACGGAAAAATCCGACATCTTTGTCGTTGTAGGAGAAAACAGGTGCTGTGGAGAACATGTAGTGATGGTATCTATGTAAAGGAGAGGATAGATGATGGCATTGGTTTCGATGAAAGACATGCTGAACAAAGCCAAAGATGGCGGCTATGCAGTGGGGCAATTCAACATCAACAACCTAGAATTTACCCAGGCAATTCTCCAGGCGGCGGAAGCAGAAAAGTCTCCCGTAATTCTTGGTGTGTCGGAAGGGGCCGCTCGTTATATGGGTGGATTTCGGCTGATCACCGGCTTGGTGAAAGAACTGATGGCTGAGTATGCGATCACAGTCCCTGTGGCCATCCATTTGGACCACGGTTCTAGTTTCGAAAAATGTATGCAGGCCATTCATGCCGGCTTTACGTCGGTTATGATCGATGGTTCGCACCATCCCCTGGATGAGAACATAGCTCTGACCAAACGCGTCGTGGATGTGGCCCACGCTGTTGGCGTATCCGTTGAGGCTGAACTGGGTCGCATTGGCGGCCAAGAGGATGATTTGGTGGTAGAAGACGCCGACGCTGCGTATGCCATACCGGCAGAATGCAAAAAGTTGGTGGATGCAACGGGTGTAGATTGCCTGGCTCCGGCTTTGGGTTCGGTACACGGCCCTTACAAGGGTGAACCCAATTTGGGTTTTGACCGTATGGAAGAGATTCGCAATCTCACGGGTCTGCCGCTGGTGCTCCATGGAGGGACCGGAATCCCGACGAAAGACATCCAAAAGGCCATTTCCCTGGGTACGGCCAAGATCAACGTCAATACCGAAAGCCAAATATCCAGCGCTGCCACTGTGCGGGAAGTCCTGGAGCAAAATCCCGACATGTATGATCCCCGCAAATACTTGGGGCCAGCTAGAGATACGATCAAAGCTACCGTCAGTGGAAAAATGCGGGAGTTTGGCTCATCGGGTCAAGCTTGAGCAAGATAGTCGCTGTGGCTGTAAGAGCATGCAAGGGAAGCGCTGGCGCTTCCCTTTCCTTTTGACAACAGAGATCTGCCCACGACGGTTCAGGGCTGCGAAGTCCAGTGGTCCGGTTCTGCCTGGCGGCCAGGGACCAAACGGACGCTCGCACATCCAGATACATGGCAGGATTCGTGGTTGAGACAGCGAAATAGGTTTGATAGCAGTGGCGATGGCCAGTGAAATCTTGGCCAGCCGGCGCCTGAGCATGTTATTAGAAGGAGCGGCAAACATCGGCAAAGGTTTCCCTCCATCGATTAACCCGACTACCGGCTGATGGTCTCACCGGCACTGGGAACATGCTGGGCGGGATTGTGCCGAGGTTGTTCCGAAACCTTAGTAGATGGCCCATGACCTTACGAGACGGGTCGCCATGCCAAACGTTGCCCTGCAAAGGACGTTCAGTGGTGCCGATGCCAAGCAACTGTCTTCACCTCGCTGCCTGGGGTGCACTACAACCGAACAGATGCACGATGCGTCTGTGAGATGAGGGCAGCCAGGAGATTGGCTGCCTTTCCCTTGAAGAGAGGAGTGCGTAGTTTTGTCATTTCGATTTGTCCACGGGGCCGATCTTCATCTTGGTGCACCCATGGGACTGCGCAGCATTCCGCCCGGTTGGGAGGCGCATATTGAAATGCTGGACCGGAACCTTCTGGACCGTGTTGCTGCGTTTTGCTGTGCCGAAGACGTTGATTTTCTAATTTTGGCTGGGGATATCTTTGACAACCCCCATCCACACCTGCGTTTACAGCGCAGTTTCGTGCAAGCAATGGAACAGTTGGACGACGCGGGTGTTCATTGTTTTTTGATCGAAGGCAATCACGATGCGGGGGTTTGGGATCGGTTCGCCTTTCCGCTTCCTGCGAGGGTGCATCGCTTCGGTAAGGAACTTGGCGAAATAAAGATTCGTCTGCGTTCCAACAATCAAGAGATCAGCATTTGGGGAGCCAGTTTTGCCGTAGAGCATCGCGGGAGACCGGTGGTAGATGCATTCCCCAATGCGTTGCAGAGTGATTGGGCAGCCGTGGTCTTCCATGCTGAGCAAGCTTCACAGGGCCGATATCATCCGTTTCTCCATAAAGATCTGGCATACAGCCCCTTTGCTTACCATGCTCTCGGACATGAGCATTCATTTCAGCAGCTGCAAAACCCCGCTTTGGTCTATCCCGGAATTCCGCAGGCGCGTCATCGCGCCGAAGTTCCAGCGTCTGGAATCTGTTTGGTGGAAGTTCAAGGTAAGCAACAGCAGGTAACGTCCGTGGATGTGGCTGCGGTGCAGTGGCGCACGGAAGAAATAGCCGTTGATGGTTTGGATGAGAATGGCGTGTTTCAGCGGTGTGTGAATCTGGTCCAGCGCTGCCACGACCAGCATACTCAGCCTGTTATTGTGTGTCTGCAGTTGACTGGAACGTCAACGGATCATCGCGGTTGGAGTAGTAAGGCAAGGGTTGAGGAATTCTTGGAGGCGCTGCGCGAAGAAACCCGTTGGCTGCAGGGAGTATGGCTGGAAAGTCTCGAGTATGTGGGATGGCCGGCGGTGGATCGAACGACCTTAACGGACCGGGACGACTTTCTCGGAGAAGTGTTCCGCCAGCTGACGAACGAGGAACCCCTGCGGGATGTGGACCAAATTCTCAGTCACTGCAACCAGGAACTGTGCTGGGCCGCCGTATATGAGGAGGCACGACGACAACTTTTGGGGGCATTCAATGAGAACCTAGATGGAGATGAAGGCCATGTGGATTAGTCGTATTGACATTGCTGGCTTTGGTGTTTTGCAGGACTGGTCTGTGGAATTAGATGAAGGTCTGCAGCTCATCGTGGGCAACAACGGCGAAGGCAAAACTACGGTTCTCCAGTTCATCCGCTCGTGCTTGTTCGGCATGGCGCCCCGGGGACATCAATTGCGATACGAGATTCCCGGATACCCTTATTTAGGCGGCCGGCTCACCATACAAACAGAAAAAGGCCCCCTCGTGGTGGAGCGCCTTATGGGCCAACGTTCCGGAGGTCAGCTGCGGCTTTTTGACCAGCACGGTCATAAACACGGTGAAACCCAACTACAGCAGTTGTTGGCTGGCGTTAGTCGCTCCCTGTACCAGCAGGTATTCGCCATTACCATTGACGATCTGAACCAAGTGGACCTGTTAGAGGGGGAAGAGCTGCGAAATCATCTCTACAGTGTGGGTTTTGCCACCGCGACTTCGGTCATGAAATTGGAGCGAGACCTTAAGAACAACGCGGAACGCCTATACAAACCGCGCGGCCGGAAACCGGTTCTCAATGAACTGCGCCAGCGTCTGCAAGAAGCGGAATGGCAGCTGCAGCAGGCCGAGGGACGCCAAGGCCAGTTTCGGACCATTCAGCGCCAACTACAACAGGTGGAGGACGCCATCGCTGCCAACCACCGGGAGCGCTCGGCAGCGCAGGCGGAACTGGAAACTTTGCGACGAGTGGCAAAGAGTGAGCCTCTTTGGTACGACATCCAGACACTGCGACGAACACTGCGGGACCGGGAGGACTTGCGCCACCGGGCCGCACGGCTCGCGGATATGTCATTGGCGGCGGTTAGCGTCCG
>PWMW01000166.1 GCA_003559095.1 Clostridiales bacterium | reverse complement strand
TAGTCTGCACACAGACTGAGGCTGGTTGAGCAAGGCTATGCCTAAGTAAGGCTTGCAGCCCCTAACCCGAAGAAAGAATGCTAGGATGGCATTTTTCGAGGGTTACGTCGAGCGCTCAACGAATCTAGTCCCATTGGAACCCATTCACAGCCCGCAGCCAATACTCCCGCAGATCACCTTGGAAACTGGCACTGTCTAGGGTCATGGTCAGGTAGACCAATTGATTGCCTCGTTGAAACACCACATTCCGCACCATACTGCGGCGACCTTGGGGATCCGTACCTTCCACAGCATAAAAGTACGCGTTCAATCCGTTGCTTGTGGTTATTTCGCGGTCAGACACCACCGATCGATCTCGCAGCAGCGGCAGGTACTGACCTTGCACACTTTCCAAAACTGTGCTGCGGGACTCTCCGGGCAGAGAGACCACTTGGATAGCCACTCGGCCATCATTCCATGTCATCTCCAAAATGCGCTGCCCGGCTACCCGTTTTTCAACATAACGTTCGGCGTTGTTAGGTACCACAACGCTAAACCGAGGGTCCGTGCGCACATACCACCAGTACGACTCATGATCGTGCAGATAAAACGTGCCTGAGGCCAGCAGGCTCCCCTGCAGCATTACCATCGTCAGGAGAACAAGGGCCACAGCTGCATATCTTCGCATCATGTCTGCTCCACCTTCCCCAAACAAATAGTACAAAAACCACCGGCGGGTGGCTTTTGCACAGCACTCTACGACTTCACCACAGAGCCGATACCTGAGCGGCTCATTTTGACCTCAACCTTATCCGCAATCTTAAGAGTTACATTGTCTTCCCGCAGCGCAGTGATTTCGCCGAAAATACCACCCACGGTAACGACCTTGTCGCCCTTTTTCAGTTCAGACAGCATCTCCTGACGCTGTTTCTGCTGCTTTTGTTGGGGGCGCAGCAGAATAAAGTAAAAGACGACCAACATGATAACAAACGGCATCAGTAACGAGAATATGTTCGGTGCCGCAGCTTCAGCCTGCAACAACATTCGCATCCCTCCTTTTTACAATCTAGAAAAACCTTCTACCGAAACCTGCTTTATCCTGCATAGTTCCGGAAGAATTCCTGACGGAACTGGGTAAAAGAATCTGCAGCGATGGCCTCTCGAATATCGACCATCAACTGGAGCAGCACATTCAGGTTGTGGATCGTGGTCAAACGATAGCCCAGCATCTCTTTGGCTTTGAACAGGTGGCGGATGTAGGCTCGGGAATGGTTGCGGCAGGTGTAGCAGGCACATCCTTCCTCAATAGGTCGAAAATCCTTGGCATAGGGAAGGTCGCGAATGGCAAATTTGCCCGTACGGGTCAGCACTGTACCATGCCGGGCAATGCGAGTGGGCAGAACACAGTCAAACATGTCCACACCACGATAAACACCTTCCACCAGTGCATCGGGAGAACCGACTCCCATGAGGTAACGGGGCTTCTCGCGGGGCATATGGGGAATAAGTTCATCCAGCACCTCGTACATCAGCGGCTTCGGTTCACCTACACTGAGGCCACCAATGCCATAGCCTGGAAAGTCCATATCAACGAGCTCTGCAGCACTTTCGCGGCGGAGGTCATGGAACATACCTCCCTGCACAATCCCGAACAGTGCCTGATCCTCACCACTATGTGCGGCTAAGCAACGCTTAGCCCAGCGGGTTGTCATATCCTTGGAGTCTTTGACATATTGGCGGTCCGCTGGATACGGAGCGCACTCATCGAAGGCCATGACGATATCAGCACCCAATTCCATCTGGATCTTCATAGAAATTTCCGGGCTGATAAAGTGCCTGGACCCGTCGAGATGGGAGCGAAACTCGACGCCGTCTTCACTGATCTTGCGCAGATCTCCCAAAGAAAACACCTGAAAACCACCGCTGTCAGTCAACATGGGTCGCTGCCAGTTCATGAACTGGTGCAGCCCACCAGCGTCGGCCACCAAAGAACTACCTGGACGCAGGTAAAGATGGTACGTGTTCCCAAGGATAATCTCTGCGCCCAACGTCTCCAGTTCGGTGGACGTCAATGTCTTCACCGTAGCCTGCGTACCCACAGGCATAAAGACCGGGGTCTCAATGCGGCCGTGCTCGGTATGGATGGTTCCCAAGCGAGCGCGGTTATCTGATGCTTCTCCACGTAGTTCGTAACGAAAGGCCAATGAGCTTCCCCCTCCAAACCAAAAGCGAGCTGCAGCTGCGCCAAACTAACTGGACAGTAGCAGCACCGCCTAAATAAGCAGCATGGCATCGCCAAAGCTGAAAAAACGATACCGTTCGTTCACGGCCTGCTCATAGCTGTGACGGATGGTATCAGAACCCGCGAAGGCAGATACAAGCATCAACAAGCTCGAGCAAGGAAGGTGGAAATTCGTCACCATGCCATCCACCAACTGAAAACTGTAACCGGGGTAGATGAATATGTCCGTCCAGCCGTCCCCAGGTGTCACCTTCCCCTGCTTGCCCAAGGTCTCGAGGGTACGCACCACCGTAGTTCCCACGGCGATGACCCGTCCCCCATTGGCCTTTGCTTCGTTGATGGCCGCCGCATTGTCTAAAGACAAGCGGTAAAATTCCGCATGCATCTGGTGATCCGTCACGTGTTCCGTTTGCACTGGCCGGAAAGTTCCAAGCCCCACATGGAGCGTCAGCGGTATAACCTTAACGCCCTTTCCTTGGATGCGGTCGAGAAGTTCCGGGGTGAAGTGCAGTCCAGCCGTGGGCGCCGCAGCCGAGCCGGCTTCACGACAGTAGACCGTCTGGTAACGTTCCTTGTCTTCCAGCTGTTCATGAATATAGGGCGGCAGCGGAGTTTCTCCCAATTCATCAAGGACCTCCTGAAAGGCTCCTTGGTATTGGAAGCGAACTCTGCGCCCCCCTACATCCGTCGTTGCCAATACTTCACACTGCAACTGCTCCCCGAACACGATGGTATCCCCGGGCCGTACCCTGCGTCCTGGCTTAGCCAAGACCTCCCAGGTGTCTTCAGCGAACGGGCGCAATAAAAGCAGTTCCACGCGCGCACCCGTGCCCTGGCGTGTGCCGTGCAGACGGGCAGGAAGAACTCGGGAGTCATTCACCACCAAAACGTCCTTGGGACTAAGGAGATCATACAGATCACGGAATACTCTGTGCTCAACGCAGCGGCCGAAGCGCTCAACCACCATGAGACGACTGCTGTCTCGAGGTTCAAGAGGATGTTGTGCTATGAGTTCCTCCGGTAGATAATAGTCAAAGTCTGTGGTCTTCATTCGGCGAAATCACTATCTCCTCTCAGACTGCCTGCCGGCAGGAACTCGGCGGTGGGAAAACCCGGTTCGGACACGGGCGAGTGATCGGCTCGCGTCCAAGCGGCCGGTGTCAGCACAGGTCGGTTCACTTCGAACTCAAAGACCTTCCGGCGTCCCTGATGTTCCACAGTGGCAGCAACCACCGTAGGTTCTCCCGGTGAGTTCACAGTCTCGATGTACACAGATACATAGTGAGCCGGGCTGATTCCTGCCAGGGCTGCTTCGTCCCGGACATGAACCGGAACCTGCCAAATACGGACCTGCACATGATACGAAGTGGTAAAAGTATCTCGCACTACCTGCTCTAACTCATGCTGAACACCCAGTTCTTGACGGTCCAGATGAATGGCTTCCCAAGAGGCCAATTGTGTCTCATCAGTACCCGGTGTCGAGATGGTAACCAAAATTTCGCGGCTTCCGTCCTGCAAAAAGCCCTTTTCTTCCAGACGAGCAGTGATCACTTCCACTGCTTGCTTAAATGGCCGACCAACAACCCGGATTTCGTCCAGGAGTTCTTGGCCTTCAGCATTCAACCCAGAGGCCGACACAACCCGTTTGTTCCTGCTCAAAGCCAGTTCGATGCCGGGATTCAATTCCAGCGTTACAAAGAATTCCGGTATGGCACTGCCGAACATGGGTACAAATCCATTCATCCAAGTGGCTGTACCTAGGATGGCAACCAAAAGCATAGCTGCCGCACTCAAATGGATCATCGGCCGTGGGTGGGAGACACGAAAGGTCATCTCTTGACCAATCGTCACAGGTTTCTTACAAGGCACACGCATAAATTCGCCGCGGGACGTCATGACGATTACACGATTCTTGCCGGCGATCTCCACGACAACCCCTTTGCCTCGCATATCTTTCCCCCCCGTTAAATACTTCGCTTGAGGTACTCCTGTAGGTAGTAAAACTCGCCTACCAAGATCAACGTCAAGGTAATTATATACTTTCGTTGACGCTCCAAGGTTTTGCGACTGACATCGACCCGTTCTTGCAGATCTTTCAATGGCAGCGAGCGTCGGCTGGTCAAATAGGCCAAAAGTTTCGGGTCATCGGCCAGGATTCTTGCCACTTCCAAGGCCCGTTCCCGAGCATCTTGATGCTTGGGCGAGATCTTGACAAGATCCGAGAACAATATGCCATAATCGCTGAGAACCTGGTTCAAACGGAAAATCTCTTCTCGTCGTTCTTCTGCTTCTTCCTGTTCCCGCATAACATGAAAGGCTTCCTTGGATTCAATCCGCTGGACAACGTTATCGTCCTGATCATCTGATTCCAGGGATGAAAGGGGAATCTCTGACTGCCTGCGGGAGCGACGCCGGAAGAAGTCCACCATGCGCCGTTTGATGACCAGCTCGGAAAAGCTAAGGAAGGAGGCTCCAGCCTCCGGATTATACGATACGATGGCCTCATCGAAAGCGAGCATGGCAATACTCGCTTCGTCATCCCGTCCCAGGACCAAGTACTTCTTGGAGACGCCTGACGCAACGCGCAGAAAAAAGGGACGGTAGTCCCGGAGGATCTGCTCCCGTGCTTCTTTGTCACCTGCTTGGGCTTGGGCCACTAAATACCCCAATTCAGCCTTTTTGTCATCTGCTTTTTTGTGCTTGCGCAGTGGATCCATGGCCATGTTCACCTGTCCTCCCCTCATACACCTTCGGATTTGACACCGACTTTGTTAGGGTTATGATTGATAGCCGAACTCCTTCAATGTTCCACCTTTGCTGCGCCAGTCCTTCTTGACCTTAACCCAAAGATCCAAAAAAACTTGGACCCCCAGCATCGTTTCGATCTCTTGACGGGCACCGCTGCCGATGGCTTTGAGCATTCGGCCTTGTTTCCCAATAATGATGCCTTTTTGCGAATCCCGTTCCACGTAAATCGTGGCCCGGATACGCATTAACGGATTACTCTCATCTTCTTTCATCTCATCAACATCCACGGCCACCGAATGCGGAATTTCCTCCTCCGTGCGCTCAAGAACCTGTTCACGGATGAACTCAGCGACAATGAAACGTTCCGGATGGTCTACCACCCAATCATCGGGGTAATACTGCGGCCCCTCAGGCAAAAACTGCAGCAGCTCCGAAACCAACAGATCGGTGTTGATGTTGTGAGAAGCCGATATAGGAACCACGGCAGCAAAGGAATGCCGAGCTGCGGCTCTCTTCACAGCCTCCTCCGCGTCCGCTGGCTGCAGAAGATCAGACTTGTTCAGAACCGCAACAATAGGCGTACCAGCGGTGGCTAACTCCTGCAGAATATCCTCGTCTTCAGCAGTCCACTGCGTGATATCGCTGAGGAATGCGATGACATCCACTTCCTTGAGCGCATT
>PWMW01000298.1 GCA_003559095.1 Clostridiales bacterium | reverse complement strand
CCATCGCTGTTTTTGCCATCAGCACAATAACCGATTCTTCACTGGGCATCGCACTGCGCATTCGCAAAACCCTGCGAAAATCACGCTGCAGGCGTTCAATCCAGTTGGTGGTATAGATCATTGCCTGAATCCTGTGATGATAGTTCAAGTAAGTGAAATAATACCTGTAGGTGGCATCGTCCCGCATCCTTTTAATGCTTCGGTAGCTTTGTCCCCATTTGTCACACAAGGACTGCCAGGCCGTCCAGGAAAGCTCCGGTGTGTAGCTTTTGTCTCCTGTGCGAAACACATCACGCAGATCCTCAGCCAACTCCCCCTTGTCCCCATGACGAACCTTGTTGAGCATATTGCGCTTAAGGTGCGTTACACACTTTTGCAAGGGAGTGCCGGGGAATATCCGGGAAAGGGAGTCTTCCAGGTATCTCAGCCCGTCTGCCACAACAAGCCCGATGCGCTCAACACCACGCTCTTGCAAAGACATAAACATCTGGCCCCAACCTGTTGTGCTTTCACTGGGACGGTTGAAGATGCCCAGAACCTCACGTGTTTTGTCTTCCTTTACGGCCATGACCACATAGAAAGCCTCGTTTTCAACACTGCGCTTTCGATGTACCTTAATGTGAATGGCGTCAATGAATACAACCGGGTAGTAAGACTCCAGGGAGCGACCCAGCCACTTGGCAACATCAGCACGCAAATACTCAATCATCCGGCTGATGCTGGCTTTGCTGTAATGCTGACCGTATACTTCTCCGAAAACTTCTCCCACCTGCGACTGGGTCAGTCCTTTGCAGTAAAGACTGCTGGCCAATTGCTCGCATTCAAGCTCCTGGTCTCGCAAAAGAGCCAGAATGGTGGGATGAAAGTTGCCGTAGCGGTCACGGGGGATCCTGAACTCCAGGACCCGGCCCTGGCCATAGCTTTTACCCTGACGATATCCGTTACCTTTATTGCCCGGGGATGCATCCAGAAAGTCCCGGCGCTCGGCCTTCATCATGCTTTCAATCATCAGTTCCATGAGTTCCTGTAAGCCACGTTCTCTTTCAATGTGCTTGCCAAATACGTCAGAAAGTTGTTCCTTTGTAAAGTTCATAGTCTTCTTGGTTTTAGTTCAACATGTTATTTGGTAGTTTCATGCAAAACTAATCCAAGAAGACTTTTTTTACCCTGTTTTTTTATCTCAGAGACGCACTTTTTGATACACTATCTTTCAATTTTCTTAACATTATGAAATCAAAGGAAAGTTTACCAGCACCATAAATAATCAGGCAAATTAACAACATGGTCATGGCGAAGTCGGTGCGGGAGGCGTGGGCCATCATCCAGAAACAGTCGGCCACCAGGATGTGGATTTTGGTAGATACGATGGCGGCAAAAAAAGCGGCGATACCGATAATGAAGATTTCCATGAAGTAATAAGCATTAATATTGAATGCACAATCCTTGTGCATTTCCAGTCGGTGATGCACAAAATTTTTAAAATTCTGCGCGGGTTATTTTTGTTGGCAAGTAACCCATATTGTATATAACGAGTTGTAGGAATTAGCTGCCAAATTACGCCCTTTCCAATATATCAAATTGTTTAAGGATGTATTGAATAATATGAGTTATTTATCGAGTTGGAGTATATCCAGTTTAGTCCGTATTTTCTAGTTTCATAAAATCCAGCACCGTCTTTTCAATGACATTTTTCACAGTAGTCTAATTCAGGTTGGGTTGCTTCAGCATAATGGGCCAGTCAGTAAGTTCCACATCATCGAAGTAGACCAGGCTTTTAATAACATGGGTGCTGTCATGCTGCTTATATTTATTCTGGTAAAAACCCAGGATTTCCCTCAAACTGAAGTGCTTCAATGCAAAATAGATGTCAACAAAATCTTTTGACCGCTGACCGCTCACGGAAATGGCATTCAGCTTCATAGCCAGAATATCTTCTTCCGAAAAGATGGTTAAACCCTGTGATTTAATGGGTGGTTTTACATTGGGATAGCGATGTGCTATGAAATCAACATTCACTTGGTCAATGCTGCCTTTAATGGTTGAAGCAGAAGTAAAAAATAACTGTATGGGATAATCCTGTTGCAGGTTTTCAAGAAGCTGGCCGGCATCAAAATGATGGTTGGAAAATAAATCCAGGTCAATAGATTTACGATGTCCGAAAAAAAGGGAGAGGGCGGTTCCTCGCGCAAGATTGAAGCCCGACAGGTAATCCTTTGCCTGAAGACTTTTTAGGAGTTCCAGTGTGGCGGTTTCGAGCGTTTGCGTTTGTAACATTTGAAGGAGCTTATTGGAAGGCTGAAAATTAGGGAAACAAAATTTAATGTTTTAGGATCAAGGTAATTTAGGCTGGTCAATACTTCCACTACCAACGGTTCACCGTAATAATCAAGGACCCGCTTGATTTCTGCTACCGTACCCAGTGAAAAGACCCGCTCAATAATCAGACGTTTGGATTGATTAGCATTCAGGTTTTTAATATCCGTATCCCAAAAGTATTGGGGGCTTAATTCGCTGATAATATTGACATTACCTTCATTCATTTCATTATAAAAGTACAAAAAAAATGGCGATCGCAAAGCTCTCCCTCAGCCAACTACCTTTTTAAGAAAACATTTTAAGTATTTCAAAATATTCACAACAATTAAAATATTTACAGTTTGACATTCTTTCCAATACAGAACTTTTCTAATGCTTGTTTTTCTGATTGTTATGGACAATTAGCAACAAACATGAATTAATCGTAATGATATCTCAATGACAGAACCTGAATTGTGTTTTTAACCACCCTGTATATCAGACGATGTTCTCTATTAATCCTGCGACTCCACCACCCCGATAATTCATTTTTTAATTCTTCAGGCTTTCCAATACCACGATGAGGGTGTTTTTGAATATCATTCAAAAGGTTTGAAATTCGGGCCATGATTTGTTTTTGACCAGATTTCTTCCAAAATTCAATATCCTTTCTTGCCTGGTCAAAAAGGATTACTTCCATATATCCTCAATATTCATACGCATACCTTTATCGGTGTCATTCTCAATGTTTGCCAGAGCATCCTTAATTCTTTGGGCATTTGCAGCGCCCGATAACAAATACTCAGTCTCATCCAGATCTGTCAATGGAATTATCGCAAATGCTTCATTACGTCCACGTTGTATGATAAGACGTTCTTTTTTTGCGAGATCTAAATAATATTTCTGCTTGTCCCGAAATTCTGTTGCACTAATTGCTTTCATGTTTACAAAAACGTACGTTATAATGTACAAATATAAAAAATTATTATGATTTTGTCAATGAACCAGGACAAATGATGGAAATTTAAGTTTGATCTATTTCCCGATACAGAACTTTTCTAACGACTGTTTTTCTGATTATTACGGTATATTAGCAGCATGGAAACAGCAAAAAAGGGAAGAATTAATACCCGTTTTTTAGCCAGTCATTCCAATACCCGATGAAGGCACTATAGCCCTTCTCATCGATAAAATAGTCGAGCAACTGTTCTCCCTTTAGTTTATACGAGTCAATGTATTGTAAGTTTTCCCTGAGTGCTTTTTCCATCCTGTGTCGCCCGTCAATGATCTCGTAAAAACCAGCTTTTATTTCAGCCTGAATAACCGGTTTTGAAAGCACAACATTCGGCATATGGTCTTCGTTGACATCACCCATGCAATGATTCTTAAACCAGTGAGGAACGTCAATTTTATCCATTTCAGCCTGAAGCCTACCGGACTCAATATCTTCAACAATTCGACTGATGTTGAAACGAAATATGCCGTTTGGGTAACATTCCTCATCTTCCTGAAGTTCGCAGGGGATGAAATTAATATTTAGCTTTAGTGTTCTCTCTTTTAGCATTGCCTTTTCAAGTAATGAAGAAAAATGATTGCACGAAAATACCAAACTTTTATTTATGTCTTAAACCTATCAGCTAAGTCCAATAAGTGCATTGGGACAATAACACCAGGCGTATTTTTGCTATCACTCCTCTTCGAATACTTATATGCTAACCTGTAATGAACGATTTGCTTCTCTATCTCTACATTGCTTATAATCAAAGTATTCTAAATCAATATCCTTTTATAAGCCATTTGATTTCCGCTTGAATTACCATAGGTTAAAGATAAAAAAAGCCCCTGGCTACTCCATCAACATCCAAGATGGCCTACCCTATTTTTCTATTTTTTAATGGTACTGCTTATAAAATATTCAAATAATAGGGTGTTAAGAGAAATGTTTGTTTGTACTGGCGGTGGCAATGTTTAATTTTGCACAATAATAGGTCTGATTAATGCACAACAAAAATGCTGTATTATGCACAATGTTTTTTATAAAATATGCACAATAGTGATTTTTTTGTATCTTGCATCCAAATTATATAACTGATTATGCGTTACATAAAAAGAATAATAGAAGATGATTTGCTGGAAAAATTGTCTGCTTCGGGCGCAGTGCTTATAAAAGGACCAAAATCGTGTGGGAAAACAGAAACAGCTAAACAATTTGCAAAAAGTATATTGGAAATGGACAGAGACCCCCAGGTTCCTGTTATCATGGCAACAAATCCACAACTTTTATTGGCAGGAAATTCACCAAGATTAATTGATGAATGGCAGGAGCAACCCGAGATTTGGAATTATGTAAGGCACGAAGTGGATGATCGCAAGGCAAAAGGGCAATTTATTCTCACCGGTTCTGCTAATCCAGCCGACGATGTCAAACTGCATAGCGGTGCAGGGCGTTTCACTGTTGTGCAAATGAACACAATGTCATGGCAGGAATTAGGGTATTCGACCGGAATCGTTAAGGTTTCGGATTTGCTTCAAGGTTCTGTTCCAAACTTCTACGATGCCGGTGTTTCGCTTGATTTCATAATAGAAAAAATGCTGATTGGCGGGTGGCCCACTTTACTGAATGAAAGCACAAAAAATGCCCTCAAAATGAACAGCGGCTACATTGACTTACTTTGTGAAGTGGATATGAGCAGGGTATCAGGAGTTAAACGCGACCCGTTAAAGGTTCGCAGTTTATTACGTTCAATTGCAAGGAACACAGCAACAATGGTCGATAACAAAACATTGGAACAAGATGTGAAAACTTCTGATAGAAATGAATTGTCCCGAAATACAATATCAGCATATCTTGATGCGCTGTCGCGTTTAATGATTTTGCATGAACAACCTGCTTTTAATCCACATATACGCTCATCGGCATCGTTGCGAAAATCACCCAAAAGACATTTGTGCGACACATCTTTGGCAGTCGCAGCATTGGGATTAGACAAAGAATCGTTGATAAAAGATATAAAATACACAGGATTTTTGTTTGAGACATTGGCAACACACGAGTTAAATGTGTATGCCAAAGCAAATGACGCAAACGTTTTTCATTATTATGATTCGTATGGCTTGGAAGTTGACGCTATAGTGCAGAAACGAAATGGCAATTATGCCGCTTTTGAAATTAAGCTCGGTTTAGGGTATATCGACGAAGCCGCTGAAAATCTTAAAAAATTTGCGAGAAATATAGATACTTCCAAAATGGATTTACCGAAATCTTTAAACATTATTACCGGAACAGGAATGAGCCATCACAGACCAGACGGAATACATGTGATTTCGTTGGCTTCATTGGGAAAATAACAACCAAGCCTGATTTTCAATCCCGACAGGAACCT
>PWMW01000221.1 GCA_003559095.1 Clostridiales bacterium | reverse complement strand
TGGATCGTGTGGGCGGCGGCGACTCGTTCTCTGCAGGACTGATCTACGGTTTGCTGGAAGGTATGGGACAGGGGGATGCTCTGGAGTTCGCGGTGGCGGCATCGGCCCTAAAACACACCATCCCCGGAGACTTCAACCTCATGGAACTGGCAGAAGTGCAGAAATTGGTGCAGGGAGATGCGTCGGGCCGTGTGCAGCGATGAGGGACAGGTGACCAACGGATCTGAGCACTCCCAGGAGCGCCGCCGTGATCACATTCAGTCATTGGATCGGGCCGCCGATATCCTGGAATATTTAGCCTTTTCCAAGGACAGCCGCGGGTTGTTGGAGATCAGCAAAGATCTAGGTCTACACAAATCCACGGTTCACCGCATATTGGGCACGCTGATGCACCGCAACTATGTGCAGCAGGAAGCGGGGACAGCCCGCTATCGCATCGGGCTGCGCTTGCTAGAGCTCGGTGATGCTGTGCTGCAGAACCTGGATTTACGGCCCCTGCACCGCTTCCTGCAGGAACTTATGCAGCATTCCCAGGAAACGGTACACCTGGGTGTCTTGGAAGACGGCGAAGTCGTCTATGTGGACAAGGTGGAATCCAAAGAGACGATTCGCATGTATTCGCGGTTGGGTCACCGCGTCCCAGCCCACTGCACCAGTCTGGGGAAGATGCTTTTGGCGTACTCACCGGAATCTGCGGTGGAACGCATTCTGACTCAGCGAGGCCTGCCGCGGTTCACGGAACACACTATCACGGATGAGCAAACACTTTGGCAGCACCTGGCGGAGATCCGCCGACAGGGCTATGCCATTGACAATGAAGAACACGAAAAAAACATTCGCTGCATATCTGGCCCCATCTTTGACTACAAGGGCGGAATCGCAGCGGCATTCAGCATATCTGGCCCCAAGTTTCGCATGACCCAGGAACGACTGCTGGAGTTGGAGCCTTTGGTCAGAGACTATTCACAAACCATGTCGCAGGCTCTGGGAGCACCGGGGCGCTGATGGCTTGTACTGCTGCACATGGAACATGTCGAGGAGGGTATCGCAATGGGAGCACGTAAACGCTATGCACAAGTGGGAATCGGGGGTCGCGCCCGGTTCTTCTACGAGGCTGTGGCGGGGGACTTTGCCGAGAGAGCGCAGTTGGTTGGTTTTTGTGATGTGAACCAAACACGCATGGACTATGCTAACACGCTCCTGCAAGATAAATACGGCGCAGAGCCCGTACCCACGTATACAATTGATCAGTTTGATACCATGATTGCCAACGAAAAGCCTGATGTTGTCATCGTTACATCCGTGGATCGAACCCACCATCGCTATATTATCCGGGCCATGGAACTGGGCTGTGATGTAATCACTGAAAAGCCCATGACCACCGATGAGCGCAAATGCCAGGCCATTCTCGACGCCCAGAAACGTACAGGGCGGGACCTGCGAGTTACCTTCAATTATCGTTATGCACCCCACAACACGAAAATCCGCGAACTGATTATGCAGGACACCATTGGGCAGGTGAACTCCGTTCATTTTGAATGGCTGCTCAATGTGTACCATGGGGCGGACTACTTCCGCCGCTGGCATCGGGATAAGCGCAACAGCGGCGGCCTTTTGGTCCACAAGTCTACCCACCATTTTGACTTGGTGAACTTTTGGTTGGGTACTCAGCCCGAAACAGTCTTTGCCATGGGTGATCTGATGTTCTATGGCAGGGAGAACGCTGAGGAACGGGGGATTACGAAGTTCTACA
The DNA here is from genome assembly GCA_003559095.1 of Clostridiales bacterium. Classification (GTDB taxonomy): domain Bacteria; phylum Bacillota; class Limnochordia; order Darwinibacteriales; family B1SED10-159; genus SLOZ01. The sequence goes on along the minus strand of PWMW01000221.1, from coordinate 18,641 downwards.
CTAGGGCCTACGGCAGTGAAGCGGCGAAGGATGATCCATTCGCCATTCACTTGGATGAAAACGAAGGTCTGCGCCGTATGTACCTGGAAGCCGAGAAAGAAGATGGCTACCAGCGGGATCAGAGTGTCTTTGGGGATGGCATCAGCATTGAGGACACCCTAGGCGTCATGGTGCGCTACCAGAATCGGGCAATTATGACCTATTCTTTGAACGCGTACATGCCTTGGGAAGGTTTTCGCGTGATGTTCAACGGCACCAAGGGGCGGATCCAGATGTCTATTGTGGAACAGTCGTACATCAACTCTGGCGGCGATAAAGCTTTGGAGGGCGCCGTCAGACAAAAAAGCATCGCAGTGTTCCCCATGTTTGCCGAACCGTACGAGGTGGCCATCGATGAGGGGATCGGTGGACACGGCGGTGGCGACCCAGTGTTACTTAACGATCTGTTCGGTGATCCCGAGCCGGATCCATTCCGGCGTGCCGCTTCCCATGTGGACGGTGCCATGTCCATTCTGACAGGTATTGCCGGGAACAAAGCCCTGGCCACAGGCCGTCCCGTGACGGTAAAGGACCTGGTGGCGTTCTAGAAGCATGTTAATAGAGTGACCCAGCGGGCTTTTGCATGGTGTTCGGGGTTAATGCGGCGGCATTTGCATGGGTCGCCGCCGAACATCATGTGATGGCCCGATAACAGCGCGCAATCTTATTTAGGGAGGCAGAGTGGTGAAGTTATCATTCAGTACATTGGCATGTGCAGATTGGTCGTGGGACGAGATCTTAATAGCGGCCAAAGAATGGGGTTATGATGGCATTGAACTGCGCCTGGCAGAACCTCACATAGCGACAGAGTTTACCAAAGAACAGCGGGCGGCTGTGCGGGATAGGGTGGCCGCATCTGGACTGGAGATCAGCTGTTTGGCAGCATATACGCGGTTTCATTCGCCGGATCCGAAGGTGCGGGCCGAGAACACGGCCAACCTTCGTAAAGCCATTGAGCTGGCAGCGGACTTGGGCTGTGCACGGGTGCGCAGTTTTGGCGGAGATCCTCGTAACCCGGAACCCATGAGTAAGGTGACCCGCTGGATCTCGGAGGCCTTTGCCGAGGTGGATGCCTATGCCGTGGAGCATGGTGTGAAGGTCCTTTTGGAGACCCACGATATCCTCAGTAAGGGCAGCGATGTGCGGGCGGTGTTTGACCACAACCCGCAGATCACAGCGGGCGTTGTTTGGGACATCAAGCACTCGCTGGTGCATGGTGAGACCTTGGATGAGACCATGAACTACCTGGAAGGCCGCATTGAGCACATCCATTTGAAGGATTGGATTCAAGTTCCCAACGAAGGAGAGCACCTAATTCTGCTGGGAGCCGGAGCCATGCCCACCCGCGCCGCTGTGCAGAAATTAGCGGACGTTGGCTATGACGGCTATCTGTCCCTGGAATGGGAAAAGCTATGGCATCCTGAAATTACTGATTCCCGTGTGGCTATCTACCAATATGCGTGGTACATGAAGCAGCTCCTGCAGGAACTCGGAATTCCCCAGGGCAATAAGGAGGAAGCATAATGCAACCAGTGGCATTCGCAGTGGTGGGAGTCCGCAATTTCGCTGCCACCCACTTAAAGAATATCCGGCGCTTGGCCGCTGAAGGTGGGGCGCAACTGGCGGCGGTGGTGATCGCCGATCAGGAACGCAATCAGGCGGAGATGGAAGCACTGCAAGCAGAAGGCGTCACTATCTTTCCCAGTTTTGCCGCACTCCTTGAGGGTGGTTCGGATTCAGTGGACATCATCACTCTGCCAGTGACGATTCCCAGCCATTTTTCCTTGGCACTTCAGGCCATGGAGGCAGGGTATAATGTGGTGTTGGAAAAGCCGCCCGTCCCCACTATTGAGCAGATGGACCGTCTGCGGGAAGTGGAACGAACGACCGGTAAGTTCTGCGCCGTTGGGTTTCAGTTCATTCACGCCCGTTCGATTCGCCGCTTGAAGGAGGTACTGCTCAGCGGTAAGCTGGGAAGGATCAAGGACATGGCCTGCAAAGGGTATTGGCCCCGGGATGTGAACTACTACTCCCGTAATGCTTGGGCTGGCCGCAGCGTCCTTGATGGCCAACTGGTTCTGGATGGGCCGATGCACAATGCCCTGGCCCACTTCCTCAACAACATGCTGTTTTTGTCCGGACCGGACATGCAGAACAGTGCTGAGCTGAAGACGGTCCGCGCTGAGTTATATCGCAGCCGCAGTTTCATCACGTCGGATGATACCACCTGTTTTCAAGGTGCTACCACCACAGGTGTGAACATCTGCTTCTATGTGACCCACTCGCCTTCGGAACAGGTGGATCCGTATCTGGAGATCCGGGGTACTGAGGGGACTGCCATTTGGACGTTCAAAGAAAAGGTGACCATCAAGACCAACGCTGGTGAAGAGATGACCTTTGACAACGAAGGAGTAGACCCTTGGCTGGAAGTGATGCGCACTGCGGCCCGGGTCCACACCGGTGAACTGCCCCAGTTGTACTGTACGCTGGACAACACTCGCAGTTTCGTGGTGGCCATCAACGGTGCTTATCAGTCGGCACGGCAGATTGTGAATATCCCCGACGAGTACCTCATCCATCATGGTGAAGGCGGCTCAGCGCGCGTCGAGGTGAAAGATATCAACGGGTTGATGGATAAAGCCTTTGCCGCTCGGTCGCTGTTATCCGATGTTGGTGTACCGTGGGCCGTGGCCAGTAAACCTTTTGACGTAACGGACTTCACGTCCTTTGACCCCTTCGCGCCCCTGCCGTAAAGGGCCTGTGGCACCGGTACAGAACCTGTACTGGGGAGGCATCTGCCAGCCGGGTTATTCCTGGCTGACAGCAAATACCAGAGAGTGTTCGGGAAGGATGAGAATAGCTGTGAAATTTTCCTATAAAACACTGCAGGATCTGCGGGACGATGCCAAAGCTCTGCAGTTAACGCTGCCTATTCAGGAGGACACAGCGCCGCTGGCCGCACCTTTGACGGTGAACCGCGGTCGAGTGGAGAATCGTTTGGGCATTCACCCCATGGAAGGCTGTGATGGCGAAAGTGATGGCTCGCCGGGTCCGCTGACCCATCGACGCTACCAGCGCTTTGCCGCGGGTGGGGCTGGCCTGCTGTGGTTTGAGGCCGTGGCAGTTCATCCTCGGGGTATGTCCAACAAGCGGCAGCTGCGCATCACTCCAGAGAATGTGGACGCCTTCAAGGTGCTGGTGGAAGCTATGCACGACACAGCTCGCCAAGCCTGGGGTGGACAGCCGTACAATGTGTTCCAACTGACCCATTCGGGGCGCTACGGACTGCAGCGGAATATTGCCGTCCACATTCCCGAGTTGGACGCAAAGGTGGGCCTAGAACCAGATTATCCGGTGATCAGCGATGATGAGCTCGCGGCTTTGGTGGACCATTATGTGCAGGCAGCCATGCTGGCGAAGGCAGCCGGCTTCGATGCTGTGGATATCAAGGGCTGTCACCGCTATCTCTTGTCGGAGCTTCTAGGTGCCCATACCCGGCCTGGCAGGTACGGCGGCAGCTACGAGAACCGGACCCGCATGTTCCGGGAAATCGCCGAGGCTATTACGGCTGCCGTGGATGTGGACTTGGCCATCCGGTTTAACAGCTACGACGCACTGCCGCTTCCCTATGGTTGGGGATGTGACGAACATGGCGAAGCGGACCTGAGCGAACCGAAACGCTTTGTCCACGACATGGAGCAATTGGGCGTTGGGTTGTTCAACGTCAGCGCCAGTTCACCGTATACGGCCCCGCATATCAGCCGCCCGTACGACCAACCGGGCCGCTTCGGCTATCCGCCGCCGGAGCCCCAGCTTAAGGGCGTGGATCGGCTTCTGAACTTGGGGCGGGAGCTGAAGCAGGAGCTGCCCAACAGCGTCGTCATGGGCACCGGGTACAGTTGGCTGCGTCATATGGCGGGAGAAGTGGCAGCGGCCACGGTGGCCCAGGGCTGGATCGACATTGTGGGTTTTGGACGGGGGGCCTTTGCCTACCCTGATTTCGCCAACGATATTCTGCGCGGTCCCGGTATGCAGCGCTCCAAAGCCTGCATTACGTGTACGAAATGTGCTGAGCTTAAGGCCAGCAAAGCCTTGTCGGGCTGTGTGGTGCGGGATAGTGAAGTGTACTTGGAGCCCTATCGCCAGTTGGACCAAAAGGCTTAGCTCGGCAGGAGGGCGGCACTCTGCGGTCGGACAGCACTGACCAAATCCCTGGGATGGAGGTTTTTGCCACAGGGATTTCTGAGAACGCAGCCATGCCAGTTTGCCCGTGCGAAGCCATTGGGATATGCGGATATTGCTGAGAAGGATTGGATGGGAGGCAGGACGGTGAAGATGACCTTTGCTGGACATACGTTGGAAAGTTACACTTACAATACAGTGGTTGTGGGGACCGGGGCCGCTGGGTTCAATGCCGCCGATACACTCTATAACCTGGGCCAACAGGATGTTGCCATAGTAACGGAAGGATTGAATATGGGGACGTCCCGCAATACTGGTTCGGACAAACAGACCTACTACAAGCTGACCACCTCCGGCGGCCAGCCTGATTCCATCTGGGATATGGCGCAGTCATTGTTTGCCGGAGGTTCGATGCATGGTGACGTGGCCCTAGTGGAGGCCGCCATGTCGGCGCAGGGTTTTTATAACTTGGTGCGCATCGGAGTACCCTTTCCTCATAATAAGTATGGTGAGTATGTAGGATATAAGACCGATCACGATCCCCGGCAGCGAGCCTCCAGCATTGGACCGCTGACATCCAGGCGCATGGTGGAGAAGCTGCAGCAGCAGGTGGAAATGAAAGGGATCCCCATCCATGACAGCCTGCAGGTCATTGCCATTCTCACCGATCAAGAACAGCAGCGTTCATTGGGCCTCTTGGCCATCAACAAACGCAAACAGGGGGATCCAGAGCACTGCTATGTGCTGATCAGCTGCACTAACATTGTCTATGCAACTGGCGGCCCGGCCGGCCTCTACAACCGTTCTGTATACCCGCAGAGCCAAAATGGCGCTACGGGGATTGCCTTGGAAGCTGGAGCCACAGCCCAGAATTTGACGGAATCGCAGTTTGGTTTGGCATCGTTGAAGTTCCGCTGGAACCTTTCGGGAACCTACCAACAGGTGCTGCCGCGGTACATGTCCACTGCAGCTGATGGCAGCGACGAACGGGAGTTTTTACAGGACTGGTTCGAGGATCCAGGAAGCATGCTGGATGCGGTGTTTCTCAAGGGTTATCAATGGCCTTTCGACCCGCGCAAGACCATGGGATATGGGTCATCGTTGATCGATATTTTGGTGTACCAAGAAACAATGCTGCGGGGACGACGTGTGTTTCTGGATTTCTGCCAGAACCCCACCTGGCAGGGCCAAGAGCTGGACTTTGCCTGGCTGGGAGAGGAAAGCCACACGTATCTAGCCAACTCCAAGGCTCTCTTCGGGACACCCATTGCTCGCTTACAGCACATGAACCAACCGGCCATTGACTTATACCGTGATAACGGGATCGACCTTACGCGAGAGCCATTGGAGATTGCCGTCTGTGCCCAACACAACAATGGTGGCCTCATGGGCAGCATTTGGTGGGAGAGTAACCTCAAGCATTTCTTCCCTGTGGGTGAAGTAAACGGCAGCCATGGGGTCTATCGCCCTGGTGGCTCGGCGTTGAACTCTGGCCAGGTGGGCAGTGCACGGGCAGCGCAGTTCATTGCAGCCAGATACACGGAGGCACCGCTGGAGCCGGCGGCATTGTTGGAGGCCGCCGGTGAGCAGGTGCGCCGCAAACTGGACATGGGCAGGCAGTTTTTGGCTCGCGCTTCATCGGGCGGCAGTGGCCCCCAGCAGCTGCGGCGCTCTAGCGGTGATGGCGGCGAGGTGACAGCCTGGGAAGTGGGCGACCTGCGCCGGCGCATTGCCGATACCATGGACCAGTATGCAGGCTGTATCCGCTCGGCTGATGGGATCGATCGGGCGCTCAACGAGCTTTGGTCGCTCTTTAAGCAGCTGCCCATTAAGATGAAGTTGGCTGGCAGTGCCGAGCTGGGTCGGGCTTTCCAAAACTACGATCGCTTGGTGGCAGCTATTACGTACCTTGCGGCCATTCGCGACTATATTCACAGGGGAGGCGGCAGCCGGGGCTCATACCTTGTGGCCCATCCGGACGGTGAAGCTCCCTTAGCACAGCTGCCCGATGCGTTTCGACACCGTCTCGATGATGGCGCCACGAGTGCCAATGTGCAGCAGATCCGCTTTGCCGCCAACGGCTGTGATGTGCAGTGGGTTCCCGTGCGTCCCATACCGGAAGAGGACCAATGGTTTGAAGAGGTCTGGCAGGCGTACCGGGAGGATAAGATCATCCGGTGAGAAGCAGCCGCACTTGGGACCGGCTTTGACCGAGGTGCGGCAGAGGCCGGTGATAACGGTGGGTTTCCAGAGAACGGAAGGCGCTTAAAGGATTGCACCTAAGGAATGCACCTGGTATGTTCCAAAAAATGGAACATGCCAGGTGTTTTTCATGTCCGTGACCTAAGACCCGAGATAATATTTTCTGGTTTTGGGCCATGCCTTTGCAGAGACACGAGGATGTGGTACCGTAAACACGTAAGCAAGGAACGGCGACGACAAGCAGTCGACATGCAGAGATCCGGCAGAAGGTAAGCACGCACGGCGAAGCGCCTTTTCGGGACGTTGCGTGCTGGATTAGGGAGATTAGGGAGGTCTGACCATGAGGTTTTTGTTGGCAGTCTTGTTGGTGTTCGTTGGTCTCACAGGGATAGCGGCCGCCGATGTACCACCGTACATGGATGCGGCCCGGCCTATCCCCGAGCGGGTTGAGGATCTCTTGGGCCGTATGACCCTGGCTGAGAAGGTTGGACAGATGACCCAGATCGAAGTCACGCGGTTGATGGGACGTGGGCAGTGGGACCGAGGTCCGTTAAACGAGCATTGGCTGGAGACGGTGTTGGGAGACTACCAAGTGGGCTCCATCTTGAGCGGCGGCGGATCAGCTCCTATGCCCAATACACCTGAAGCTTGGGCAGAGATGACCAATGCCATTCAAAGGGCAGCGCTGCAGTACAATCGTTTGGGGATCCCCGTGATCTACGGTGTGGATGCTGTTCATGGCCACAACACCGTCCTCGGGGCCACAATCTTTCCCCACAACATTGGTCTGGCCGCTACTTGGAACCCGGCATTGGTGGAAGAACTGGCCGCTGCAACCGCCAGTGATGTCCGGGCCACCGGTATTCATTGGAACTTCGGCCCAGTGGCCGATCTGGGCTTGGATATGCGCTGGGGACGATTCTATGAAACGTTCGGCGAAGACCCTTATTTGGCGGCTGGCATGGCCCAGGCGTCCGTACGGGGCCAGCAGGGAGTTGATTTGACCCAGGGCATCGCTGCTACAGGCAAGCACTTCCTGGGATATGGCGCTGCCCTGCAGGGGGCTGACCGTGGGGATGCTCCCCTGTCTCTGCGGGAACTGCGGACCATGCATTATCCTCCCTTCCAGGCGGTCATTGACCAAGGCGCGTCTGTGATCATGCCCAACAGTGGCACTATCAATGGTATTCCGGTGCATGCTTCCCGCCAGCTGCTGACAGAAGTGCTGCGCACCGAGATGGGCTTTGACGGCGTGGTTGTCTCTGACTGGGAGGATATCCATAAGCTGTATCAGACCTATGCGGTGGTGGACTCCTTTGCGGATGCGGTTGTGTTGGCCGTGAACGCTGGCGTGGACATGTACATGGTTCCCCATGACGCAGCGCAGTTCACCACCACCGTACTTGAGCAGGTGGAAGCTGGACGGATTACCCATCAGCGCATTGACGAGGCTGTGCGCCGTATTCTGACGTTGAAGTTCCAGTTGGGGCTATTTGAGGAGCCATTCGCAGACGTTGCGGTGGCGGGGGCAGCTATCGAGGGTGCCCATCGGCCACTGGCGCTGCAGGCAGCCTTGGAGTCCATGACCGTGCTGAAGAACGATGGTGTTCTGCCCCTTGCTTCGAAGACGGGACGGATCTTGGTGACCGGGCCCGCTGCCCATAGTGTACCCATTCAGATGGGTGGTTGGACATTGGGGTGGCAGGGAGTTCCCGAGAATCACCCGTATCCACCGGCAGTGACCGTCCTGGAAGGGATCGAGAACTGGGCAGCAGAATCTGCTGTGGTGGAATATTTGCGAGGCACGCCGCAGTTCCCCGGACCTGCTGATGCCGAATCTGCGCGGCAGCAGGTCTTAGACGCAGCCATCGATGCGGATCATGTCATTGTTGTACTCGGCGAACAGCCCTATGCGGAATGGGAAGGTGACCGTCTGCAGCCGTCACTGGCTGCAGACGAAAGGCAGTTGGTCACCGAGCTGGCTGCTGCAGGCCATTCTGTGGTATTGGTTCTCTTGAGCGGTCGGCCGCTCTTTATCAACGAGGCTATTGAGAATGCAGCAGCGGTGGTTATGGCCTATCTGCCGGGAACGGCCACCGGTGATGCCGTGGCCCAGGTGTTGTTCGGTGAATATAATCCCGCCGGGCGGCTACCGTTCACCTGGCCCCGCCATGTTGGGCAGCTGCCCATGCATCACCACGGACCCCATACCATGGATTATGACCCACTGTTTGCCTTTGGTCATGGACTGAGTTACAGCCAGTTCCGCTACTCGAACCTGTCGGTGGTTCCACTCCATGATGGCAGTGAGCTGTCCGCCGGGCGTCTCCGTGTGGCCGTGGAGGTGAGGAACGTAGGGGATCGCGACGGTGATCACATTGTGCAGGTATTTGGCCGGCAGCGCCATGGTGGCAGCCAGGCTGATGTTTCCAGTCTACTGGCGCCGCTGCCGCAGCGGCAGCGCTTATTGGGATTTGAGCGTCTGCATCTGGCCGCAGGGGAGTCGGTGGTTGTCCAGTTCGAGATCAGCGGGGCTCAGTTAGCCGTGGTTACAGGTGATGTGTTCGGCGATGGACCATCGGAAGTGGTGGAATCACCTTGGGAAGTTTCTGTTGGGAGCCTACGGCGAACCGTCAGTTGGGATCGGCCCTAAGGAATCCCGCTCTGGGATAAGGGCCAAAGGTCTTTCTATTTTCCTTTAAATTCCAGTTACCTGGTATGTGGAAATATATGGTAATTCCCGGAAGCTGCGGAGAGGCAAGAGGTACGGTTGGCCGTGGATCTCCGGGGAATAGCACCTATCAGCAGGTGTTTTCCTGAGATCCGCAGATAGTTCACTGGTTTAGTACGTTTTTATTGACAACATCCCATGCAATATGTTATCTTGTATGTGATAGTGGTAACAATCCAATAGTATCTCCGAGTCATCATGTCTAACGTCGTTGGGCCATGACATTTTGACCGGTAGGGTTTGGGGAGAAATCCCCAGGCCTCCTGTGGGAAAGGAGATCTACATAACGCGACATCGCTGCGGGTGCGCCCCGTGGAGAATGTTTCTTTGCGTTTGTTAACCTCCTTACACCTAGTGTATAGGAGGTTTTTTCTGCTTTCTCTTCCCAATGTTGGTGTCCGGCAGCGCTGCGGCACCTAAGGCCCCAAAGCCTCGGTGTTGCGGCTCTGCAGGATTACAGAGTGCGTGCAGCCGGGAGCGAACCTGCTCGGATGGATTTCCTGTTCCTCCCAGAACGTTTCCCGCCAGCATCGCTGCCCGCTGCCCTGCTCTGTTATCCGCACATAGAAGACCAATGTATTGCAGCCATCTGTCGATCCACAGATGGGCCCGCCCCATGGCATGACAATCAAATTGTAGTGAGAAAGGGTTGTGGTAACATGAGTTTGTTGAAACGGAACTGGAACGGCGGCTTGGCGAAATCCTTTGTCAGCTTAGCCGTGGTCTGCGCAGTTTTGATCCTCTCCAGTATGGGTATGGTTGTGATAGCAGCAGACAACAGCGATACCTTAGCCATCATGGATTTGGGTCAAGAGCCCATGGTGTTTACCGTAGCTGAACTGCAGCAGTTTCCCGTGGTGGAGATGACGGTGACGTCTGTGAACGCTTCGGGACGCGAAAATACGTTCAGTGCCGAAGGTGTTTTGCTGGCCGCTGTATTGTCATCGTTGGGCTTTGAGCAGGCAGAACTGCAGGCGCTGCGGTTAGTGGCCGGGGACGGTTACGCCATCGAAGTGGCCCAAGATATTTTGGCCAATCGTGATGTGCTGTTGGCTTATGCCGTTGATGGGGAGCTCCTCCCAGAGGATTCCCGGCCTGTGCGTGCGATTATTCCGGACGAGCGGGCCATGTATTGGGTACGCAATCTCACCACCATTGAGGTTCTTCACAACGTGGATACCCCTGCAGTGGAAGGTATTCGGTTTTTGGATACCATTGCCGGTCATGCGGATTTGGTGCCCTATGAGCATCGTGGAGTTATGGACGAAGCGTTGGCCTTTGCCGACCTGCTGGAAGCGCATCCTGTGCGCCAGGAGTGGGAGCGGCTGACGTTCCATGCCACGGATGGTTTCGTCAAGAACGAGGCAAAAGCCAATGTTATGGGTGCCTACTTGAAACTTACCGGTGAACAAGCACCAGTATTTTTGGGACCGGATCTGCCCACAGGAATGCAGGTTAGGGACATTTCGTTCGTGGCCGTGGGCGGAGACGCCTTTGTCTCTCTGGCGCAGACAGAGACGGTTTTGGGAACCCGAACCATCGGGGAGATCACGGGTGTCAGTATTCCGGATCTGCTGGCTTATGTTGGGTTGGTCGAAGCAGCATTCTATGAGTTTGCTGCAGCCGACGGTTATGCAGTGCAGGTGGCAGCGGCGGATCTCGCTGGTGGCCTGATCTACATGACAGAGGATGGTCTGAGGACATTTTTTGATGGACTGCCCCGCAACACGGCGGTTAGGGATCTGTATCGAGTCGATATTGTCGAAATGGAGCAGTGATAGTATGGTCAGCCGAGTTTTGGCGAGGTTTACCGTCTTTGATCTGATCATCATGGCATTGATGGCCTGCTTAGGGATTGCCGTAAAGCCGCTGGTGGTCCCACTGGCCCATATGATCACCGGGCCGCTCTTTATCCCCGGCGGTGCTTTGGCCGGCGGTTTCTACATGCTCTGGTTGGTCTTGGGTGCTGGGATTGTGGGTAAGCTGGGAGCAGCCACCGTGATCGCTTTGGTGCAGGCCATCGTTATCCTAGCCATTGGTTTTTTCGGGACCCATGGTGCTGCCAGTCTTATCACGTACCTGCTGCCAGGTTTAGCTGTGGATTTGGTGTACTGGGTGATCCGCCATCGAGGTTGCTGTGTAATGTGCTGTTTTTTGGGCGGAATCGCCGCCAATGTTAGCGGGACGCTCTTGGTGAACCTGGTGTTTTTCCGGCTGCCCTTGATTCCGCTGCTGTTGACCAGCAGTACGGCGGCTCTGTCCGGCGGCTTGGGAGGACTATTAGCCTGGCAGCTTTTGGTTAGGCTGCGGCGCTTACAGCTGCTGCAGCAGACGACACCCTAGGTGCCGTCCTGATTCAGGTTCGCATTTTGTGGTATCCAACGGGCCTCGTTCTGGCTGGATGCCGTGCCAATGGGCAGGCCCGCTGTGGCAATGGGCAGAGTGGTCGTGGAACTCCCAGGTAAAGGGATTCCGCGGTTTGGGTTTTGCTATGGGATGTGAGTTTCGTTGTGGACGCCATCGGGGAGGAGATCGTACATTGTCACATTACTTAACGACGCAGTTCAAGGGCAGCGCCCGCTGGATTTGCGTTTTACTTCTTGGTATTTTGGTGTTTTGCGGCTTCAGCCCGGCCCTGAGGGCTGAAATCATTGGCTATGTGCCGCCGCTGCCTATCGTCGGTGACGTGGCGCAGCCGCTGGTGTTGGATGCGGAGGCGCTCACCGGGACGGTGGAAGTGACGCGCCGCAATCGCACGTACCAGGCCCTGCCTTTGGCTGAGCTTTTGCAGCAAGCACAGCCGGCAGACGAGAGGTTCACCGTGCTGCTGGAAGCGGCAGACCTGGCCTCACTGGTTGAGGGCCAGCGGCTGGAGGAATCCTATATCGCTTATTCGGAGGAGTATGGCTGGGAGGCTGTTCATCTCCGTCATCCGGCCAGTGCCAATATTAAGCGCCTGCAGCGCCTTGTGGTCATAGCCGAGACGGACCCCTATGGGTTTGGTATTCATACCATATCTCAGACGGCTAATTTGGGAAGCACCAGCCCCGGCGCGCTGCACAAAGATGGCTTTGTCTTGCAGTATCAGCGAGAGGGCGCCGCATCTTTGAGGCATGACGATGTGGAGTACGTGTCGACAGTGTTTACACCGCAAAAGGTTGTGCCCAGAGGGGCGCTTTTGGGGGATGGTCAGTGCAGCGAGTCCGAGAATGTCTTGGTTATGGGGACCCGGGGTGAGGTGCGAGAAGCCGCCGGTGGTTACTTCACGCTGGCCCCAGCGGCGTTGGAGTTCCGTGATGAACGGGGCCAGGTGCAGATACAGGAAGTGGCTGGCGTAGTGATCGAAGCTCCTGAGCGAAGAACCACCGATGCCTTTCACGATGCGCTGCATCTGCTGAAGGCCGATCAGCCGGTGATACTGGTCATCCTGGACGGTCTTGGGTACCACCAGTACGTTTACGCCATGGAACATGGCCACGCTCCGTTTTGGGCGTCGCAGGCTAGGGCCGAGCGGGCTCTGACCGTGTACCAACCGGTGACGAACGCCGGTGTCGCTGCCATACTCACTGGCAAAACGCCTGAGTACAATGGTGTGTATTCCCGCCGGCAGCGCCTGCTGGAAGTTCCAGATATTTTCAACGGAGCGGATCAGTTGGGCAAACGCAGCGTGTATCTGGCGGGAGACCGACAGATTGTTGCCGCTTCTTTGGAACAGCGTTTTCACTTTGATAACACGGGCAGCGGCAGCAGTGACGATGACATTGTTCTAACTGCGCTGGAGATGATCGGTGACCAGGAAGCTCCTGATTTGATGGTGCTTCATATCAAGGATATCGATCGGGCCGGGCACAACTATGGGGACCTTGATCCGCGCACCATGGCGAAAATCGCCGAGGCGGACGAGTATCTCCGGCAGCTGCAGCAGGCCTGGAGCGGATGGATGATTGTAACCGTGGATCATGGGATGCATACCACGACAGATGGCGGCGATCATGGTATACTATGTTTCGAGGACATGTTCGTACCTTACTGGGTGATGGAAGGAGCGGTTCACAATGACGTTGAATAACAAAGGCATTGCTTTGGTTATTGGTGTCTTGGTACTGGTTATAGGGCTGACTGCTTACTTCAACGCCGATGGCTTGGCGGACAAACGCGATGCGCAGGCTAATGCTCTGGTCCGCATTGGAACCGAAGGTTCGGAACCAACGACCTTCAACATGGAAGACGTGAAGGCTGTGGGCGAGGAATCCTTCCAAGCCGTGATTCGCAGTTCGGCGCGGCCGCCTTCGGAGCACACCTTTACCGGTGTTGCGCTGCAGGCGCTTTTGGTCGCAGCGGGTATCGATCTGGAAGCTGCCCAACAGGTCATCCTCCGTTCAGTGGATGGGTTTGTTATTGCCTTGACTGTTGATGAAGTTCGCCAAAAAGAAAATATCTATCTGGCATACGCCAGGGATGGCGAAGGGCTGGGCACCCGTGAGGAGGGCGGCAGCGGACCGTACCAAGTGATTATCCGTGAAGACCCGTTCAGTAATCGCTGGAGCAAGTTCGTCACCGATATCGAAGTGCGATGAGCCTGCCCGTATTGGATGTTAAGGAGTTGAGCTTTGCCTACCCGGCTAAAGCTCTTCTTTTCGAACACGTGAACCTTCAGGTCTGCGCCGGTGAGGCCGTGGCCATTGTGGGTCGGAGCGGCTGCGGCAAGAGCACCTTATCTCTTTGTCTAGCAGGCATTATTCCGAGGCTCATTGGCGGTCAACTGCAGGGCGAGGTGCGTTTGTTCGGAACCCCGACCAAGGAAATGACCTTGGCCAGCATCAGCAGTCGCTTAGGTGTGGTCTTCCAAAACCCCGACACACAGTTATTCTTCTCCACCGTGGAAGATGAACTGGCGTTCGGGCCTGAGAATCTGGGCTGCGCTCCGCAGGAAGTAAAACATCGTATTGCGGAGGTGCTGGAATCTTTGGGTATTGAGCACCTGCGCCACAGCCATCCGCACCAGTTGAGCGGGGGACAAAAACAGCTAGTGGCGCTGGGGGCCGTCTTGACCCTGCAGCCTGATATAATCATTTTCGACGAAGCCGTGTCGCAGGTGGACAAAGCCGGCAGGGCTTTGGTTTTTGCGGCGATGGCTGCGCTGAAACAGGCTGGAAAAACACTGATCATCATCGAACACGAACTGGAAAATCTGCACATGGCCGATACGATCAAGGTGCTGCGTGGTGGGAGGCTGGAACTCTTTGCAGGTCAACTCTAGTGTGCCATTTATCCAAATGGAAAAGATCGAGTTTGGCTACAAACGTTCCCAAAGGATCATTCCAGGAGTTTCTGGATCGTTCTGGTGCCACCACTGTACGGCCATCGTGGGGGCGAACGGCAGCGGCAAAACGACCTTAGGCAAGCTGCTGGCTGGCATCCTGAAGCCGTGGTCAGGGAAGGTTTGGATCCAAAAGGAGTCCACCACCCAACTACGGCTGGGCCAGATTGGCCAGCGGGTGGGATACGTCTTTCAAGAACCGGATCGGCAGTTGTTCGCCCCCAGTGTTCGCGAGGAGTTGTTGTTCGTGGCTCGGCTCCAGGGAATGTTGGACTCCGCCGTGGAAGGGAAAGCCCAGCAGATGCTGGCGGAGTTTGGCCTCGATCATGTAGCAGATTCCTTTCCCCATTCGCTCAGTCGAGGTGAAAAACAGCGTCTGGCCCTGGCGGCCGTTCTTATGCAGGAACCGGGGTTTCTTATTCTCGATGAGCCGACCACGGGTTTGGACAAGGAACGAAGGCAGCAGTTGACAGAACATGTCCAGACGCTGAAAGCAGCGGGCGTGGGTTTTGTCATCATCAGTCACGACGATCGCTTCGTCAACAACAATGCTGACCGTGTTTTGACCATGTCGGGAGGTGAGATTGTTGACGACAGCCATCCTTGATCCTCGAGCCAAACTCAGCGTTGTGTTCGCCCTGACCAGCTTGGCCCTGCTCATTCACGATCTGCGTCTTTTTGCCGGCTTGGTTCTGGTCACCGCTGGGTCCAGCTTTTTGTTGGGCGGTGACTGGCGAGTGCTGTACCGCATGCGCAGGTTGGTGGGGCTTTTTTTCGCGCTGGTTGTCATCCAAAGTGTGTTTGGCGGTCACGGCGAGCCGCTTCTGCAGATAGGCTCTATCTCGGTCTTGACCACCGGAGGTGTGCAGCGGGCTGTGGCTTTGGCGCTGCGGATTCTTGTGATTGTCTTAGCGTCTTCCATCCTGCTGCGAGAATCTTCCCGCCGCCTAATTCAAGCCTTAATCCAATGGCGTGTTCCCTACGAAATCGCGTTCATGGTTCACCTGGCCATTCGTTTTCTTCCACTGCTGCAGGAGGAGATGCAGGATGCCTTTGTGGCACTGCAGCTGCGGGGTGTCGATTTGCAGGCACTGGGGTGGCGCCAGAAGTTTCAGGTGTATTCATTCCTGTTCATGCCGGTCTTGGCGGGTGTGATTGGGAAGGCGCGGGAGCTGTCACTGGCCATGGAGATGAAAGCGTTCCGGGCCGTGCCGCAGCGAACCAGTCATTTTCGGTTGGAACTGCAGCCGCTGGACTACGGCATTATGCTCGCCAGCTTGGGCTTTTTTCTTCTGGGCACGGTCTTAGTCTTTAAGATATAGGAGGTCGCACATGAAGATAGTATCTGTGTTCGGCATTACCGGCTCCGGAAAAACCACCACCATCGAATGTATCATCCGGGAGCTGACCAAGCGTCGTTACTCAGTGGGTTCCTTGAAAGATATTCATTTCGAGCAGTTCGCCATCGATACCGAAGGTACCAATACATATCGTCACCGCCAGGCCGGGGCAGAGTTGGTTACAGCCCGCGGCCTTCACGAAACGGACATCTTGTATCCACGTGCCTTGTCGGTGGATGAGATTCTGGCTCACTACGATCAGGAGTACGTGGTTTTGGAAGGTGTGGACGAGGGGAACTTTCCTAAGATCATCACGGCCCACAACACGGATGAGGTGGATGAGCGCTGGGATCCCTCGGTTATAGCCATCAGCGGCCGTGTGGCCAATGAGATCCAGGAGTATCGCGGCCTGCCGGTCATCAGTGCTCTGGATGCCGGGGCAGAGTTGGTGGATCTCATTGAGGCCAAGGCTTTCCCGCGGCTTCCGGATTTTCCGCAGGAGTGCTGTGGGGCATGTGGCATGAGCTGCCGCGAGCTGGGAAACAGGATCCTTAAAGGTGAGGCTTCCGTCGCAGATTGTGTTCTTCAGCAGGCGCAGGTGGAGCTAGAAATTGGCGGACGCAGCATTGCCATGGTACCATTTGTCCAGACAATCCTGGGCAATGCGGTGGAAGGTGTGGTGAAGGAACTTGACGGTTGGCAAAGGGACAAAGACATTGTGGTCAAAATTCGAGGCGACCGGTAGGTTCGCCGTCGTTGAAGCACTGCGCAGTAAGCGCAACGCCGTCCTGCTCCTGCGCGACAAACATCGGCGGCCCTTGGTTTTTAAGGCCGTGGAGGATGGTGCCGAGGAAATTGGCATTTTGCGCCATTTGGCAGAACACGGTGTGGCTGTGCCCGCCGTGCTTGATGGGCTAGAACCGCCCCCGGGTGTTCGTGGATTTTTCTTGGAGTATGTTGTTGGTGAGCCCCTTTGCGATTATCTAGAGCAGCAGGAAAAGCTGGGTGTTCCCGTTCTCCAACTGCTGCCTGTGATGAAAGCCTGGGTCCAGTGGTTGCAGACGTTCTATGCAAGTATGGCCCATCCTGAGCAGCGACGGCTGCAGGATGTCAATCTGCGGAATTTCCTCTGGGAGCCCATCAGGGGGCGGTTCACCGGTGTGGATTTCGAGCATTGTCCGCCGGGGTTTGTGGAGGATGATTTGGGCGGGATCGCAGCGTTTCTGCTTACCTATGATCCCGTATTCACTCCGTGGAAGCTGCAGTTGACTCGATTGTTCTTGCAGTTGGCCTCGGAGATGCTGGCTGTGGACGATACGATGGTGCGTCGGGCTGCGGAAGAGCAGCTGCGCATCCTATCGCTGCGACGCGAGCAGAAGTTTCCCGTGGAAACACTCCAGGAGATCATCTAGTGCAAGCAGGCCTGTTTCACAGACGTGTTTCCACGCCCAACATTTGCGGGCCGCCTCGGAGAAACGCCTGATAAAAGGCGTTTCGCGCTCGGTCGTGAACCACACATATTGCTCTATGTAACAGGTCTGCAAGGAATGTGTTGATCGTCCCGGGAGTTCGAGCGATCACAGGCCGAAATGCTCGGTGACATCGCAGCTAGAGCCATTTCGCGTCCCTTGTTAAGAGCTTGCTAGGGTAAGGGTGCTTGATCAACACGTTTTAAGGCAGAGATTCCGGTATAGAGGAATCTTTTTTTTGTCTGCTGCTGGTGCGCAACAAACAAAGAACAGCTCAACACCGGGAAAGATAGCCAGTTAAATTAATATGTATATGGTAATATATGTTTTTGTCCTAGAATGGTTGACGAGACCTACAAGGCTTTGTTAAACTACGCTTGTGTTAGTGAAGACTTTCGCTAACGCATGGGAGGAATAGGAAATCTAATTGAGGGGGTTCGTTCCATGTCAGAAGAAATCAAGGAGAAGAGCTTTTTCACCAAGCAGACCAGCCGCCGGGACTTCTTGAAAGTAGGAAGTAAAGGCTTGGTTGGCGCGGCCGTATCCATGTCGTTTCTGCGCTTTTTCACGGGATCGACGTCGGCAGAAGGGTTCGCTCTAGCCAGCGGACTTTTGATATCCGATGTCAGCCGCTGTACTGGCTGTCGCCGCTGCGAGATGCTCTGTACAGTAGCCAATGATGGTAAGATCCATCCACACATCTCACGAGTCAAGGTCGGACGCAACTACAACTTTGGTACCGATGGCGTCGGTCGCAATTGGGCCGAAGAGGCGGGGAACTATGGCACCGCTGCCATTATTGCTGATACCTGTAAGCAGTGTGCCGACCCGGTTCCCTGCGCCGAAGCGTGTCCAGTGGGTGCTATAGTAGCCCAGGAAGGCACCAATACGCGCGTGGTTAACGAAGATACGTGTATCGGTTGTGGAATGTGTTCGAACGCCTGTCCCTGGAATGTCATTACGGTAGATGCGGATGATCGCAAAGCCAAGAAGTGTTTCTTGTGCGATGGCGACCCTGCCTGTGCCAGTATGTGTCCTTCCGGTTCGTTGGCCCTGATTCCCTGGAAAGAAGTGCGGGCAGCTATTCCGTACCGCCGCCGCTACACGGCCTAGGTGCGATTGCTGTTAAGCACTGAGCGCTTGGTTTCTAACATAATTCTTCATGAATCGATTGAGGAGGAGTGTCGACATGGCTACAAGTAAAGGCTGGCAAGGAAAGATTCTGCGAGTCAATTTGACCAATGAAACGATTACGACTGAAGACACCGCCAAATATACGGATTTCATCGGCGGTATGGGCTTTGGCTATAAAGTAATGTGGGATGAAGTGCCCGAAGGTACCAAATCCTACGATCCTG
>PWMW01000303.1 GCA_003559095.1 Clostridiales bacterium | reverse complement strand
GCTTTTCGCCTCCATATCTCCCGTCGATATAGAGGCGAAAAGCTTTAGTGTCTCGTGGAGTAACCATCACGCCGCAGGCGTTTCCAGCGATTTCCAAGCACGATTCCTTGACATACCCCTAGGACTGTCTTACAATTAAGGTAATGCCATGAGATTGGGGTTTTGCAGGTGCGAAGTCGAGTGCTTTCGTTTACGATTTTGTTCACATTCTGGTTGATTATTACCGAACGTCTAGAATGGGACAGTCTTGTAGCAGGTGTCATTGTCTGCGCATTCGTCACCTTTTATAATCGCGATATTCTCATCTCCACATCGGACTTTCCACGCATCACCTTTGGGCGCATTCGCACACTGTTCCGTCATGCCATCCAGATGCTGGTCGAGATCTGGAAAGCCAACATTCAGGTGGTCCGGATTGTTCTAAGCCGAAGCCTGGACTTCGACCAGGGGCTGGTCATATTTACCCCCAAACTTACGTACGAGTGGAATGAAGTGCTGTTTGGCAACTCCATTACGCTGACACCAGGAACGTTGACTCTGGACATCGAAGAGGATGTTTATACTGTTCATATTCTGGACATGGCCAATGCAGACTCCTTGGTAGGATGGAATATTCAAGATAATCTTCGCCGGCTGGAGGTGGAAGAATCATGATTGTATCAGTGCTGGGCGGTTCTTCCTATGTGTTGGCTCTGCTGCTTTTTTTATGCCTTTATCGAGCTGTGCGGGGTCCAAGTGTACCAGATCGCGTCGCAGCCATCAACCTGATCGGGACAAAGACCGTCATCCTGATGGTCTTTGTGGCGCTGGCTACCGATCAATTGTTTTTCTTTGATGTGGCGTTGGTCTATGCTTTGATCAGCTTCCTGATGACAGCCGGCATGGCCAAGTATTTCGAAAAGGGCAGCTTGGGATAGGGAGGGATTGGTCTGCAGACACTCATCGATATCATAGCGATCCTTTTCGTTGTTGCGGGGGTGTTTTTCTTTGTGGTTAGTACCGTGGGCCTCCTGCGGCTTCCCGATGTCTACACACGGCTGCACGCCACGTCTAAGGGTGACACCTTGGGCGCCGGCCTCTGCCTGCTAGGTGCCATGCTCCATGTCGGTTGGAGTATTACCAGCCTCAAATTGTTCTTGATCATTATATTCATCTGGATAACCAGTCCTACGGCATCCCATTTGATCGGCAAGGCAGCTTACCGGGCCAAGGTACGGCCTGCCTGCGGGGAGTTTGCCGTCTTTGACGTGCGCGAAGAGGAGGAACCGCAGTGAACCTATTCCATCTCTTATTATTGGTATTTCTCGTGGTCTGCGCTGCTGCTGCGGGGCGAACTCGCGATCTAATCAGTGCTGCCATTATCTTCGCTGCCTATTCCTTGACCATGGCCCTGCTGTGGCAGCAGTTGAACGCGCCCGATGTGGCCATCACCGAAGCTGCTATGGGAGCTGGCGTTACGACCTTGCTGCTCTTTGCGGCCATCAGTCGAACGGGGAGGATGGAGTAACGTGAGAATTGTCCTAGGCTCAGTAACTCTGCTTCTCATTGGTGTCCTGCTTTTATTGGTGGTGCAGGAGATGCCGACGTTCGGTTCACCGGATAATCCGGTACATAATGAAGTGGCCAGCCGTTACATCGAACAGGCGGTGGAGGAGACGGGGGCGCTTAATGCGGTGACCGCCATCATTACTGATTACCGTGCCTTTGATACCCTTGGTGAAGTAACCGTTCTGCTGACAGCCATTGCGGCTATGGTAGCCGTGTTGCGCTGTTAATGGAAAGGAGGTCGCCGACTTGCGTGATCTTATCGTTCGAGTGATTGCTCGCTTTATGATTCCGTTCATCCAAGTATACGGACTGTACATTATCCTCTATGGCCACGTATCGCCCGGCGGCGGTTTTGCAGGTGGAACGGTGATGGCCGCCAGTCTGGTCCTCTATGTGTTGGCCTACGGCGTGAAGGCCGAGGAAAAGCGCCTGCCTGAATGGTTAGCCCGCAGCATTGAGAGCTTGGGCGCCATTGTCTTTGTGGGCCTTGGTCTCGTTGGTCTCTTCAAGGGGACCACCTTTTTGAGTAACGCCGCCGCAGGCTTCCCTCTAGGCATACCGGGTCGTCTGCTCAGTGCCGGTGCTATCTTCATCTTGACCTTCGCCATTGGCATGAAGGTTTTTAGTACTATGATCACTCTTTTTTCTCATCTGGTGGAAGAGGAAGAAGTTGAAGAAGAGGGGTCCTCTGTGTGATAGAACTGGATCTGATGAAGTTGTGGGATAACGCGTTCTACGGCATGGCCATCATCATCTTCCTGACAGGCTTTTGGGTCATGTTGACGCACTCCAATTTAATCAAAAAAATTATTGGCATGAATATTATGGAAAGTGCAATTTTCCTTTTTTTTGTGGCCATCGGCTACGTAGATGGTGGTTCCGCCCCGATCCTTGGTCGCGAAGGTGTCCGCTATATCAATCCGCTGCCCTCGGCCCTCATTCTTACCGGGATTGTGGTTTCCGTTAGCGTAACGGCCTTTGCACTCAGTCTCGTGGTCAAGTTATACCAACATTACGGAACCGTGGATGCTGACGAAATCGCGTACATGAGGAGAAATGAAGAATGACTTCACATCATCTGCCAGCCTTCGTCATTATTACGCCGCTCTTTGCCGCGTATATCATTCTTCTTTTGGGGCCGAAGTACTATCGGTTCGCCAGGGCAGCCTCTGTGGTGGCTTCGACCTTGTTGACCATATTCAGTCTAATTCTGCTTTATGAAACGGCGGCAGGAGACACTGTGGTGTATCATTTTGGCGGTTGGGCTCCGCCGTGGGGTATTGAACTGTACATAGACCGCATTACCGGTTACTTTCTCAGCCTTGTGGCCTTCATCACTCTGTTGGTCGTGGTATTTGCTGCCGGTACCCTGGAAAAGGAAATTCGCACCGAAGTGGTGGGGCAGTACTATGCCCTACTTTTGATCTTGACCGCCTCGCTGTTGGGCATCGCGGCCTCCAACGACATCTTCAATATTTTCGTCTTTTTGGAAATCTCTTCTGTATCCGCTGCCGCGTTAGTAGCGGTGAATGGCAACAAGACCGCCATGGAAGCCAGTGTCAAGTATATTATCCTAAGTACACTGGGTTCGGGATCCGTGCTGCTGGCCATTGCCAATATTTACATGGTGACGGGTTACCTGAATTTGAACTACATCGCCGAGGCCCTGCATTTGGCCTACGTTGACTATCCACTGAACATTTTAGCCAGTTTGGGCCTACTCATGGTTGGATTAGCTGTCAAGGCAGCACTTTATCCCCTTCACGTCTGGCTCCCTGATGCCCACGGTTCAGCACCGACAGCCAGCAGTGCTGTCCTGTCTGGTTTGGTGGTCAAAGTCTATATTATTATGTTCGTCAAGTTCATCTTTCGGATCTTTCCGATTGCCTTTATCGAAACAGTTCCGATTCAGGCCAGTCTCCTTTCCATGTCTACGTTGGGCATTTTGGTGGGTTCGGTTTTGGCCATCCGGCAGACCGATATCAAGAAGATGCTGGCCTACTCCACTGTGGCGCAAATCGGGTATATCTTTCTGGGCTTGGGCGTGCTGTCCCCAAATGCCATCATCGGCTCGCTGCTGCATATCCTCAACCACGCTGTGATGAAGGCTATGCTATTCTTGTCCGCTGGCGCCATCATCAAATTAACCGGAATTCGCGAGCTGAACCGCCTCGATGGAGTGGGGCGCGCCCATCCTGTTCCCATGATCGCCTTTTCTCTGGGCGCCTTGGCCATGATCGGCATTCCACCGCTGAACGGCTTTGTCAGCAAATGGTATCTAGCCCTGGGGGCTTTGGATGCTGAACAGCCAGTGTTCGTGTTTGTAATTCTGGTCAGCAGCTTTCTCAATGGCCTATATTATCTTCCCATCATCATTCGGGCCTTTTTCGGCAGAGAACCG
Organism: Clostridiales bacterium; assembly: GCA_003559095.1. Lineage (GTDB taxonomy): Bacteria > Bacillota > Limnochordia > Darwinibacteriales > B1SED10-159 > SLOZ01. The sequence continues at coordinate 16,465 of PWMW01000303.1, read as the reverse complement.
CGGTTCCCCGAAAACCGCGTTCTGCCATGGGGAGCACAGCTTTCACTGATTGTGTTGGCGGCAGCTACCGTGTTCTTTGGGCTGTTCTCCAACGTACCCGTCGGTTACTTAACACCAGCGGTTCAAGCACTATTTGCAAATTAGGGATCGCAGTGGCATGTAACCGCTTTTGATTGTTCTGATGCAAACTTTGGTCGGGTTGTTCAGCTATCCACCGGGCATCCCCTAGTACGGTCCATGTTGCAGATTGGTTTGTGTTTGTCGTTATGGCCCTAAGTGTGTCACACATGGTTGTTCTGTACTCGCTCTTGGATTTTACCCCCGTCGTGCTCTATTCGTTCCCGAACATCTGGCCGCCCTTTGGTCTGTCGCTCCGCATTCTGTGACTCAGTGTAGTCGTAACCGCGATTAATGCCTTAGTCTGGTGTCGTTGTGTTCCGTGGATTGCATGAGACATTTGGACAATGTCATCTACTATTGCCCGCTTTACTTTGCTCAGAATATAGTGCTCTTCAGCGCGGCCATTCGAATGAGCGTGCCCGTGGCAACCCTTTTCGGTCAGCTGAATGATGAGGTCCGGAACACCACCGTCTGCAAGAGCCCTCCGTGACCGAGCTGTGCTGCATTGGCAGCCTGTGCCTTTGACCGATGGAATTGAAGAATCCGTTTGTGCCGTCCGGTTGCCGTGTTGCTTTACTTGAGGAAGCCAGTCAGAAGTTCTCGATGGTGACTCTTCGGTTTGCAAAAGCCCCAATACAATGCGTACATAGATTTGCTGATCCCGCGGTTCCCAATCTGTGCACAGGGAGTGAGTTAAATTCGACAGTTTCTCTTCGTTGCCGTTGTGCTTCCGATAGCTGCTTGTGCAGGGTCCTTTATGCTCAAGCAGTGGCGTTTCATCTTTAGTGCGCTGTCCGTGGGCGCTCTTTTGTCTGCAGCCGTTGTTATCCTGTCAGGAGCGCCATTGGATGCAATGACCTTCTTTCCTTCGATGCTCTTTTCCTTTGGTTTTGCGGGACATATCTACAGTAGAATTGCTGTCTTCGGATTTGCCCTTGTTGGAGGTTTGGCAGTATTATATGGGATGCAGGGCGCCAGACCTGTTGAGCAGGCTGCTGCGCTGACGGCCGTAGCCAGCGCAATTGCCGTCTCCTTAGCCAACGACTTCATCACCCTGTTTCTTTTCTGGGAACTCCTGACAGTCTCGGTTGCCGCGCTCATTCTTTTGAACTCCAACCAATCTAGAACAGCTTACTCGCAGGGAATGCGTGTACTGATCTTTCAGCTTGTGGGCGGATTGCTTGTGCTTTTCGGGATCCTTGAACACAGCATGACTGCAGGGTCATTACTCTTGATGCCACCGCAGGCAGGACACGCCTTCTTTGCACTGGGATTTGGTTTTAAGGCTGCCTTTCTTCCGGTACATCTCTGGGTGGCGTGGGGCTATCCGTCGGCATCACTTTTTTCGAGCGTCGTGTTGGCAGGCCTAACAACCAAAATCGGTGTCTACGCTTTAGCTCGTATTCTGCCTGCCCATGATTGGATTGTACTCATGGGAGCCTCGATGGCTCTGTTTGGGGTTGTATGTGCTCTGCTGCAGAAAAACATGCGCAGCCTGCTGTCTTATCACATTATCAGCCAGGTGGGGTATATGGTCGCCGGTGTCGGTCTCGGAACAGCCCTTTCCATGGACGGGGGGCTACTACATGTTGTCAACCACATGCTCTACAAGGCATTGTTATTTATGAGTGCCGGCGTCGTCCTCTATGCAGTGGGTACAGAGGACGTCCACGTTCTAACCCATCCGAAAGCCGATGCTCTGTCTGAAACACAGCCCCTGCGCCCTGTCTGGAAGGTGCTGCCCTTAGCCACAATCGGCGCCTTTGTGGGTGCCTTTGCCATATCAGGGATACCGCTGTTCAACGGCTATGTCAGCAAATACCTTCTCAAAGGGGCCTTCTATGGTGTCCAGCCTGCGGAGGCCATGCTGATGATTGCCAGCATCGGTACAGCGGCATCATTCAGCAAATTCCTGTTTTTCGGCTTCATTAAGGCAAAAACACGCCAGTTTCGAAAGCCTCTTTTGTCTATGAACATTGCCATCACTGCCGTAGCCGTTCTGTGTGTTGTCCTAGGTATTCGGCCGCAGTGGATCCACTCGCTGCTTCCCTATGGATCCTCGTTAGAGGTGTACTCCTGGGGAGGCGCATGGGCAGCCCTGAGGTTGGCCGTTATTGGTGTGGCTGTGTTTGCAGTGCTCGCGCGCCCACTGGACCGAGGAATCCCAGTGCCGAAGTGGATGAGTGTAGAATCGTTGGTGCTAATGCCCTTGCAGGCTTTGTTCAGCCGAATTGCAGCTGCAATCAGCACTCGCGGATCGAATCTCGACACGCACTTGGATTTTGGCACCCTCATGTCCGCGGTATTGTTCGCCGTCATCCTGGCGGTATTCCTGACCTTCTTCTTCTTTGGTTTTTGATCATTCGTACTGTGGTGCTTGATCATTGTGGACTGTGCAGCTATACGCATCCTAACATTGCATGTAGACAGCCGTGCTGCAGACACCCTCATAGCTCCACGAAGCGCGGTCCTGCCGACTGACGACATTGCATTCCTAGATATTTTCATGTTCAGGCGGCAGTAATGAATAGGATTGCCTGATTCGAGACCACACAACAACCTGGAGATCCGAGAGCACGAAAGTAGGCCGATAACGAAGTGCACGCCAACATAAAAAGCTCCGATTGCGAGCGCATCGGAGCTATTAGGAGCCTTTGATCTCAGCAGAGTTTTTTCATCGGTTGCTCGCGAAAAAAGGGAGCAGAAGGCAGAATGGAAAAAGCAGCAGGAGTTTGTGGAACGGGTCCGCAGTGAGCGAGGTCTAGATCAGCGACGGCTGGCGGACCTGGAAGATGCTTACTGGAACACGGCTAACCTTAGTTTCGATTCACTGATCCTGGCGTTGATCATTGCCGTTGTACTTTTGGTTTTTCTTTCCATTGGTCTGTAGCATTATCCAGAAAGTCTGCGGCTGACGGACAAATATCCATCAAGAAGCATTGGTGGCACAGTGGGCTGCGGGCACGACAGATCTGCCGCCCGTGGTAGATCAGCCAATGGTGCGCATCGATCCAGTCTGCTTCCGGGATAATTTTCATCAGTTGCTGTTCCACTTTGTCAGGGTTTTTGCTGGCGGCCAGACCTAAGCGATTGGCTGTCCGCTGCACATGCGTGTCGACAGCTAGGGCCGGAATGCCGAAGGCATTGGCCAAAACGACGTTGGCGGTTTTGCGGCCAACACCTGGAAGTACCATCAGTTCCTCGCGAGTTTTGGGTACACAGCCGCCGTGCTTCTCCAGCAGGAGAGCGCAGGCGGCTTTGATGTTTTTGGCCTTAGCCTGCCAGAGACCAGCACTGCGGATAAAGCCAGCGATGTCTGCTTCCGAGAGATCGTTCATGGCTTGCGGGGTAGGGCAGCAGGCAAACAGCTCCTTGGTAATGATGTTGACTCGTTCATCGGTACACTGCGCTGACAAGATGGTGGCCACCAATAATTGGAATGGTGTCGTATGGTGCAGCGCAGTTGTTGGATTCGGATAGTGCGCCGCTAAGCGCCGCAGAATTTCCCGTTCAGTGGACTTGGACAACATGAAAGCTCCCTTCAAAAGCACAGAGATTAATCCGCAGCTAGGCAGCGCCAGCGGCGGTGCAGCGGATCTGGAATTTGCAGCGGGCAAGGCATTCAGCCGCTGTCTTCATCACGGATTAAGGTCGCCGTATCCCGCTCTGGCGGTTGACAACTGCGGCAGCCGCGGCAGTCCCTCACTACTCGTACCAGGCCGTCTTCGTCCAGCAGCAGCCCGTGAGGGCAGTGAGCTGGATGGTCTGCCAGATGGAGAACACTGGTTACCGTATCCACGATCTTCTGTCCCAAACTGCGATTCAGAGTCTGGCGGCTGAACTCTGCTAACACGTCGCGGTAGCTCACTGGTTCTTGCTCCAGACGATTTTTGGCCATCTTGTGATAGGTCGCATACAAAAAGAGGTCTGCCTCCGTGCGATTGGGAAACTCATCCAGCAGCCGCTCCTGGCGAATCTGCTCAGCCACGGGCTGATAAATCTCCGCATACCAGCTTTGCGCGGCAGCCGTCATCGTGAGTTCTTCACCTAACACGGCACTTTCCTCCCGGCGGAACTCTTCAATCTGGAGCAGAAGCTTGCGATAGCTGCCCAGTTCAGTGAAGCGAATGCCCGTCAGGTTCGTTTTCCGCTGAAAGCTGGACTGTTCGCGCCAGAGCAGATGATCCCGGTTATCGGCGGGCGGCAGATATTCGATGACGTGTGCGTCAATGTAGGTCTGGCCAACCTGCTTGGCAGCGCTGACCCGATGGTTGCCATCGACCACATAGTACTTGTCTTTGATCTTGTACAGTTCCACCGCTGGCATACCCTCGCCCCGCTCCACAGCTTTCTTAATGCGCTCGTAACGGTAGCGCGTGGAGCGATTGCGGATGCGAAAATGCGAGTCAAAGTCCTGCCAGCGATTGACAGAACCCACAACCTGCCGCAGTTCCACGGTCCGAAGGCCAAGATCGATCATGTCTGTTAGACCTTCTTCCTGGCGCGCTGCTTCGAATGATTCCGCAGGTCTAGAAAAGAGCACCGCTGCACCTCCATTTGTCAACACGGCTATGGCTGTTCAATATCAAGTATATGATATCCGTAGCCATTGATCACCGTCGTCTCGTTCACCACGTCAATGCGTTTTTGCTTGTAGCCGTAATTCAGGTGTGTATGGCCATGGATAAAATACTGCGGGCGATACTTGTGGATCATCTGTGAAAACGTTAAGAAGCCTCGATGGCACTGATCCTCGGCATCGTGGATCCCCAAAGGCGGCGCATGGGTAAGTATAATGTCGACGCGCCGGCGCAGCATCAACGAAAAGCGCAGTCGCTGCCACTTCCACCACATTTGTTTTTCGGTATACTGGACAGCAGACGGAGAGTGGTAGAACATGCAGCCCTCCAAGCCAAGGATGTTGAGACCGCGAAAATGAACAATCCGTCCATCGATATTTTCGCCGCCCTCCGGAGGGGTTTGCTCAAAGGAAGTGTCATGGTTTCCTCGAACATAATATAAAGGCGTATTGAACACGGACATTAGGTATGATAGGTACCACGCTGGCAGATCACCTACAGAAAGAATGACATCAATGTTGTCAGGAAAACGATCGCGCCGAAAGTGATCGTAAAGCTGTGGATCTACGGTATCTCCGACAATAAGGATCTTCAAGGGCACACCTCCTCCAGTCTAGACTCCCGATGGCGGATTGGTGGTTGCGCGCTGGTTCTCTTCCGCGGCCACTTGGCGTTTTCTGGCCACTTCCGCCATGATCTTGTCTTCAAAGTTAACTCCCTTCCATCGTTCCAAGCGCGAGGGGGGGTACACCGTAGTGGAGTAGCGATCCGGTCCTTTGTACCAAGTACCTTTTTCGCCTTCCACGGCTTCCACTTTGGCATAATCCGCAATCAAGGTGACGCGAATGCCCCAGCGCTGTCCCGGGGCAATCTCCGTATATACCGCTTGTTTGTCGCTGGGCCGGGTCCAACGGCCCTTGGTAAGTTGCTTCAGCATGTTGTCATCCTTTCCCGAAGATGGTGCCACATGTGCCGTGTTGACCACGTGCTGTTAAACAGCGGCTGCTCGGTCACGGCAGTGGTCCTGGCCCACTTTGCGGCCAACGCCGCACAGCTGCATGGAACTCTTGTATCTATTCCACGCCGTCCACCGGAATTCCTAGAAAGAGGGGTTGAAAGATGAAATACTTGTTGCTGTTGATCGTTTTATTCAGTGCCTTGGGGCCGGTCTTGGCCTGCGCTGCCGATCCGGCGCCGAACAATCTGGAAGAGGACACCGGCTTTCGCTTCCTGGAGATCGAATGGGCCGATGAAATTACCGGTTACGGAGACTATGTCGTCAACAAAGCCGGCGTGTTCCAGCGGGGAACGCGGGCCTATGTTTATATGGAGATTGGCGGGTATGAAAGCCTCTGGGACGAAGAGAAGCGGCAGTACTACACTGATGTCTCCATCGACGTGGCGCTGCGATCCCAGGGGGGCCTGCGTTTATTCGCCCAAGAGAATGTGGTGGATTATGTTCACTGGGATCCCCACGTTCCCGCTTCTTTATGGTTTTACATTTGGGTAGATATCCCTGGGTGGATTCCGCGCACCACCTACACAGCGCAGGTGACCATCCACGATCGGGTGGGCGAGCAAACATTGGAAAAAGCGCAGGAACTTAGTGTCCAATAGCAGGAGTCTCGTTGCTGACGGCGAATACTACAAAGACCTTGCTACGAATATGTTCATTCGTGGCACGGTAGGAGGCATGGCCATGGGCAGATTGACGCGTTTTGGAGTTTCTATGGATGAGGAACTGCTGGCTGAATTCGACCGCTGGCTGCAGGGAAAAGACTATGCGAACCGGTCGGAGGCCGTGCGCGACTTAGCGATACAAGCTTTGACGCAGACCGCATCCCTCAGTCCCAGCGCGCAGGTAGCTGGAACCATCACGCTGATCTATCCGTACAAACTGAAACTAAAACCCGTGCAGACGTCATGCCATCCGTCGATCATTATTTCGGCCAACCTGCAGGTGCATCTAGATCCTGACACATGCCTGAAAGTGATGGTTGTCAACGGTTCCGCTGCGGCTGTCCAAGAATTGGCTGATCAACTGCTGGGGATGAAGGGAGTGAGGGGAGCCTTAACGGTGGCGGCTGCCCACTGCCACAATAAGGAGAACGAACATGATGACAAAGGCCATTGAACTGCAGAATATTTCAGCAGGCTATGACCAGGAAGTACTGCAAAAGGCAAACCTAATCGTACCGCGCGGCAGCTATGTGGGCATCTTCGGGCCCAATGGAGCCGGCAAAAGCACGCTTCTGAAGGTCATCTGCGGGCTTTTGCAGCCAACCCAAGGCGAATTGCGGATTTTGGAGCGATCCATTCGTTCCAACAAGGACCGTGATTGGATCCGACGCCAAATTGGCTACTTGGCGCAGATACAAGCACCGGGACAGCTGCCCATTACCGTCATGGATTCCGTACTGCTCGGGCGTTGGGGGCGGTTTTTTTCCGGCCTTAAACGTCCCGGAAAAGAGGACAGGCGGCGGGTTGCAGAAACACTGGAGTTGGTGGGTATTGCCGCTTTGGCCCACCGGGACCTCCGTCAACTCAGCGGGGGCCAACGGCAAAAGGTAGCCTTGGCCCGGGCTCTTGTGCGGGACCCAGAGATTCTCTTGATGGATGAACCTACAACGTATCTCGATCCAGAAGCACAGGAGGCTCTGGTGGAGCAGATCAAGGAACTCCACGGCCGCCTGCAGTTGACCATTCTCGTGGTAACCCATCAGATTCAGCACCCATGGGGATTCAGCCAGACATGGCACATGCAGCATGGCCTGTTGAATGAGGTGGCGGCATGAGTTGGCTGCAAGCTCTCGAGATTCCCATGATTCGGCAAGCGTTTGTGGGCCTGCTCCTTGCCGGTGGACTGCTTTCCTTGTGGGGAGTGATGGTCATTTCCTTGAGCCTCACGGGACTGCGCTTTACCCTGATGCATGTGGGCCTATTGGGTGCAGCTATCGGCATGGCATTGGATGTTAGCGCTACGGTGGGGGCCTTTGCCCTAATTCTGCTGGTGTCTGGTGTTATGGGGGTGCTTGGCGACCGTGTGCGTTTGTCCACCAACGCCCTCTCGGGATTCTTCATGACCGGGTCCCTCGCTGTCGCCTTTATTTTGCTGGCTAAGTCTGGAATCCCCGCCATGGAGGTTTTTGGAATCTTTGCCGGCAGTGTCCTGCTGTTATCCCGTCTGGACTTGATTTTCGTGATTGTCCTGGGTGTAGTGACCGTACTCTTCTATACGGTACTCTATCGCGAGATCCAGCTGGTGTTGTTGGACAAAGAGCTCGCTGCCATTCTGGGCGTTCCCGTGGGCAAGATCCGTTTGGTCATGTTCGTCTTGCTGGGCGCAGCAGTGGCTTTGGCCCTGCGCCTGGTGGGTGCGCTCTTGGTGGATGCGGTGATTCTGCTGCCTGCCATGGCAGCCCTACCGCTGGCCAATGGCTTTAGAATGGCCTTGGTGTTGACGGCGGTCTTCGGTGTGCTCAGCGCTTCGGGAGGTTTTTTTCTGGCGCTCACGCTGGATCTGCCAGTGGGAGCTAGTGTGGCCGTTACCGGTGCGTTGATTCTTGCTCTTAGTTATTTCAAACAAAGGAGGATGCATTGATGAAACGACTGACTGTGATGTTTGTTATCTTGATGCTATTAGTGGGGGGAATCGCTGCCGCTAGCGCGGCCGCTAGTGATATCTCGGTGGTAGCCTCCACAACGTGGGTGGGGGCTATGGTGGAAGCCTTGGGCATCACCGACGTCTTGGTTTTGGCCCCTGTGGAACTGCGGCATCCGGCGGAGTATGATTTTCGCCCACGAGATATTCAACTGGCTTTGGACGCAGATTATGTGATCTGGGCTGGCTATGAGCCATTCATCCGCAATCTTGTGGAGGCGGCCAATATTCCTGAAGAGCAGGTTCTGCTGGTACACACCAACAACAGTCCCCCTATTCTGGAAGAATCGGTAGCGCAATTGGCTGCCAGCCTCGGCAGGGAAGAGCAGTTTGCACAGTGGGCTGAACAGCTGCGAGCCTTGGCTGCCGAATTGGAGGCCGGAGCCGCTGCTGCCGACACAGCGAGCATCACCGCCGCCGTACAGGGTCATCAAGAGCGGTTCGTGCGCTGGTTGGGCTATGATGTTGTGGTTGTCTATGGCCCAGGAGAGGTCACACCGGGCAAAATTACCGAGTTGGTGGCCGCTGACCCGGATGTCATTATTGACAATTGGCACAGTGCTCAGGGAGAAGCCTTTGCCCAGGATAGGCGTCCCTACTACTCGCTGCTTAATTTTCCTGGTCCCCGGGACACTGTAACCCTGCTCGATGTCCTGCGGCACAATGGACGAGAGTTGGGCCTGTTGGAATGAGATGATGAAAAACCTGCTATTGCGGAAATCCGCGGCAGGTTTTTTTCTTGTGAAAAAGGATACAAGACATTTGTGGAGAACTCTATAGACATGCATTGTTTGCAACCCGAAATATCCGCATCTGTTCAATTCATCGGTTGGGGGGAATGACATGTCGACTCGCGAAAAAAAGAAAGCAGCAGGCATTCCTGATGGCGTCATTGGCAGACTGCCTGTGTATTACCGGTATCTGACCGAACTTACAGAAAATGACATTCAACGCATTTCCTCGGCGCAGCTGGGGGAGGCCTTGGGGATCACCGCCGCGCAAATTCGTTCTGACTTCAGCTATTTCGGTTCCTTTGGCCAACAGGGCTATGGCTATAAGGTGGATCAATTGTTGGAACAGATCAAAGCAATTCTCGGCTTGAACCGCGCATACCACATGGTTCTGCTTGGTGCCGGTAATCTCGGTCGAGCCGTGGCCAGTTACGGGAACTTCCGCAACCGCGGCTTTGATATCCGGGCCATCTTCGACAGCAATCCTTTGTTAGAAGGCAATTACTTAGCCGGATGCATAATCCAACCTGTAAGTCGTCTGGAACACTATCTCAGTACCAACAAGGTGGATATCGGTGTGCTGGCCACGCCACGGGAAGTTTCCCAGGAGATGTGCGATCGTCTTGTGGCCCAAGGTGTCAAGGGTATTTGGAACTTCTCACCGCTGCGGCTGCAGGCTCCCGAGGACGTGGTCATCGAGCATATGCATTTGACCGAAAGCCTCCTGCGGCTGTCTTTCAGGCTGACGAACCCTCAGGCAGCGGCCTCTGAGTGACAAGAACTTCGTAGACTTTCGGCAAAGAATATGATACACTAATGCAGACTGATATTTCAGACTTGCCGTCGTAATCTTGACGGCTGGGGAATATGCAAAGGAATCCACCGGAGGAGGTGATTCTCACGGACTGCCATCGGCGCTGAGCATTCCCGGCACGGGCATACCGTGAGGCAACTATGCATCACCATCCACAAGTTGAAGACATCGAGTTCCATCTGCGCAAGATCTCCGTCCTGATCCGTCACCACACGCGGGAGCTGCTGAGCCAGCATCAGTTGACACTGCCTCAGTATTATGCTCTGCTTCATCTGCGGAACCAAAAGCTGACCATGGGTGAGCTGTGTGCTAATCTCTTCCTGGCATCCAGCACCGTTACGGATTTGGTAGATCGTATGGAGAAGATGGACTTCGTTCAGCGCATTCGCGATGAAGAGGACCGCCGGGTGATTCGCCTGGAAATCCTCCCCGGGGGAGAAGCCATTATCCGCAAGGTGATGGAAGACCGTATGATATTCCTGTCCAAGAAGTTGAAACAGTTGGATCAAAGTAAAGTTTCCATGCTCCTGGACGCCTTAGCTGACCTGCATGCGCTGATGGAAAATGACTGAATGATAAAGAAGGTGCCCGACCTCTCGGTGCACCTTCTTTTGCGTAATGACCTTTGGTGAAACTCCCATTAATGCAGCTTCTTGTCTGACGGCTGCTTCTGCAGCCGTTCCCGGCTGCCATCCTCCCGGACTATGACGGTGTTATCTAGTGTAGCCGCTAGATTGCCCTTCACTTGATCAATGTACTTTCGCCGCAGGGAAGCTTGTTCTTCCCGTTCAGCAGCCGTCAGCGTTCCGGCCTTTTGTTTCTTGTACAGCTCGTTGATTCGCTTAACTAAAGGATCCAACATAAAACTCCTTTCCACAGCAGCGCCGCAGCGCGGGCAGGCAGCGCCAACCGGCGCGACCTTCTATCCGTTGGAGCCACCGAGCGTCCCGGCAGCGGACTGGCATAGGATCTGTCAAAGGGTATTATACATCATATGGGCTGTAGGAAGCAAACTTCATAATCTTCGGTCTTTAGATCCGTAATGGGGTTTTGGTGTTAGCAGTAAGTAGTAGTCTTAGTGTGCAGGAAAAGCGTCCTGGCAATGCGAAATAGGTTGAGAGCGACTATTGTGCCCAGAGCATACACCAATCTGCAAGCTCGGCGCAGGCAGTGGCGTTCCCCGAAGTCCGATCGGTACACCGGTGCTGCTCAACAACTGGGTGTTAGCAGCAGTGCTGAGCTTGGGGAAGGCACTGTTTGGCCACCTGTCACATAGCAGTCAGCAATGCAAGAACTAAACAAAGCGCCAACGATGGCAGAGTCGTCCTGCCACAGCTGGTGCTCACATTCAAGGAGAATGCCATATGCTATTGAAAAACAAAGTAGCCGCAGTGTTTAATCCGGCAAACAAGCGCAGCATTGCTTGGGCCATCGCCCGTGAAATGGACGCCCAAGGTGCCCAGCTGTTGTTGGGATACCAGAACGAGCGGACCAAGGGCAACGTGGAGAAGCTGGCTGAGGAACTAAAGAACCCTCCCTTGGCTTTGATCCCGCTGGACGTGACCGATGATGACCAGCTGGCTGCCGCAGCAGCTACCGCCAAAAGCAGTGCTGGTCATGTAGATATTCTGGTACACTCCTTGGCCTTTGCACCACGAGAGTGCCTGGAAAAACCGTTTTTGGAGACCCAGCGAGAGTCGTTCAAGATGGCGCTGGATATCAGCGCCTACTCCTTGACCGCCATGTTCCAAGCCTTTGCGCCTATTCTCCGTGATGGTGCCAGCATCATGGCTATGAGTTACTATGGAGCGGAAAAAGTGGTTCCTAACTACAACGTCATGGGCGTGGCCAAAGCTGCCTTGGAGGCCAGTGTCCGCTACTTAGCCTATGATCTAGGTCCACGACAGATTCGCGTCAATGCCATTTCGGCGGGGCCCATTAATACGTTGGCTGCCCGTGGTGTTTCCGGTTTTGTGGATATGCTGGACAAGTATCAAGAACGCACTCCCATGAAACGGGGGATCACAGCGGACGAGGTGGCGAACACCGCCGTCTACCTGGCCAGTCATTTGGCCAGTGGTGTAACAGGTGAGACCATCTACGTCGATGCTGGCTACAATATTATGGGCCTTACTGAGGAGCGGTAATTCCGCTCTTTTTTCCTTGACAAACCACGATAGTATGATATAACTATAGTGTACTAGCATACTAGTACACTATTTCGTTTCCAAGGGGTTGGGTGTATGAAATTCCACCTGCGCGAAGATCGTCCCATCTACCAACAGCTGGTGACCACCATCGCTGATGCCATTGTGCGCGGTGAACTAAGGCCCGGTGACCGGCTGCCGTCACAGCGGGAGGTGGCAGCGGAGGCGAAAGTAAATCCCAACACGGTCCAGCGGGCCTTTATGGAACTGGAACGGATGGGATGGAGCGAAACCCGGCGGGGTGAAGGTACGTTCGTCAAGGTAACGGAAGAGCAGATCACTCGCCTGAAGGAACAGGCAGCCCAGGAAGCGTGGCAGCAGTTCTGCGGGAAACTAACTGCAGCAGGGTTCTCAAACCCAGCCATAAAGGAATGGGTGCATTCACAGCTCGGAGAAAAGGGAGGCGGCGGACATGATTCAGCTGGACAACATTCATAAGCATTTCGGACGCACCAAAGCCGTCAACGGCATAACGCTCGAAATACCACGGGGACGTATTGTCGGGCTGCTCGGCGAGAATGGAAGCGGCAAGTCTACGCTGCTCAAGCTTCTAGCCGGTGTTCAGTTTCCCACCCGGGGACGGGCCCTCATTGAAAATACAGCTGTAGGTCCCCCAACGAAGGCATGGACCTCCTATGCCCCCGAGACCAATGCCTTCCCCAAATGGATGACGGCTAAAGAGGTGCTGCAGAAGCAGGCACTCTTCTTCAGGGACGTTTCCCAAGAGCGCTGTGACGAGTTAGTGCGTTTCATGGAAATTCCCACGGACGTTAAAGTGGGAACTCTTTCCAAGGGTATGCAGGCACGGCTGCGTTTGGCCGCTGCCTTGTCTCGGGAGGCGAAAGTGCAGCTGTTAGACGAGCCCCTGGCAGGTATCGATCCTCTTTCAAGGCAGAAGATCCTGCAGGCACTGCTGGAACAGTTTCGCTTCGGCGATCAAACCATGATTATCAGCACCCATGAAGTGGCAGAGACGGAGCGGCTGTTCGACGAGATTCTTTTCATGCATCAAGGCTTGATCCTCCTGCAGGGTTCCGCCGATGAGCTGCGAGCCGAACATGGGTGTTCCATCGTTGAATTATTTGGGAAGGTGGGCCATTGATGCGATTCGTTTCTCTCTACACCAAGGAACTGCGGACAGAGTTGACCAGTTTTGTTTTCGTGGCCGGTGCCATCTTCGGGTTGTTTTTCTACAGTTCGGTCCGTCTGGAGGACCCCGTGATGCGGCTTGTGATTATCGGGGCCATGGGTATCATGCTGCCCTTCTTTGGCCTCCTGCGCCTTCTGCAAAGCCTGCGTTCAGAATGGAATGAGGACACCATTCAATGGTTGCTGACCTTGCCCGTATCTGGGTGGATGCCCTTGGGCGCCAAACTGCTGGCGGTGATCACCAGCCTACTCCTGCTATCTCTGCTGCTGGGCGGACTTTCGCTGCCGCTGTTAAGTCAGACATTCTTGGGGCCCCACTTGGACGTACTGTATGCCACGGCTTTGAAAGTATTTCTTATGGTAGCCTTCAGCTACATCTGCTTCCTGCCGGCGGTGATCTTCGCCTATCTCGTCGGACGCGGTCTCCCGCAGTGGCGGCTGCCGGTGGTGGGCGCGGTGTTTGTGGCCAGCATTTATGTGTTCTCGAAGATCATGGAGAACGCCACATTCTATCTTCCCCCTTGGTACATTACCATCAAGAACCTCCATTTTACTGACGGCGTCATGCTGGTTTCCGAAGAACTGGTGAACATCTCCGGACTGTTTGGAGCACTGCTCTTCGGATATCTGCTGCTCCACGCCAGTGTCCGGCTTTGGGAGCGCCGCATCGATGTTTAGGTGTGCAAATCTAAGGTGGCATGGGAACGCCTCACAGCAACCGCTAAGTCCCGTTACTGGGGATTTCCGTGACCACGGCCTCTAATCATGGCTGTTTGGAGCGGCTGCTGCTGCGGCCGCACTGGATCCGTCGAGCATGCGCAAGGCGCCATTTGCGCGGCATTCAGCAGGGGTTTTGCGCTGGGAGTCGAACTCTTTTTCTGGAAGGAAACGTTGGGAGGAACGATGTATGGTGTTGTGGGGTACCATTGTGAACGCCGCAGCCATTCTTCTGGGATCCACAGTGGGGTGGCTGCTTCCGATGCCCGAGGGCATTCGCCAAACCGTGCTGCAGGGATTGGGATTGGCTGTTATCGCCATTGGTGTCAGTATGGGTTTGGGAACGAACAACATGCTCATTGTTATTGCCAGTTTGACCATTGGCGGGGTTATGGGCGAAATCCTTAAGGTGGAAGACCGCCTCAACCGGTTCGGCATGATGCTGACCAAGAAGATACCGGGCAATGGTCACGAGAACCGAGCCGCCCAGGGCTTCCTCACGGCCACCTTAGTCTACTGTGTGGGAGCCATGGCTGTCCTCGGTTCCTTTGAGAGCGGTCTTACGGGACAGCATGATATCCTGTACGCCAAGTCCATGCTGGATGGTATTAGCTCGATCTTCTTCACAGCCAGTTTCGGCCTGGGCACAGCCCTGTCTGCTATACCAGTTTTCTTGTATCAGGGAGCCCTGGCACTCCTGGCTGGCAGCATCGAACCTTACCTTACCGAGGCCATGGTCACGGAGATTACGGCCGTGGGAGGACTTCTGATTCTCGGCATTGGCATCAATATCCTGGGAATGGCCAAGATCGCAGTGGGCAACCTGCTCCCCAGCTTGCTGGTGGCAGCGGTACTAACCTTGATTGTTGGTGGCTAAAAAAAGGATTTTTGCTGTTGCTTACGAATATAGTTAAGTGTACCCATTACCTGCCATCTACGTTTCGAAGGAGGAGATATTTTGAGTCAGCAAGTTCCCGAAGTGATTCAACAGGCATTGGATTTTGAAGAGAATGGTGCAACCTATTACCAGAACAAAGCCAAAGAGGCGCAGAATCCCTTGGTCAAACGGTTGTTCTTAGCGTTGGCCGTCGAGGAAAACCAGCATCAAATGCGGATTCACGAAATCTATCAGGCCATGAAAGCCGGCGAGGAGTTCCCGCCGACAACCACGGGCCACAAGCTCGAAGACTCCATCAGAGCCTATTTTAAGTCCTTGAGCAAAGAAGAGCTCAAACTACAGGATAATGTGGAAGCATTAACTGTTGCCATGGATATGGAGCGGCGCGGTTATGCCATGTACCAAGACGCTGCAGCCAAGAGCAGCTCCAACGCGGAGAAGGAGTTCTTCAAAGCCATGCAGGTGGAAGAAGGCGAGCACCTCAATGCTCTGGAAAACGTCTATTACTTCCTAACCGATACCGAGGATTGGTTTGCCAATGAAGAGTCCAAGGTATGGAACTGGATGAACCTGTAGAAGCTAGGTGCTGTGGACCGCACCACAGCGACGAAAGAGCCCGTGCTATGAGCACGGGCTCTTTCTTGGGATTTGGTTGGTCGATTTGATTGAACAAACCAACTAACGAATCAGAGTAGGCTTTCTATATCAGCGGATGCGAGCGTTATCCAGAGCGTCCCGGACGGCAATGTTCCACATAAAAGTGGCGCCGGTGGCACCAGTGATGGTATCCAAAAAGCCAGGTTCGGCATCCAGAGCAGTCTCCATGTAGTTGGCACGAGCTGCAGACAGTGGCCAGCGCTCATCATATTCTTCCACGTCTTGGAGGCTGTGGTCGGCGTTCACACGCTCGATGCGGTCGATAGAAACCATCTCGTCATTCTCCAAAGTTACCCAAACAACCTCGTAGTAGCCGCGGGAGCCCGCATGAGAACGGCCCAAAAAGGTACCGTCAAAGTAGGTGCGGTCAGCCATAGCATCGGGGTCTGCTTTAATCAGAGCACGCTCAACAGCCTGCATATAACCTTCCGAACTGCTGGTAGCACCAGTAACGATGTCCACGTCGGGACCTTGAGCTTCGACGAACTGCAGGGGGAGGGTCTGAGCGGCTACGCGAGCCTCTTCCCAAGAATATACAGCCCAGTCCTTTTCGATAAAGCGCTGGGTGTACTCACGCAGGATAACAGCTACCAGTTCGCCGTCTTCAATGAAGACCTTGGCATACTTGACGCTGTTGCGACCAGCGTCGCTCCAAGCTTCATATGTGCCGTCTACCCAGTTGTTGGCAATCGCCGATCCGGAGACTGCCACAATCAGTGCCAAAACAAGAACCAGAGAAAGTTTCTTCACAAAATGACCTCCTAAAGATTTCTGAATATAATCGTGAACATATTCACCAACCATCCCACTAATATATTAGCATCTTTTTGGTCTGCCGTCAATTGGAAAATGGCTGGTAAACGCCTTTACATTGAAAGAATTTAATGTTAAATTTTTTGGTATTTATTCGCATTACCGAGTTCGTCGATAT
>PWMW01000077.1 GCA_003559095.1 Clostridiales bacterium | reverse complement strand
CCCCGTTCCAGCCGGACGGTGCCGTTATTAAGCAAAATCACCGGTGTTCCCATGGCCGATTTGGCAGCCAAGGTCATCTTGGGCCAGCACCTGTCGGAACTGGGCTATACCACGGGCTGTCATCCAGAACCAGCTTGGGTTGCGGTGAAAGTTCCTGTGTTCTCCTTTGCCAAACTGCGCAGCGTGGACATTTCGTTGGGTCCTGAGATGAAATCCACCGGCGAAGTTATGGGCCGGGATGCCACCCTGGAAAAAGCGCTCTTCAAAGGTCTGCTGGCTTCGGGGATGTCGCTGCCCACCCACGGCGGAGTACTCTGCACCATCGCTGATAAGGATAAGGATGAAGCTGTTCCCTTGATTCGACGCTTCCACCAATTGGGCTTTGATATCTCCGCCACTGAGGGTACGGCCCGGCGACTGCGGGCCGAAGGGATCCCCGCTGTCACTGTGAACAAGATCGGTGCCGGCCAGCCGCATCTTCTCGATCAAATCCGCAGCGGTCAGGCCCAGTATATCATCAACACATTGACCCAGGGTCGGCAGCCCGCCCGAGACGGATTTCGCATTCGGCGGGAAGCCGTGGAAAACGGAGTGGTGTGCTTCACATCATTAGACACGGCCGCAGCCCTGCTTCAAGTATTAGAGTCCATCACCTGCTCCATTGCTCATTTATGACCGATGACAAGTAACAGCAGGGCCCGGAGACTGGCTGATTGCCAGCTTCCGGGCCTTGTGTCGTAGGCAACGGTGTTACAGCGCTTCCCAAAACCTTCGCCGACTGTTGGGATGGGCTGCCCTGCGTTCTAGGCGCTTTCCAGAAATACTTTTGTTTCCTGGACGCCTTTTTGCGCCAGTAAGCCTTGGGCAGCATTGGTCATGGGTTTCGGGCCACACATATAAATGGTGCTGGATGAAAGATCCATATCCTTCATAACATCGGTAACAAAGCCTTTGGGTCCTTGCCAGGTTTCATCAGAAGCTACCACCTTGATAAAACGGAACTGGCTGTACTTGGCCTGCAGGCGTTGAAATTCGTCATCGTAGAGGAACTCGCTGCGTTGGTTCACACCATAGATTAGAGTGACTTCCTGGACATGGGGGGCGTTCGCAACGATGTCTTCCACAATGGGCAGGAAAGGGGTCACTCCGATGCCACCGGCCACCAGGAGCACATTTGCGGCCGTCTTGTCCACCACCAGCTCATGACCCATGGGTCCTTCCAATGTTACAGACATGCCCTTGCGGAAGTTATTGAACAATATTCCTGTGCCGTAACCAGAGGGCATCCGCTTGACGGCTATGCGCAGCTCTCCCTTTTCCTTGTTGTAATGCGAAATGGAATAGGCGCGATACATCTTGGGCTCGTCTTGGATCTTAACAAGAATGAACTGCCCGGGTGTGTACTGGATGATGCGCGGCTCCTGCAGCTTGAATGTGAACTCCCGAACATCCGGTGCCAAATCGCGGGTATCGGCCAAGGTGGCGGCAATCTCGACACGGTGTTCATAGCCTTCGCTGCTGGTCCCTTCTTTAATCTGAATTGCTTCGTCCTGAGGATTCAGAGATAGGATGCCGGCTGGGCAGTTCAAGACACAGGTGGAACAGCGGATACAGACATCGGCCTCGAATTGATTGTTGTCACTGAAGGCCAAATAGGGAGTTAGCTGCAGGGGGCAGACCCGAGAGCATTTACCGCAGGTATGACACATATCTTGGTTAGCCACCGTTACCTTGGCATCGGTGGCACCATTCAGCCTTAAGAGCTTGCCCAAACGATAGGACAGCACCTGCAGTGTGCCCATGGGGCAAAAACTGCACCATGTCCGCGGGCTGAAAGCCAGTGCCAGCCCACCACCGACGATCATCACCATCAAGTAACTGCTGACGAAGATGAATCCGAGGCGGTCCCAAAACTCCATGGTACCCCAAAGGCCTGCCACCCGTCCGATCTTCGTCCCAATGTTCCATCCGAAAAAGGCAAAGAAAAGCCAGGCCAGGACCGGTGACTTAAGCAGCTTGGGAATTTGGCCGTTGCGGCTGAAGGGCATAAGCAAAACGTCAAAAAAGCTTCCGTGGGAACAGATGTTGCCGCACCAGTATCGTCCCTTGAACATGGCCAACGTCGTCAGACTCACCATGACAGGAAGAACCAACAGTCCCAAACGGGGATACCAGAGGCCGCCAAGGCCCACAAGCAGGGTGAACAGCCATGAGTACTGGCGAACAGGGTTAAAGATGCGATTGGTTTTGATGTACAGTGACACAGAAACTCCTCCTTATGTATAGGGCAAGAATAAAAACCCTTACGGGGTATAGGTATATAATACACAGACTTCGCCGCCGACGCAAGGGTAAATTTCACGATATGTTCATATCTAATTAACGATAACGCGATCGCTTATTATTATGGGTCTCGCCGCCTGGATGGGCACGAACATCGCAGTTGTGGCCCACAGGTTCCAGGAAGATGGTAATCACCACCGGTGTCTTTCGGCAAAAAACAGCACCCGAACCATAAAGGCCGAGTGCTGCTCTTCGTTGGAGACAGTTGCTTAATTGGCTTTGGATGATGACGTCTGGACCACATCGATGAACGGCTCCACAAGATGGGGATCGAACTGTTTGCCAGCGCAGCGCCGTAGTTCGGCGATGGCCTCACCAACCGATTTCCGGTGGCTGTATGGGCGCTGGCTGGTCATGGCATCGAAGGCGTCAGCTAGGGCCACGATGCGAGCTGCCAACGGGATTTCTTCGCCGACCAAACCCCGGGGATACCCGCGCCCGTCCCAGTGCTCGTGATGACTGAGAATTCCATCGGCCACCATGGCGAGATCCGGAGACGACAAAGCGATGCGGTGTCCGATCTCTGGATGTTTACGCATGACCTGCCATTCCTCATCAGTGAGAGGACCTGCTTTCTGCAGAATGTCTTCGGAGATGGCAACCTTGCCCAAGTCATGGAGGACGGCCAAAAGGGATACTTCACTGATTTCGCGATTCGTCAACTCAAGTTTCAATGCCAAGCGTTCCGCTAAAAACTGCAAATTATGAGCGTGTTCTTCCGTTTCGAAGCTCTTCTCCTGTAGGGTTTTCATCAACGAACGCACCAAGGCACTGCGGCTGCTCTGGGAGTTGGAGCTTTTGTCTTGGTACATGTAGTCTTCGGCCAAATGGAGAATGGACACCAACGTCTGATCGGTCTCCCCTTTTGTGGCGTGTCCCAAGGCAATGCTCAGATCAATGGGGCCACTTCGAACCTGAGCCGCCCGGCGGCGGATGCTCTGGCAGAGGGCTTCCGCTGCCTCGGGACCCTGACCCGGCATGAGGATGACAAACTCATCGCCGCCGGTCCGTGCCACCACATCGTCATGGGAAACGCATGTTCGCAGAACCTGTGCTGCTGTGATCAGCAGACGATCACCGGCCCCGTGGCCCAAGGAATCGTTGACGATCTTCAGTCCGTTGACATCGGCCATAACAACGCTGATTGGGACAACCGCTTGTTTTTCGAGGCGGAGCAGCTCGTCTTCAACAAAGCGTCGATTGTACAGATCCGTAAGGGGATCGTGAAAGGTCAAATACTCAAGGGAGTCCTGGGTTTTCTTGCGCTCCGTGATGTCATGGCCGATCCCGACCAATCCCACAACCTCACCGCTGGCGTCTCGCAGCGGCAGTTTGCTGGTCAAAAGCCAAGCCGTGCTGCCATCAGGTTTGTGGACCAAGGTTTCTGTATCCACAACGGGGGTACCTGTTTCCATGACCTGCTGCTCTTCCTTGAAGCCTGGTTGAGCACTGTGGTACGGAAAGAAGTCGAAGTCGGTCTTGCCCAGTACTTCCGCTTCCTGTTCAGCACCCATGTAAGCCAGGTCAGCTTTGTTGGCCAGCAGTTTGCGCGATTGACGGTCCTTAACGTAGATAGCGCTGGGAATATTATCCATCACTGTCCGCAGCAAAATGCGCTCCCGCTCCAAGGACGCTCGGGTCTCGGCGAGCTTGCTGGCTGCTTCTTCAGCCTCCGTTATGCTGCGGACAAAGGTGATCACTTCGTGATCGTTTACAGGAAGGACGCGCGCTTCATAGTAGGCATGGCTATCGTCGGGCAGTCGCATATCGTACTCCACCTGCTGCATCTGGCCCTTGGTTAACGCATCGTGGAGTGCTTTTAGAAGCTTCGCGGTGACATCTGCGGGCAGTACTTTGGAGATATGGTGTCCCACCATGTCGTCGCGGCGCAGAAAGGCCACTCTCTGGGTGGATGCATAGACGTCTATGAAGAACCCGTCCCGATTCACTCGAACAATGACGTCGGGTAGTACCTCGATGATTGAACGCAGAGATTCCTCACTGCGAATCCGCCGTTCCAGTTCATCCCGCAATTGGCGGGTCTTCCGATGGACTTGATTGCGGAGAATCAAGGCCCAGGCTGCCAAAAAGAGCAGGGCAGCGGCTCCCAACGCTCCCCAGCGCAGCACAAGGGCCGTATCTATCCCGCTGTGAATAGATTCTAGGGGTGTCATCCATTGGTCATATAGGTTCTGATAGGCACCGGTCTGCCACAGAAGCGCCAAGGCTCCATTCACTGCGGCGATGAGCTCGTACTGCTCCAAGGGTGCTGCGAAGGTGTAACGCAGGCTAAAAGGTGAGACGCCGGTGTCTGTGACATTGTCTGCATTCATGGTCGCGAGCCAGTAGAGTCCCACCAGCCGATCCATCATTGTGTATTGATACTCTCCGGTCATGACCAAGTTCAATGCTTCGGGATAATCAGCCACAACGTGGACTTCGTCACCAAAACCAACTTGCTTTAGATATTCGTGCCCGATATCGCTGTTGACCACCACAACGGCCGCTCCCTGCAGATCAGAGATGGCGTTGATTCCCGGGGCATCTTGGCCCCTAAAAACCGTATAGGGAGAAACGTGATACGGGGCCGAGAAACTATACTCTGCGGCGCGCTCGGTTGAATAACCGATGTCATGAACAAGGTGAACATCGCCGCTGCGTAGTCTTTCCTTCACAATGGACCATGGCTGCAACTCCAGCTCAATGGGAACATCTAGAATTTCAGCCACTGCTCGGCTGAGGGCCGTGGAAAACCCCTGCGGTATACCATGATCATCAAGGTAGCTGTAGGGTGGATAGTCATACGATCCACCAATGTGCAGAGTATCGCCGGCCACGAGAGCGAACGCCGGAGCGCTGCCGAATACCATAATCCACAGCAACACTGCTGCTGCCAAAACACGATGCTGAGCGGTCATGGTTTCACTCCTCTCGACAGGACCAACGATGCTGGGTAACTTTCACTGCACTCAAATAGTTCGTTATCTACTAAGGATTTCCTATCAAGATCTTCCATAAAACATCTCCAAAACATCTCCGGCCGCGAAGGACAGTGGTAACATCCAACGGTGGCCGTACCACCCTTCTCTTTCTGTATCGGACGGAAAGCGTGGTTTCCACAGCAAAAGTTGCAGGGGACCGTCAAACAGGAACCGCAAAATCCGTTGAGGGTAGCGTGGATTTCCGTGACTCCGCCCACCTGAGATTGCTCATGGCTTAGGGTCTGCAGTGGACACCGTGGTGTCCACGTCCAAAGTGGCAGGGGACCGCCAAACAGGAACCGCGAAATCCGCTGCGGGTGGCGTGGATTTCCGTGACTCCGCCCACCTGAGATTGCTCATGGCTTAGGGTCTGCAGTGGACACCGTGGTGTCCATGTCCAACGTGGCAGGGGTCGGCCCAGCCAGCGGAAACGGTCGCATGGAAATTTATTGCATTAAACAACAATTAATCCTTGCGTTTCCGACAATTCCTTGGTAAAATAACTGCAATAAAGAGGATAACAAAAGGAAAAACATTCCGGAAGTTGGGACATTCCCGATGGGTCCACGAGGCTCAACAAATGGGAAAGCACTGCTGGTAGCCGACACCCAAGCCCTGTGCACCCATTGATCGCCATCGCCCAGACTGAACCGGCTGGAGTTTGTCGGACGCGGCGCACCGCCTTTCGTTGATCCTTGCAGCATTTGTATTGGCATCATTTATTGCACGGATAAATAAATGTCCGGTACCCGAACGACTACCTTGGTTAGCGAATGGGGATTTCGTTGGTTAAGACTAGGGTTCCGGTCATCATACGAACGCATTGCAGGACGCCCAAGTACATTCTCCGGATCGTCAGCACGTAATCCCCGGAGACTTCATATCCAAACCAAATACTCTTTTGGGATTTCCATAAAACATATGCTCAGCGATGTGTAGGGCTTCCGCGAAGTCGAAGACTCCCAGTTCTATTTTTTCCGTTAAGACGCTGGCAATGTTGTCTTTTGCCATCTCTAGATGGCCGTAGACAGCATCAATGAAGAGATAATCGCCGCCAAAGGCCATGATCTTGTTGTAGGGAACTGCATCGAGATAATCCGCCAAAGCAGCGCGGAGGGCGGCTGGAGAAATAATATGCGCCCAACACAGATCAATGGTCACATTGGGAAAGTTCTTAGCCAATGCACTGACCGTGTTTTGGTATGGGTAGCCAATGTGGAACAGATCAAAGTGGACATTGGGATACCGAAGCAGCAGGTTGGACAGCAGGGCCGGGTCGCTGTGATGGATGTAGTTGCCATTGCCTTCCTGTAGACCTGTGTGGACCTGCATCACCAGGCCTCGATCATTGCATTCCTGGAGAATTTTGTGCATTAGATAATCTTGGAGGGGCTTGGGAAAGCAGAACTGCGGCAGGTCACTTGGGGAATGCAGTTGCAGTACCCGCACCGCGTCCGCAAACAGGTTCTGGGCAGTAGTGTGGGTAACTTGATGGTCATAGTACAGCGTCCGTTCATAGGCCATGGCGTTTTTTAGGGCAACCGTGCCCTTCGTGAGGTTTCCTTCCAATTCCATCACAAAGGCCTGCAGCCAACCATCGAGATCTACAGCATTGATACCGTGATGTTCGCGAATCCACTGCAGCATGGTTGTGGAACCATGATGAGCCCCTGTGACGAACGCTGTGGGATGCCAAACTGGGCGAAACAGCTCGGGGTCGAAGTGGGACTGGTCACACCAGGCGTCCAAGAGGGCCATCTCGATGTTGCAGCGTTCCCGGAGAACGTGACGAAAGTGGCCGGGCGCATCTCGCGTCTGCAAAAACGCTTGGTTCAGCACTTCAATGGTGTGACCATGAATGCCATCGATGCCATACAGGCCTTTGACAGTTCGATCCAAGGCTCGTCCGTATCCGGTGTGTCGGCACCAGTTCCAATAGGGTTCCAGGAGCAGCCATCGTTCTTTGATAGGCGTTTCTACCCGGCAGGCTTTGTCCAACGTTTCCAGGGTCAGACCAGCCGCAACCAAGTCAGAACTCATATAATGACTCAAGTATTCACCGAGAACATCCACGGTCCGATCACGCCGGTTCTCATAAGGCGGAAGATGTTCGTGGGTGTCGATAACCCGGATAGCGTCTAGCTGCCCTCGTACCTGTTCGAACGTGTTCGTCATAGTCAACGTCCTTCCTCTGGTGTTGTATGTATCCGGCCGGCATTGCCGGCCCATGCAACCATTTGACTTCATTGATCGCTGTAACAGGTGTCGGAGGTAATGTTCGCTGCCAGGGTGTGAGTTCCTTCTATAACGGTCTGAATAGTACGAACATAGAGGTGCGGAGTCTGTCGAGATCGTCAAAGATCCGCTTGCCGTGGGACGCGCGCCCTCGTGGTGTTAATGGAAGATAAGCGACAGCTATTTTTCCTATTTATATGGAGAAGGACATTAAAGGATTGTGAAGAAAGTTAATCAAGTAGCTTTGAATAGAAAGAAGGTCATAGCAAAGGAGGAATGCGGCAAGGAACGACTGGAAATCGTAGAATGTTGCCCGTTATCCAGTAGTACGACCAAACAATACACACAAGGAGGTACTTCATGACGAAGAGATTGGTTTTGCTTATTCTCTTGGTGGTTTTTGCAGCTATGACAAGTAACGTGTTCGGGATGGAATTTGGTGAGGCTCCTGAGCTTCGCCAGATGGTCGAGCGGGGTGAACTTCCGCCGGTGGAAGACCGGCTCCCCAAGGCTGAACACGTATTCGTTGTGGAACCGTATGAGTCCATCGGTCAGTATGGTGGCACTGCTAGATTAGGTACCATCCGCCCGGTTTCCTGGGGCGATGACTTGATGCTGATGTCGATATTTGTCACGTTGGTAACGCCTAGTCCGGACCTAACGGAACTGCGGCCGCACGTGGCATATGCCTACGAACACAACGAAGACATGTCTGTTTGGACATTCCACCTGCGTGAAGGTCTCAGATGGTCCGATGGACATCCCTTTACCGCCGATGACATCATGTATTGGTACGAGGATGTTCTTCTTAACGAAGATTTGACCCCAGTGGTTGGTCGTGATTGGCGTAGTCTGGAAGGGGAAATCGTTGAGGTTGTTAAGGTCGATGACTTCACAGTGGAATACCGCTGGAACAACCCCAAACCTTACTTCTTGAATCAGATTACCCATGCAGCCTGGGATGTCTACCCGAAGCATTACTTGAGCCAGTTCCATCCCAATTATCGTGATTACGATGATTTGATGGAAGAAGTACGCGCTGCTGGCTTTGAAGAATGGTATGAGTATCACGGCAACCGTAACCAGAGCGAGATGGGTACGCCGATGCAGCCGGATCTTCCGACACTGGCCGGCTTCAAACTGGAAAGCATAACGTCCGATCGTCGGATCTATGTGCGGAACCCGTATTTCTGGAAGGTCGACCAAGAAGGCAACCAGCTTCCCTACATCGATCGTCTGGAAACACAGATTGCCAGTGACCGGGAAGTGCTCAGTGGGATGGTCATCAGTGGCGCCTTGGACTTTGCTGCTTACCAGAATGATATCCGTGACTATCCTATGATGCGCAACTTCGCCGAAGAAGGCGGATACAACGTTTATCTCTGGCAAAGTGCCATGAACGATGCCATCTATATGTTCAATATGACCCATGAGGATCCGGTATTGCGGGAAATTTTCCAGGATGTTCGTTTCCGCCGTGCCATGTCCTTGGGGATTGACCGTGACGAGATCAACCAAGTGATCTACTTCGGTCAGGGGCGTCCCGCCCAGTACACTGTTCTGGATATGACCCGTCACTACAACGAAGAATACGAGACGGCATTCATCGCGTATGATCCTGACGAAGCCAACCGTCTCCTTGACGAAATGGGCTTAACGGAAAGGGATTCTGAAGGTTTTCGTTTGATGCCCGATGGTCGGCGTTTGCTGTTCACCATTGAGTACTTCGATAACGAAACACCAAAAGGGCCCAACGTTGAGTTGGTTACGCAGCATTGGCAGGAGCTGGGTGTGGATGCCCGCAGTCGCTCCATCAGCGGCGAGCTGCAGGGTCAGCGTGCCCCTGCTAACTTGATGGATGCTACCGTCTGGCATGGTGACAAAGCCACTGATATTCTGTTCCCCTTCCAAGCACAGTTCTTCGTACCAACGGGGCCGGGCTGGGAACGCACGAAGTGGCCTCTGTGGGGTACTTGGATCAACACCGCCGGAGCCGAAGGCGAAGAGCCGCCGCAGTTGGTCAAAGATATCCGTGAGTGGTATGACACCATGATGACTTCGCCTGACGAACAGGTGCGGGCCGAAATGGCAGATCGGATTTTGGCTGCCCAGGCTGAGAATCTGTGGACAATCGGAACAATCAACTATGCTCCGTTCCCAGTGGTAGCCAGCAAGGCCATGCGCAATGTTCCTGAGCAGGGATACTGGACCTGGGATTCCCAGTGGACACCGGCTTGGCATCCTGAGCATTTCTGGCTGGACCGCTAGAAGCAGTAGGCAACTGAAGACTTCACCGAATATGATCAACGGCTAAGCACGAAGGGACCCCTAGGGTTTCAAGCCTTAGGGGTCCCTTCCTAAATGATTGACCCACATATAACAGCGTTCGCAGCAAGTGCATCCGTGGCAAAGTTGCTAGTTTTTGCGGTATTCGGTGCAAGCGACAAGAATGTCATGAACCTGTGCCCGGCTGGGAAGACTCCGTCAGTGGAAATCCTTATTTGCTTTCCTATAGTTAATGCTCAGGTGTCTTTTCAAACCATGTACAGGATGATGCGCAGCAGGCACCAGCAGGGTTAGCCGCACGACAGCAACAAGCTGGGGTACTTAGAAAGCCGCCTTCCGACGCGAAGGTCCGCAGCCAGCATAATTAAAGGCAAGAACTAAGTGTTGTCAACAGCTTGCGCTGGCAGCACAGAAAGAATCTGGAGGAGGGATACTATGCTTTCATATATCCTAAGGCGAATTTTGATCATGTTTCCCACGCTAGCCGTGATATCGATGATCGCCTTTCTCGTCATTGATCTCCCGCCCGGGGACTACCTGACATCGTACATTGTTCAGTTGGAGTCCCAGGGAGCACGGGTTACGGAAGAACAGGTAGAATCTTTGAAGCGTCGGTATGCGTTGGACCAACCACTTCCAGCTCGTTACGTGAACTGGATTTGGCGGATTGTCCGGCACGGTGATTTCGGGCAATCTTGGAACTGGAATCGTCCTGTGGCGGGACTTTTGGCTGAACGCCTGCCCTTTACTGTGGCTATCTCCTTGAGCACGCTCATTTTCACGTATGTGATGGCCATTCCCATAGGCATCTATTCTGCGGTCAAGCAGTATTCATGGGGGGATTATTTATTTACCACCATTGGATTCTTGGGCTTGGCCATACCGAACTTCCTACTGGCATTGGTGCTCATGTTCATCTTTTACCGATATTTCGGGGTCAGTATTGGCGGCTTGTTCTCCCCGGAGTATCGTGATGCCGCCTGGTCCATGGCGAAGTTCTTCGACATGATGAGTCATCTCTGGGTTCCCATCATCGTTATTGGTACGGCCGGTACCGCTGGCTTGATTCGTACGATGCGTGCTGTCATGTTGGATGAACTGAGCAAGGACTATGTGCAGACGGCTCGCGCCAAGGGCCTTACTGAGTTTACGGTCATCGTCAAGCACGCGGCTCGGGTGGCCATTAACCCCATTATCAGTGTAGTGGGCTGGACACTGCCGCAGATCATTTCCGGTGAGGCCATCACTGCAGTGGTGTTGAACCTACCCACAACGGGGCCTCTGCTGCTGCAGGCGCTGCTTACCCAGGACATGTACCTGGCCGGAAGTTTCATTTTTGTTTTGAGTTCACTGACAGTCATCGGAACACTGCTTTCCGATATACTGCTGGCGTGGGTCGATCCTCGGATCCGCTATGACAAGGAGGCGTAGACATGTTGACAACCACTTCTTTACCCCCTGAACCCGAAGCACCACAGGTGGAAGCCGATTGGGAAGACGTGGGTGCCAAGTCCTTGTCGCAGGGTCAGTTGATGGTGCGGCGGTTCCGCCGCCACAGACTGGCCATGGGCGGGCTCGTGGTCCTGATCATCTTCTACTCCGTGGCCATTTTTGCCGGTTTTTTTGCCACCACGGACCCGGTTCAGCGTAACTCTCGCTTCATCTATGCACCGCCGATGCTGCCTCGATTTATCGATATGGACGGCAATTTCCACATTCGACCTTTTGTTTACGGTTTGGAGGCGTCGGTGGATCCGGATACTTGGGATCGCATCTATGTGCCGGACCCAGACCAAAAGTATACCCTGCGCTTCTTCGTATCCGGGGCAACGTACAATCTGGTCGGTCCCATTAACGCCAGTGTCCGCCTGCTCGGTATCGACGGCGACCATCCATTCTTCTTGTTCGGCACCGATTCTCTGGGGCGGGATGTCTTTTCCAGGGTTATCCATGGTACTAGGATCTCGTTGTCCATCGGCTTGATCGGTGTAGCTTTGAGTCTGGTCTTTGGA
Source organism: Clostridiales bacterium (assembly GCA_003559095.1). GTDB lineage: Bacteria > Bacillota > Limnochordia > Darwinibacteriales > B1SED10-159 > SLOZ01. Next base: position 8,641 of record PWMW01000077.1, on the reverse strand, counting down.
CTGCTGATCGGGGGTCTTTCGGGTCTCTTGGGCGGTGTCGTGGACTTGGCAGTTCAGCGTGTTATTGAGATTTTGATCTCTATTCCGCAGATTCCGTTCTGGATGGCATTGAGTGCTACCCTACCGGCGCATTGGAGTCCACTGCAGACCTACTTTGCCATTACCGTTCTGCTCTCCCTTTTGGGATGGACCCAAGTGGCGCGTGTTGTTCGCGGTAAGTTTCTCTCCCTAAGGGAAATGGACTTTGTAGCGGCCTCTGTGGCCATGGGTGCCCATGATTTCTGGATTATTGTCAAGCACCTAATTCCCAACTTCCTCAGTTACGTGTTGGTTACTGTTACGCTCACCATCCCTGCCATGATCCTCGGGGAAACAGCCCTGAGCTTCCTTGGCATCGGACTGCGCCCTCCAGTTGTCAGCTGGGGAGTACTGCTGCAGCAGGCCCAGAACATGCGGACTGTGGCTCTGCGCCCTTGGCTGCTGTTGCCAGGTATCTTCGTGGTTATTGCGGTTATTGCCTTTAACTTCGTAGGTGACGGCCTCCGAGATGCAGCAGACCCGTACTCGTCCAAATAGCGACGAAGCACAACTTTTTGGACGTAAACGTCCGATACAAGGAGGAATGATTCTGTGGCCAATAAAGATACCGTCATCAGTGTTGAAGACCTGAAGACATATTTTCGTAGTGACAATGGCCTGGTGAAGGCTGTAGATGGAGCCACCTTCGATATTAAGCGCGGCGAGAGCGTCGGTATCGTGGGCGAAAGTGGCTGCGGCAAGAGTGTAACATCCATGTCGATCATGCAGCTCATTCGACGCCCTCGCGGCGACATTGAGGGCGGCAAGATTATGTTTACTCGGCAGAATGGCAAGACCGTAGATATTGCCAAACTTAATCCCAACGGGAGCGAGATGCGTACGATCCGGGGGAACGAGATCGCCATGATTTTCCAAGAACCCATGACTTCGCTGAACCCGGTGTATACCGTGGGAGCACAGATCATGGAAGCTGTGATGCTGCACCAAAAGCTGACCAAGAAACAGGCCCGGGAACGGGCTATCGAAATGCTTTCTAAGGTAGGAATCCCAGCGCCCAAGCAGCGCGTGGACGAGTACCCGCACCAATTCTCTGGCGGTATGCGCCAGCGGGCCATGATTGCCATGGCGCTGTCCTGTGACCCCGAGTTCCTCATTGCCGACGAGCCGACCACGGCCCTGGACGTGACCATCGAAGCCCAGATTTTGCGGTTGATGAAGGACATCCAGCAGGACTTTGGTGTGTCCATCATGATTATCACCCATGACTTGGGTGTCATTGCTGAAATGGCCGAACGGGTCAACGTCATGTATACTGGTAAGGTTGTGGAACATGCCGTAACTGATGACATTTTCCATAACCCCAAACATCCGTATACCCAGGGCCTGCTGCATTCGATTCCCACCATTGGTCGTAAACAACGCTTGACGCCGATCAAAGGCACGGTACCCAACCTGCTGACATTGCCTGCCAACGTGTGCTACTTTGCTCCCCGCTGCCCCCATGCTATGGATATCTGTACCAAGCAGGAGCCTCCTCTGTACGAGTTGGAAACAGGGCACACATGCAAATGCTGGCTCTACAAAGGCAGTAAGGAGGTCTCAGCATGAGTGATAAGCAGATCATTCTAGATGTGAAAGACCTGGTCAAGTATTTCCCCATCAAAAAAGGTCTCTTCAAGCGCACCATGGGTTATGTCAAAGCCGTGGATGGAGTGAGCTTTTTCATCCGCGAAGGTGAGACCTTGGGCGTTGTGGGTGAGAGCGGCTGCGGAAAGACCACCACGGGTCGTTGTGTGATTCGCCTCTTGGATCCCACCGCTGGCACGGTGAACTTCCGGCGAAGCAACGGCCAAATGGTTGACCTATCCACGTTAAGCCGCAAGGAAATGAAGCAGATTCGCACAGACATTCAGATTATCTTCCAGGATCCGTTTTCCTCTCTAGATCCTCGGATGTCAGTGCTGGATATTGTGTCGGAACCGCTGCGGGTTCATAATCGGGGAACGCGCAAAGAGCACATAAAACGCGTTGGTGAGCTGCTAGAACGTGTAGGACTGCGAGGCTACCAGATGGACCGTTATCCTCACGAGTTCAGCGGCGGGCAGCGCCAGCGTATCGGTATTGCCCGGGCTTTGGCGTTGGACCCCAAGGTCATTGTCTGTGATGAACCCGTATCAGCCCTGGACGTATCTGTTCAGGCACAGGTACTCAACCTACTGTCGGATCTGCAGGACGAGTTAGGGCTGACGTTCATGTTCATCGCCCATGACCTTTCGGTGGTGGAACACATCAGTGACCGCGTCATGGTTATGTATTTGGGCAAAGCCGTAGAGATGGCTGCGTCCGAGAAACTTTACACCACACCGAAGCATCCCTACTCAGAAGCGCTGCTGGCAGCGATCCCCATCGCGGATCCACGCCTGCAGACCAAACGCCAGCCGTTAGGCGGGAATGTGCCGGATCCGTCCAACCCGCCACCGGGATGTAATTTCAACACGCGCTGCCCCTATGTGCAGGATATCTGCAAACGGGAAGATCCGCCGCTGGAGGAAACAGAGGAAGGCTCCGATCACTTTGTGGCCTGTCACTTTGCTGCTGAGCTGCAGTTGGCTGGGTGGGAAGAGCGCAAGCGCGACGCTTAATCCGGCTCCGTGCCGGACACAAGCAAGACGAAAAACGCAGGCTCGACGGATGTGATCCGTCGGGCCTGCGTTTTGCTGCTAATGCCTCTCGCCAGCTGCTTTTTAAACCGGATAAACACCATCGAACACCATTTGGTCCAACGCATTGCCGTCATAGGTTAAAGGAAGGTCAATGCGGGACCGCTGGCGAACGGATTCCCAGGCAGCGAACATAGGTTCACTGGCCAGAAGCGCGTTGGCTGCGCACAGTTCCGAGGTGCGATGGGATAGGACCGCATCCACAACGTCGGCAATGGCCCGTTCGATATAACCTGGACCATGACAATGTTCGGACCCACAATCGATGTCCTGCCACTGACTTTGACCAGCACGGCGCACTTGCAGGACGGAGCCTCCCCAATTGGGCCCGATGGCAATCTCCCCGTGGCTTCCGATAATCCGGTGATGACAGGCCACCAAATCCTTGCCTGGTCCCGTGACCATCAATCCATGGACGCCGTTCTCGTATTGGAAAATGGCCGCTGCTTGGTTTTCGTTATGGACGTCGAAGACCAGGTTTTTTTCTGTGTAATGAATCTGTGCCATAACCCACTTCACGGGGTTGTGATCATTGAAGTAGCTGGCCATGTCCCAGTTGTGGGAGCCGTAGTCGTAGTTGTCGCCGGCACCCCATTGAACTTGCCGCAGTTCGCCGATGTCATCGCTGTCTAGCAGCTCCTTCGCCTTGCGGAAGGGAGCACCGAATCGCCGCTGGTGGTTGAAGGTCAGCTTAACCCCGCTGCGCTGGGCCGCCGCTGCCATGGTTTTGCATTCGCCCCACGTAAAAGCCATCGGTTTTTCACAGTGAATACCCTTGACACCGGCGGCGATGGTATCCAAGACAATGCGGCAGTGGGAGTGAGGCCAAGTACTGATGCTCACCATGTCGAGGTTTTCCGCAGCCAACATGGCCTTATAGTCCGTGTAGGTGTTGGGGATCCCGTACAGCCCGGCAAACCGCTGCACACGTTCTTCGATCAGATCGCAGCAAGCCACCATCTCGACCTTGTCCGATAGTTCCTTGTATCCTTTGGCGTGTTGATGATTCATACCATAGCCCAGGGGACCCGGGCTGCGCTCATCGCCTGTGCCAATGAAGCCAACGCGCAATTTCGCCATGCAAACGCCTCCTAACGAAAAATAGTGTATGACCCGAGAGCTCCTGTACTACCAGCGTTGAGTCGAGGATCCACCCGCAAACTGGCTGTCACATTTGGCCAACTCGATGCGCCCGCTCCTGATTCCTTCTGCTGCGGGATTGTATCAACATTTCGTCTTGGGAGAACCGGATTCCTGTGCAATGGCATGGAAATCACTGAGGGGTCATCGCGTTCCCCAGGTCTGTTAGCCAGCAGTAGCTATGGCGGCAGCTGTACTCGGAGGACACAAGCACCGATGCGGGCCATTTTGCGCTGCGGGACGATTGGCAGGAAAAATCACTATTTATGTCTAAGTTCTGATTATACCAGTTTGTTGTTGTTACGGTCGTTGGGCATCGGATTGTGAACAAGGACGCAATCTTGGTATCAGCCATGCATAGGGGTGATTCATGATGGCATACACGAGTCGGAGAATTTTTGGGATGGTCTTGCTGGTGGTGGTTTTGGCGCTTTGGGCAGGCAGCGGCATGGACTCAGGGCACCGTTTTGATGGTTTTCTCGGAGTAGCCAAGGCAACATGGGTCTGGGAGGTGGATTTCCCTTGGAAAGAAGCTATGTTTTATGAAACCTTGGCCGACGATGCCGTTCAATGCCAGTTGTGTTTTCGCAATTGCGTGATCCCCGCGGGCGAAGTGGGGTTCTGCCGGAATCGAGAAAACATTGATGGGCGGCTGTATACGCTGGTATATGGACGGCCATCAGCTCTGCACGTGGATCCCGTGGAAAAAGAGCCTCTGCATCACTTTCTGCCCGGCAGTGATATCTACTGCATCGGCACGGCTGGCTGCAACTTTCGCTGTAGCTTCTGCCACAACTGGACCTTATCGCAGCGCAGTGTGTATGAGCTGGGTTATCGGGCAGGTTCAGAACCCCGTGATATCGTTCGCCGGGCTGTGGAGTGGGGTGTCCCCAGCATCTCGTTCACATACAATGAGCCGACCACCGCGTACGAGTTTCTCTATGATGTGGCCGTGCTGGCCCAGGAAAAGGGCATTCGGGTGATCTTTCACACGAACGGCGGGATCAATCCCGAACCACTGCAAAAACTGCTGCCCTATGTAGATGCCGTCACCGTCGACCTCAAGGGCTTCAGCGACGATTACTACCGGCGCCTTCTCCAGGCCGAACTGGAACCCGTGCTGCAGACTCTGCAGATCATCTATGAAGCAGGCGTGTGGCTGGAGATCGTCAACTTGGTGGTCCCGGGTGAAAACGATGATCCGCAGGAGATTGCCGCCATGGCTCGCTGGATCGTGGAGAACCTCGGCCCAGAAGTACCCCTGCACTTTTCCCGGTTCTTTCCCAACTATCGCTTGACCCACATATCGCCGACACCCATTCCCACCCTGGAACAGGCTTGGGCCGTAGCCCGGGAAGCGGGGATGAAGTATGTGAGTGTAGGCAACGTGCCTGGCCATCCCCACAACAGCACCTTTTGCCCGGACTGCGGAAGCGTGGTCATTGAGCGAATGCACTTTGCTGTCCAACATGTTCATTTGGACGATGGTGCCTGCAGCCAATGCGGCTACGAGATTGCCGGTGTCTGGCAGTGAATCAACGGGCAGCAGGAGTGTTCTTGCTGGCGGTCGGACTTTGCGGTGCCGTGGGGATCATCATTCAGGTCATCCTGGCCAGGGAACTACTGGTGCTGTTTCAGGGGAATGAACTGACTATCGGGGTGGTGCTGGCTTTGTGGCTTCTTTTAGAGGCAGCCGGCGCCATGGCGGCCCGTTGGGGTCGCGAGACCCACAATATGAATCGCTTCCTGGTCCTTCTGGGTTTGTCGCTGCTGAGTTTGCCGCTGTCCTTGGTTCTGGTAAGGGTGCTGCGAGATTTGGTTGGTATCAACTTTGGGCAGGCTTTTACCCTCCAACAGCTGCTGCAGGGAACATTCCTGGCTCTGGCACCTGCCTGCGTCCTCCACGGAGCCCTGTTCACCGCTGCCTGTCGGGCGTTCGGTTCGGTTACGGGTTCCCATGCACAGGCTGCAGGCAGAGTGTATGTGGCCGAAACCTTGGGCACCTTGTTGGGTGCCGCAGCCCTGGCGGGTGTTCTGTCTTGGGGATGGACCTCCTTTCGCATCATTGGCATCCTGATGGTTGCGACCGCCTGTGCGGGTGTGGCAGCGGCGTGCAGTGCTCGAAGCGTCAAGATTCGCTGCTTGGCTGGTCCCGGCCTGACGTTTGCGGTGGCCCTTTTGGTACTGGGCTTTGTGGTCAGTCCGTTGTACAGCCAGCTGCATCACGCCTCGCTTCGGCGCCAATGGGGCGGTGGGGAGATTCAACTTCACCGGGATACCATATATGGCAGTATCACGGTTCTGCAAAGTCAGGATCAGTCTACCGTTTACTATGATGGCAGCTCCCTCTTGACCGTACCGTATCCCGATCTGGAGTACGCCGAAACCTTAGCTCATCTTGCCCTTCTCTTCCACGAAGCACCCGGAAACGTCCTCATTCTATCCGGTGGTCTGGGAGGACTCTTGAACGAAGTCCAGAAACATCCGGTACGGACAATTGACTACGTCGAGCTAGACCCGGGGTTGTTGGAAGTGCTGAAGGCTCTGCAGTCACCTTTGATTCAGCAGGAGCTGGCAGACCCTCGTCTGCGAAGTGTCTACATGGATGGACGCCTGTTCATCAAGAACGCTGATACCAACTATGACGTTATTATCACGGGGGTGGGTGAGCCCACCACCCTGCAGGTGAATCGGCTGTATACGCAGGAATTCTTTGCCGAGGCTCGTCAAGCACTTCGAGATGACGGAATTCTGGTGATCACGAGTCCGGGCAGTGAAACCCATCTCGGACGCGAGCTCCTTCCTCTCAACCGATCGCTGTACGCTACCCTGCAGAGCGTTTTCCCCCATGTGCGGGTAATACCAGGGCACTGGAATCTATTCTTAGCGTCCGCCGATCCAGAGCTGGCGGCGGCCACCGCCGAACAACTGCACCAGCGCCTGCAGGACAGGGAGCTGACGACAGCGTTGTTTTCACCGGCATTTGTGCGGTATAGGTTGAACCCAGATCGCTGGCAGCCCTTCGTGGAGCAAATTGCCGCCAGAGGTGACATACGCCTGAATACCGATGATCACCCTGCGGCCGTGTTTTATGCACTGCGCCATTGGGGTGCGGTAATGTGGCCGGAGCTGGAGCGCTGGGAAATGTGGTTGGCAGATCACTGGTATGTGCCAGCTGCCGCCGTCAGCATTTTGGCGATCCTGAGTGTGTTTTGGCTTGGGGGTGCAAGGGCAGGCTCCGGGCGTGCTGCCCGGGCGGTGGGTGGAGCCACAGGCTGGCTTGTGCTGACCACCGGTGCGGCTGGGATGAGCCTAGACTTGTTGATCTTGTTTGCCTTCCAGTCTGCTCACGGTTATGTCTATCAGGCCATGGCCCTCTTGATTGCCGTGTTCATGGCCGGCGCAGCTTGGGGTGGATGGTTGGGGCTGCACCGGCTCGGACGGATGGGCGGTAGTGCACTATTGGCCGTGGAGCTTCTTCTGGTGGCATTTCTCTTAGGACTTCCCCTGTGTCTGCACTTGGGCTCAGTGCATCCTCTGGCCTTTTTACTGCTTTCGCTGGCGGCTGGTGTATTGACGGGCTGTCAGTTTCCGCTGGCCGTCGAGCTGCTGGGCACAGTTGGGCAGAGGAACAGCGGTGGCTTGGTTTATGGGGTGGATCTGCTGGGAGGATGCGTGGGCGGTCTCGGCGCTGCTGTGATCTGGGTTCCGTTGTGGGGAATCAGTTCCACCGCCTGGATCTTAGCCGGTGTGAAAATGACATCGGTGCTGTTCTTGGCGGCCGCCCTGCGCTATATTCATCGGCAACAGAAAGGGCGTGATGGTGCTGCGGTCGATTAGGCTAAAGCCACTGCTGCTTTGGCTGATCTGTTTTGGCCTTGGCGGAGGTTTGCTTGTTGGGAACTGCGGCTGTGCCATGGCCGCTGATGTGGTGATTAACACGCATGAACGGACCATTGGCTTTCCAGCCGTGATCCAGCTGGGAGAAGGTTGGGTGCAGTTCTTGGTCGCGGCTCGGGGTTACCCATGGATTGCGGAGAAGAGCGCTGTGGTGACCGATGTGCCCCTGCAGGTCATTCAGCAGGCTTTCGCTCAACTGGACTGGGCATTGTGGGACCAACTGTGGGTAGAATATGCCAGGGAACCTGCGGTGTCGCTGACAATATACATGGGCGAGACGGCGCATCCAGCTGTGGAGTGGATTGAAGCTGACGATGAGCTTGGATTCGTCGACGTGTTCTTTGTGGGCTGCCCATATTTTGACCCTCTAGCTTTGGGAAATGCAGCGGTGGACTGCCGGAGCTGTCCTATCTTCCCCTTGGAGCAGCGGGCTCTGCAGGAAAAGTTCACGCGTCCATCTGGGGAGCTGGGTTACGCCCTGCGGGAGCGGGCGGCGCTGGCTGTGGGCTCCCCTGTATGGATCGAAATCCAACTTCCGGAGTGATCCATGGTGTCCAGCGGTTGGTTTGTGGAGTTGTTCGTTCTGGGCTTTTTGGCAGCATTATCCACCTGCAGCACGGCCAAAAATGCATCCTGTGGAATCTCCACACGCCCAACTTGTTTCATTCGGCGCTTGCCCTCTTTTTGTTTTTCTAACAATTTTTTCTTACGCGTAATATCGCCACCATAGCATTTTGCCGTTACGTTCTTACGCAAGGCCTTTACCGTTGAGCGGGCGATAATTTTTGAGCCAATCGATGCCTGAATTGCCACCTCAAACATCTGTCGCGGAATCATCTCTT
>PWMW01000010.1 GCA_003559095.1 Clostridiales bacterium | reverse complement strand
TTCAATGACGACTGGGTTCGCCGGAATACGATCCTCGACTGGCGGAAGTTCTCCAGCTGCTACCTTCTCGGCCAGCATCGGAGCTTCGTTCCATTGGGCTAGGCCCGCTGCACTGAAGGCAACGAACAGCACCAACACGAAAGCCAAGCTTAACCATCTACGATTCATTCTGCAACCTCCTTGTGGTCCTTACGTTCTTCATAAACACATAATACCCATACGTCTCCAACGACACTTGCTCTGTGAAGCCCTACGCCCGCCTCACCCCCTAAACATGCCATAGTGGTCTTCCCTATGTGTTATATTAGGGAGAAAATCCTTTTTTCCTTCCGTTAACACGAAAAAAATGCAAACGGTTTAAATGTTAATCTTTAGGGATGCGCGAACTGTTCCGAGGAAAATACCTGCAGACCCCAGAGACACCCGCGGCAACGTTATCAATCCGTAACAGAAAAGCCGTATCTGGATTGCACGTCATAGGAACCGTGCGGCCAATCGAAGAACACGCGCACCTCGTAGTGACCTGCTGCCAAGGGACGAAATTCCAGTGTGCCGTGGTCTTCACCACCAGTGTAGTAAAACTGGCCATAGGTAGAATCACCGGCATCAGAACGGACTACCGTGATCCAGTCGCGGTTATTCCCCGGCAGGCCAGCAAAATGTACCAGAACCGATTCTTGTACGCTATACTGTGATTTCTCTGTCCAAGCCAAAGAGTCTGGCGGCTGCTGATCAACAGCTACCTCTGCCATCGACGGCGGCTGCATGCCCACCCAGAAGGTATGCCGGTCCCGGACCTCATAACCACCCGAAGGCCAGTTAAAAAAGACACGCACCTGGTACTGACCTTTATCCAGTCCCCGGAATGTCAGCTCTCCGCTGCGCTGTCCCTGCAGATACGAGTACTCTTGATACGCCGAATCGGCGCTATCCCAGGGAACAATCGTGATCCAATCCCGGGAATTGCCTGGCATATCTCGATACTCCACGTTAATGGACTCTCCGGGTTCATAGGACTGCCTTTGCGTCCAAGCCAGCTGCCCTTGGGGATACTCTGGACTGCCAATAACGAATGGAAAACGGGCCTGTACCTCATAGCCTCCAGCGGGCCAGTTGAAGTATGAACGCACTTCATAATGCCCTTCCGGAAGCCCGGATACGAGCACACCACCGTCTACACCGCCCCGGGTGTATACCCATTCCCCATAACGATCGTCGGGATAGTCCACCGGCACCACAGTCAGCCAATCACTGGCATTCCCGGGAAAGCCAGCATACTGCACAGAAAATGACTCCCCTGGATTTGGTTGATCATTAACCCAGACCAAATGGACATACTCATGTTCCGCAGACACTGTGGAAAACAACGCTCCCAGCGTGACCAACAGCATGCACATCCAAACCAGCCACCGGCACTTCATTCCCACCGCAATCCCCTCGTTTCTGATGCTGAGATATTAAAAGTTTCTCCAACCGTTGCTGGAATTCCTGCATCCACCGCAACGCGCCTAGCCCCTCCCAATGGGAGGGGTTGGAGATCCCTTTGCTCGCAGCGCGCAATCAGTACTCGGGCGGCTAATGTCCGAGATGATCGGTGCTGTACAATAGGCCCAACGCATCTTGCCGCTGCTCACTGTTCCTGAAGTCGGGCAGCGTACTTCCGAAATATCTCCCCGTTGGCCTCTAGTTCAACCAACTGCTCCATGGTCTGGGCAATAGCTCCCTCCTGGCCTTGGATGGACACATTGAGTGCCTCCGTGGTCGTCTCAATGGAGGTAAGAACACTATCCACCAGTGCGCTGACCTCCTCAGACGTGGCTGCTTGCTCTTGTACTTCCGCGGCGATGGATTGAATCTGCCCATCAAGATCCGCGGCCTGCCCGGCGATGGACTCTACGGCCTCTAGGGAGTGCTGCGCCTTTCCCCGGATATTCTGAATGGTCTGCTTGGCCTTCACCGCAGCTTCATTGGACTGCGCAGCGAGCTTTGTCACCTCATGGGCCACAACAGCAAACCCTTTGCCCTGTTCCCCAGCGCGAGCTGCCTCAATGGACGCATTCAGCGCCAGTAAGTTGGTCTGGTCCGCAATGGCGGTGATGGCATCCGCAAACTGCATCACCGCTGCCATGGCGTCCGCTGTCTCCAGCATAGCCTCGCGTCCAGTATTGGCTCCCGCTGTTGTGGTGACACTGATTGCCGCCAAGCGTTCAATGGATTGGGCCATGTTCTCCGTAACCACCGCAACCTCCGACATGGCTTTGGCTACCTCTTGCAGAGAACTCATGTTGTTTTGCGATTGCTGCCCCTGCTGTTCCACGACACGGGTGTGTTCCTTCAATTCATCCATGGTGGAGTTAGAATGAGCGATGGCTGAGCGGAGGATCTCTGACTGATCCATGATCTGCTGCGCCATCTCCTCGTAATTGTCTTGAATGGCCGCAGTGACGGTCGGCAGCACCAGCAGGGGGTCCAGGTTTGCCATGGCTTTACCAGGTAGATTGAGCAGCTGCCGGTAGATGGTCTTGGCGGTGCGCAGGGGGATATCAATTCCCACAACACCCAGCACTTGGTTCTTGGCCAGGATCGGAGCCGCCGCCGTTGTCATCAAGGTCATAGTGCCATCGATCTCATAGCGGAATGGATCCAAAACTATCAGTTCTTTGCCACTTTTCGGCTGCTTGTAGAAAGGTTCGTTGTCAACATCAGGCAGAGCCATAACGGCCAAGGACGGTCCGTCATGATACACGTATGTGTTAAACCGCCCTGAAGGACCATAGTGGGCGGTGTTCGCGTATGTTGCATCAGCGTCAAAGGCGTTTGACTCCCACACGATCCAAGCACCTACAATCTGCGGGTGCTCCTGAACAAAACGCTGCAGCCTTCCTTCCAAGTCGACCCGTTGGGCTTTACTGCTACGGGCAGCGGCTGCTTGTTCCACCAGATCACCCACACCTTCGATGGCTTTATCCAGAAGTACATAGTCCTGCAAGAGCCGCTGTTTCTGCTCAGTTACGACCTGTGCCAACTGCTGCCGCTGCCCTCTCCAGCCGTTCCAAGCCCACAAAGCGGTACCAAGAGACGCAGCTGCCACAGTCCAAGGAACAATACTCATCAGCATAACCTCCGTAATCTAGCGTACAAAAAACGCTGTGGATCGCTGTTCGTTGCACGCAATACCAGTTCCTCCCCCATATCGGCACAAGCCGTGCAAACCTTGAGTTCTGGAGGCCTTTGAGCCAGACTTACACAAAAATCACACCGTCGTCCGGCAGGGGATTTTTGCTCCATGTCTAAGTGGTAAGATAAGGAATGGCTGCATGCCAAATTCTAGGAGGCGTATTGTATGAAGTATCGTCAATTAGGGAGAACCGGAACGAAAGTCAGTGAACTATGTTTGGGAGCCATGACCTTCGGGCGTGAGACCAGCGAAAACGACAGTTTTCAGATCATGGACCGCTTTTTGGATGCCGGTGGCAACTTCATCGACACCGCTGACGTGTACACCCAAGGAGCATCTGAAACCATTGTTGGCAAATGGTTGAGCCGACAAAATCGCGATGACATCGTCTTGGCCACAAAAGTTCGCTTCCCTATGGGCGAAGGAGCGAATGATGTCGGGACCAGCCGCAAACACATCATGGCTGGCATCAAAGCCAGCCTTCGACGTCTCGGCACAGACTACATCGATCTGTACCAAGTTCACGCCTGGGATCCTTTAACACCATTAGAGGAGACACTCTCCACGCTGAACGATTTGGTCCGCCAAGGTCTAGTGCGTTATGTCGGAGCCAGTAACTTCAAAGGCTGGCAGCTGCAAAAAGCATTGGATCTCAGCCATGCCAATGGCTGGGAGCGCTTTGTTTGTTTGCAGCCGCAATATAACTTGCTCTGCCGAGCCACCGAATGGGAACTCTTGGAGATCTGCGCCCAAGAAGGCGTTGGAGTTATTCCTTGGAGTCCGCTGCGCGGTGGCTGGCTCAGCGGCAAGTTCCATCGCGGAATGGAAGGCCCTCCCAGCGGTTCCCGCGTCGAAAAAGCGGAACAGGAAGGCTGGGGCGAATCATGGAGCGCCTACAACAACGAGCACACCTGGGACGTCTTGGACGCGCTGCATGCCGTGGCGGACGAAACTGGCAAAGAGCCAGCCCAAGTCGCCATCAACTGGCTACTGCAGAATCCAGCCGTTACAGCACCGATCATTGGCGTACGCACCATGCAACAGCTGGAAAGCAACCTCGGAGCTGCCGGCTGGAACCTGTCACAAGAACAAATGCAGCGGCTCAATCAGGCCAGCAGCATGCCGGTAACCTACCCCTATGATCAAGCGGCCATCAACCAAAGGGCCCGCCGTTAGGCCACTGGGAACCATGGACCGATGAGAGACTCGCAAGACGTTGCGGAAGCGTCAAGTCCCATACTGTCCACAAAAACACAGACCGAACCCTTCATGGGTCTCGGTCTGTGTTTTTGTGCCTTGCATAGCACCGGTTGAAACATTTATTCAAATTACTTCCGTAATATGGATCCCCGAGCGGCTGCCGCATTCCACAGCCCCGCTGGCGGTTTGGACAATAGGGGCAGATGGTTTCGCAGGATCGATGAAGACAATTTGCCCCGTTTCTTCACTGCTGAGACGCACATCGCGGCCGCGGTAGAACGGGATGAGGCTTTCTAGAAGGGCGCGTGCCGCCATGGAATCAAACTTCACTGGCGCCTCCTTAAGGATCTGTTCGGCAGCGGGCAGCAGGAACATGCTGCCAGTTCGCTGGCTCGCCAAACTGAGCCGGTGAAAGGCATTGGCTGCGCCGAGAATTTTCCCGTAAGGATCTATACCGCTGGCCTTTGTGCCGTTGGGAAACCCCGAGCCATCACAGCGCTCATGGTGCTGCAGCACACCAGCAAGAACCCGCGAGCTTACCCCTGCATATCTAGTTAAGAGTTCCACACCAATCCAAGGATGATTATCGTTATCCTGACGTACTTTGCCGATATCGTGAAAATAACCGGCCAAACTCACTTCGAGGATTTCGTTGGCGGGCAATCCCTGCCATTTGGCAATACTGGCAGCCAACCCCGCCACAGCCACGCTGTGGTAATACACAAAATGATGGCGTTCCCACACGGTCTCCACAAACTCCCACAGGCCCTTGGTAGTCTCGGCTTGGCCGACGATGGTAACAACCGCATCTTCTACGGGCCCCATATCTATCGATTGGCTGTTGCGCACAGCAGTCATAGCCTGCTGCAGGCCACTGGCCGCTTCTAGCAGCTTGTGCGCCTGCTTGTCCACTGTGGGTGCAATGGAATCTGCATCCACGTGCACGGCAATGTCCGTTCGATCCGCCAGCATGGTCTGGATCCGTGTGATCAGCCGGGGTGTTAGAATGGTCCCCTTGGCAAGCAGCATGCGGCCGGAGACATCCACTAGATCCTTGGCCACTTCCATACCCACTGCCAAGTCCTTAAGACGCAGTTCCTTTACGGGCATTGCATCGGCTCCCTTCCCTGAGACATTGCATTCATGTGCACAAAAAGTTCTAGATGGTCAGCATGCGGGATCGAACATACGGTATCGAATTCGATGAACTCGCTACCCTCATGCTTCGGCCACAGGGAAGGAATATCCTTCCATTGGAGCAACATGGAGGTTGCGACCCCCTCGAAACGCCAAAGCGTTAGCCATAGTGCGCCAGCGCTGGGCGATCGAGGGCCTTTAATTAACGCTCGACGGGGGCTGCTTAAGCCGAAGCGA
>PWMW01000075.1 GCA_003559095.1 Clostridiales bacterium | reverse complement strand
TGAAACCCATTTTTTAGCCAAGCAAAAACGGCAATCAAGTGGCTCAGAAATTCGCTAGCACACTGGCTCAAAAATTCATCAGCGCGTGGCTCAGAAATTCATTGACATTCGGAACCGCTGGCAGTCCAGCTCGAGACCGGCATCCAGCAATGTACGGCGTACTGCATGAACAAAAAATCGAAAAGTGTAAGAATTATTGACAATTGCGCCGACCCATGAGAAAATAACGTAGCGAATAAGTTTCCATATAGGGGCGTAAAGGGTTAGAGATCGAAGGGAGGCTGTATCATGCAGCGAACGCAGAGGAGTTTAGTGGTGGCAGGCATGGTCCTGGTCGTGCTGTTGTCGGCAACAGCAGCGGCCAGCGTCAATGATTTCATGGAGCTGTTATTGATGGGCGACGAAGAGGCGATCCGGGAGGCCATCCGGACGGATTGGGACGTGAATACGCGCGGTGAGGATGGCGAGACTCCCTTGATGGTCGTCATGGGGCGCGAACGCGTGACCTTGAATCTTGTGAACTTTCTCCTAGCCGAGGGAGCTGATGCACAGGCTAGAGATGTGGACGGCTGGACACCGCTGTTGTGGGCAGCGATCTTTGGTGCCGATGTGACCATTATGCAGCGCTTGCTTGAGGCCGGCGCCGAGGTGAACGCTCGGGATGCCATGGGTTGGACGCCGCTGATGGCTGCGGCCGAGCAGAGCGATGATCCCGCGGTCCTCCGGTTTTTGCTTGCCGCCGAAGCTCAGGTTAATGTAGCGGACCGTTATGGTCGGACACCATTGATGCTGGCTTCAGCGGCGACGCTGAATCCAGAAGTGGTGAAGGTTCTGTTGGAGGCTGGTGCAGAACCGGACGCGCGCGATGAAGACGGCTGGACTCCGCTGATGTATGCTGCCACATTTAGCACAATGCCGCAGGTCCTAGCAGTTCTCTTAGATGCCGGAGCTGGTGGACATTTCCAAGATGTCTTGGGACGCACAGCGTTTGATTTGGCTGCTGAAAACCCATTCATTCAGAGTACGCAAGTGTTCTGGCGGCTGAATGAGGCCCGATTCTAGGACGCGGGTAAGATGACGGCTCTGTAACCGTGCCGTCTGAGGTGCAACCAGTGGAGGTAGCAACCCCAGCACGACGAGAAGCGGCCGTTTGCCTTTTCGCAGTGTATGTTTCGGTCTGAACACGCCGCCTTGTCGGCGAAACTAGGCCATCCCCGCCGTCCGCTAGGCTGACCAAAGTCCGCCGAACGGTTTCCGACGTCGCATCCGGCGCCGACATTCATCCGGCATTCTTCCCTGGGATAGCACCTGCACTACAGACGATTTTCAGATACCCAGATATGGATCCACTTTGATCATTTCCTTACGTCCTGGCTAGGGGTGTTTGCCAACGCCAACATAGCAGGGAAGTTGGTCAAAGTGGATCATTTTTGCGCCAGCGCTGCGCCACAACTACCGCCAATCATCATTTGCACTAAGGAGCTTGCCCAAGGCATCCGGTGACCCGTGAAACTAACCTTTGACAGCTCCGGCAACGATATTGGACTTCTGATACATCTGCATGGCTAGATAAAGGATAATGCTGGGCACAATCACTAAGGTGGTGCCTGCCAGAACCACCTGCCATGGTGTGGAAAGCCCATCACTAACGGGCAGCATCGACACGGAAACCATTAAGGTGTACTTCTGACTATCGCGCAAGAAGAGCAGCGGCCAGAAGAAGTCATTCCAACGGACGATCAGCGTGATGGATGCCCAAGCGGCCAGCGCGGGCTTGGCAATGGGAACGACAATCTTCCTGTAAATGCCGAACTCACTACAACCATCAATGCGAGCCGAATCGAGAATGGCATCCGGTAGGTCTAGCATGTATTGTCGCAGATAAAATATACCAATGGCCGTAGCCATGCGGGGAATGATCAAGGACCACAGACTATTCACTAAGCCCAGCCTCCGCATAATCACAAACAGAGGTATGGCGCCTGCTTCTGGCGAGATCATCATGGTACCGATAACGAAAAAGAAAAGTGCATTGCGACCCGGGAACCTAAACTTAGCAAAGGCGTACCCTCCCAGTGAACAGAAGAAAAGAGTCGTAGCTGTTCCAACCACAGATGTGAAGGCACTATTGAACAGATTTCTCCACAGGGGAACAAGCTCAAAAAGCCTGCGGTAGTTGGCTAATGTAGGTGCCTGAATGCGCAAGGCGTTGAAGCCGGTCACGCTCTCGCCGACCGATTTTATGGATATGATTGACATCCAGACAACGGGAAACAGACAAAGCACTACAATGATCAACAACAGAGCATGGACACCGAATTTTTGGATCAAGGCCTTTGTCCTATAGTTCATAATGCACCCCCGTCATCAAATTTCACCAGCTCGGCGCTTGACTACGAACTGAATGAGCGAAAGGGCAAGCAAGATCAAGATCAGGACAACACCCAACGCTGCTCCATAGCCCAGCCGGAAGGTTGTAAAGGCGGACCGATACATTAACTCGAACAAGGAAGTGTTGGATGTACCGGGACCGGAGAGCACGTAGGACTCGTTGAATATCCGCCAAGCATCCACCGTAATGGTGATAAAGCAGAAAAACAGGATGTTTCCTAAGAGAGGTATTGTAATATGGCGATACTGCTGCACACCAGAGGCTCCATCCACAGTGGCTGCTTCGTAGTACTCGTCGGGGATGCTCAACAGGCCTGACAGAATGATCATGGTAAACCACGGCGTGAGACGCCAAATGAACAGGATTACCACAGGAATCCATGCATAGCGGCTCGTGGTCAGCCAGGGAACTCGGCTGCCGCCAAACCAGACGAGGATTTCATTGACCAAGCCGGTGTTTTCTTCAAACAACATGCGAAAGAGTAAGCCCACGGCCACAGATGCGCACACGTAAGGGAGAAATGTTGCAGTCTTAAAAAACTGCTTCACGCGCAGCAATCGGCTGTTCAAAAGGGAAGCAGTGAGCAGGGAAAAAGCCATAATGCTGATGGCTCCTACAATCCAGTAGCGGAACGTATTGCGCAAAGCGTCCATGAACATGTAGTCATTCATCATCAGCTCGTAATTACCCCAGCCGATCCACACGGGTGGTCGCAAGCCGCTCCAAGAAGTGAAACTATAGTAGATCGTGGCAGCGGTCGGTACCAGTTGAAACACCAGGAAGAGAAGGATATATGGGGCGATGAAAAGATAGGGGTAGCGATGTTTTTTTAACATAGCCCACATTAGGATGTTCTCCTTTTTGGGTAGTGTACCGCCGAAGCTCGGCTTCGGCGGTACCAGTTTCTCCAGAAGACCTGGTTCTCTTTAGGGAATATCCGCTCTCCCGATACGGAGAGTCAGCTGTCTCTGCATATTGGCAATTGCCTGCTCCATGGTTTGTTCGCCAGCCACGTACCGCTCGATTTCTGCACTGATCACACTGTCAGCTTCGTTATCTTGCGGAGTTACCGTCATATTGGCTGAGGGATTGGAGAGCCCTTGCGATTCCGCTTGACGGAATGATTGCCCGCCATAGAACGGCGAAGGCTCCTGCCAGAATGGGTCTGCAAGGACATTGAGAGCAACTGGGTTGGAGTAGGGACCATTGATTCGTTCCATTTCGTTTGTCCATTCATTTCGGGACTCCGTGTTGGTTTGGAAGTCATACCACAGTTTGAGGAAGAGATCGACATAGGTATCATCACCCTTATCCACGACGCAGAAGAACGTAGATACGGGGGCACCACCGGTACCGATTTCCTCAAATACAGGGGCGTTCATCACTCGCCAATCGCCCACCGTCTTGGTGAGGTTGGCCCGCAGAAACTCATCCCAGAAGGCACCGATGTAGAAGGTTGCAATCTTGCCATCGTCTGTGGCTTCGTAGAGCGGTGGCTGGAACATGGCTGAGCGATAGAGCAGGCCTTCGCTGTGCAGTGTATCAAGGAAACCTAAGGCCAACTTTGTGCCTTCGTCCTCACCGATGACGACATTGCCATCTTCATCCCAAATTCTAGCATTGGCTTGAGGCATCAAACCACGACGGCCATAATAGCGCCAAGTAAAGGAGCCGGGATCGATATACGAAAGATACACTTCGCCATTGCTGCGTTCTTTCAGCAAACGTCCTGCCTCGAGGTATCCGTCGAACGTGCGCATCATGGCCGGATCAACGTCGTACTTTTCGAAGACGGCTGCGTTGTAGAACAGGAGTTGTGGGCGAACGGCGTCAGGCAGAGCCCAGATCCGACCGTTGATGGTGGCGTCCAGCACCGCGCCGTCCACAAACTCATGGGCGATGGGTTCAAAGTAATCTGTCATCTCCAGTAATAATCCAGCGTCCACCAGGTTGACGATGCCCACCGTATCCAGCATGATAACGTCGGGCATCTCACGATAAGCACCAGCTAACTGATCCATTGCAATCTTCTGGACGCCAGCGTGCATGGTCTCAATTTGAACTGTTTCTACATCCACATTCGGAGCGATGGTGTGTACGAAAGCCCTGTAGTACATTTCCCGGAACTGCGGTTGACCTGTGGAGTAAATGCGCAGTTTGCCATCGGGATATGTCTCTTCTGCCATTCCAGGAAATACACCCATGGCCAACAGAACAGCTGTTACCAGTACCAGACATAAACCTTTTCTAGTCATTCTCGAATCCTCCCTTTCGTTTACAGTGCAGCAGCTTGTACCGCAGCCCTGATCCTGTCATAGGAGATCTCAGTGGGCAGCGTACAGTCCGCTCCCAGGATAAACCCCGTGGTTCCAAACTCCGCGATGATCTTCTGCACAGCACCTCCTATCTCTTCATGGCTGCCCTCCACCAGAACGCCATTGTGGTTGGCCAAGCCTCCCATAATGGTGGCAGTGGGGAAGAGCTCTCGGCCTGCTGCCAGGGGGAACCCGTTCTCGTAGACCCCCCAGTTGACAACATCAGCCAACGCATCGTAACTGGCATATCGGTTCATGTTCAAATTTTCTTTGCAGATATGCAAAAAGGTATAGACCCCTGCCTCCCGTGCTGTTTGTAAGATGCGTTTATCATAGGGTTCAATCCAAGCCGCGAATTCTTCAGATGTGAAGAAGTGATGCTCGCCACCGAGGGCTGCGTAATAGATACCGTCCACGCCCAGCGCAGCGACGGCCACAGTAAGTTCACACATAACGTCGCAGATCCGGTCCATGGCAGATAATACGGGAGCCGGGTTCGCCCGGAGGTGTTCGCAGAGCATCTCCCTAACGGCAACATAGCCATAGCGTGCTTCAATAGGGTGAATGGTGGAAGCGCAGATTCCATGGATCGTTGCCAGGGTGAAGACCTCAGCTTCTGCCGCTTCCAGCGTCCGTGTCACCAGTTCTAACTGTTCTTTGATGAAGGGTGCTGACTTGGTATAGGCTGGCACTTGGTCCCAGTCTTCGGGCCCATTCATTTCGCCAACGGCGGGAACTAAGTTTTCGTTCATGATCTTCAAAACATCACAGTTCGTTGCCTTAAGGAATGAAGTGTGTGCATCTACCGCTGCCTGGCCTTTTCTGACGTCTTCGGGAAAGTGCAGTGAAAAGCTCGCCGGGACTCGATCAACGGGCTGCTTGCGAATAGCAGCCAAAACACGCTCTTTTTTGGTCATGTTTACCTCCTTGGAGCAACATGGAGGTTGCGACCCCCTCGAAACGCCAAAGCGTTAGCCATAGTGCGCCAGCGCTGGGCGATCGAGGACCTTTAATTAACGCTCGACGGGGGCTGCTTAAGCCGAAGCGATA
>PWMW01000322.1 GCA_003559095.1 Clostridiales bacterium | reverse complement strand
ATGTTGTAACTACTCAGATCTCGGAATTTGGGTTATCCACAGGGTTATCAACACCGCTACAAAAGGGTTTTGGGTTTTGGTTGTGCTCAAAATACCTCAATCACTGTACAATTCGAGCCCAAACAAGCGTTCAGCCTTCAGATTTCGTCCCAATGGCAAATCACCCTGCCAGCAGGCTTCTGCGATGCGCTACAACCCGAGACTGAACTGGACTGCATCTTTGCCAATGGAATGCTCGCGCTGACACCAGTTGCACCCGCAGGCACTGCCTTTACTCCGGAAATCTTAGCAGACTTGGTCCAGCAGGGCAACTCCGGGGAACAACTACTGATGGCTTTCCAGGATAAGCGCAGACAGATCCGGCCGGCTGTAGAAGCTATGGTGAAAGAGGCAGATCAACTGGCCCGGGATACAGCCCACGAGTACGTGGACCCTACAGACGATATTTTCGGACGCTCGCAGGAGCCCGATTCCTAATACGACCACTTAAGTGCATCACTGCACCGAGCGCGCGGTTCCAATGAGGCACCTGAGGATTACGTGGTCTTCCACAATGCCATCGGGTGCATCGCTACTCGTTCGACAATCTTCTCTTGTTCAAACAGTAGCTGTGGGAGATACTCACGTTTTTCGAATCTCGTTAAGAACTCCCCCTCTGATTCGGTGCGGATCATGAGATCCCGAATGAAGCCTTTGACCGACTTCTTTGCAGATTCCAGATTGAAACCGTCCTTCTTCCTTAGAACGGGCATTAGGTCGGTTCTAATCCTCTGCTGAGTAAGAGCATCGATCGCCCCGGTATCAAAGGTCGTGTTAATTCTCCTTGCTGAAGTGGCAGCGTAGAAAACCACACACTTTCGGAGCATATCGTATTCACTTTCGTCAAATAATGCATGCTTGACCAGATTTCCTACGTCATATAGGTCCCTAGCTGCTGCTCGACTGAGCATGGCGTTGATCTTGCTACCAAAGATCTCAATTGCCGCCAATGTTCGCACGTTATACTCACTGGAAAAGTGCTCCGTCATTACTGGCCGCTCCTCGGCGGGAAACAAGTGAGCTCGCATCGAGTAGTTGATCTCGATTTTGATGTTATCTGTGTTTCCGGCCGCATTGGTGTAGTCATATACCCACGAATCTAGACTATGGGGCGTCTTGGTCTTCGGGCTCTTGCTATACCCATTGGAACTCATATACCCATCAATTGTCGAGTTTACGATCTCCCGTTTAGCAAGCATCTCTTTTCGACTATCGTTTTGCATGTAATCCAGATCGATATCTACCGAAAGCCTAGGCAGGTTGAATATTGTGAGGTTGATTGCAGTACCACCCTTGAGGGCTAGACTTTCTTGCAGAAGTGGATGCTTATTCAGGAACTCCAGGATGTCAGCCAGTCTGTATACCTTTTCTAGCGTATCCCGGATAAATCCTAGTTCAGTCGCTCTTCTACCCATATAGGTTATGTCATACCTAGACGAGCCCTCCACCTCCCTGCTCGGTCATTTCGATGATGCTCTCGGGAACTACCAACTGCCACTCGCTGTTGTAGACCCCATCTTCCATAGCGTTCTTTGCCAAGTACCTTGTACTCAGCCCAGTTTGACTCTTACAGTACTCAAAAAAACCGTCGCTCAACTGCATGTCATGTCTGTAGTGGTGAAGAAGATAGCCCACCTTCTGGTATAATGCCTGAATGCCATATGCATCCAGGTATTGCCGTAACTTCTGCTCCTCCAAGAATGGAATAGACGATAGGCACGCCAGCAGTTCCTCAAGACCTCCGATTTTTTCGAAGTCCCTTATGCTGTCCACGACAGTGCGCTCCAAATCCGTCACCCGAATTCCCTCGGTGTTGCGCGGTTCGATGACACCCACGTGAATTCTGGGCGATATCCGTTTGTAGCTGATACCTTCAAACTCAAATTCTCGAAACCTGGTCTCGGAAGCTACGTAGACCTCATAATAGACTTGATTTGCTAGACCAAAAAACTCGAAAGCAGAATGATGCGAAAGGTATGCCGAACTGCTTGCAGCGCAGGCGATCTGGTATCTAGAGGCTACTACTTCACCGGTGACTGGATTCACGCATGTATAAGCGTTCTTTCGGATCTTCTTTACTAGACCTTTGATCATCAGCCTGGACAACATGGATGATGCAGTTTTCCGATTCCCCGCCAGCCTTTCTACATCGGCTAGTGAAAAAACCACCCTTTTCACTAGCTCATTGTAACCTGTCACCCGTCTCACCTCACTTTATTTTGTGCACAAAAACCGGCAATTTCAAAAATGTCCGTGCATAAGATAAAGAGGGACGGCTGGTTCTGCTAAACTGCACGGCATCCATGGTTCTTTAATTATCTCACGATATTCTTTGAAAGTAAAGGTTTTTGTGCAAATAATAAAGAGCGGCCTCCCTACAGGAACTGGCGTGTAAATACTATCTGCCTTAGACTAGAATTGTGGTATCTTTTTCGCTCAACGCCACTAAAATGATTCAAGCTGCACAGTTATGCTCTAAACAGGGATTCCCGGCTTGATTTTGGTCAAGACCCCTTGGTAAACGTCGACTTCAACACTACTCTTGATCTCAAAAGAGACAATCAGTGCGTATGGAATGCTGCCTTCAAAAGCTTCATCGGCATCGCCTCGACAATTCACCTTCAACTGGATTGCGCCATCCTCGTCCCAAACCATTATGTCATCATTTTCAAACATTTCGTGTTGAACCGTCCCTCTGACCGCAGCTTGGCAATCAGCACCCAACCGATTGTCCAGGAAATTCTTCTTCCCTCCCTCAACCGTGTACCAAGCCTGGGCACAACGATACTTCTGCCGCGCCAGAACTATTGGGGTGAAGGGGTTTCTCCACATCCACGTCATTGAAATCCTTATCTCCTGTGATGAGAACATCCACGTCTTCGGTAACTTCCGTGCATAAAACGGGATAGTCGTCGGGTACACGAATAGAAAACGCCTCGGTGTTCATCATTCGAGGGGGGATACACTAGCTCCTACGGAAGAGCCGTTAAGAAAGCATCCAGTGCTTCCGCATTCCTGAGTATTTCGGTCTAACTCGCCACCTTGTCGGTGAAATAAGACCACTCTATCGGTCCGGTAGGCCAGCCCTGATCCGAGGAACAGTTTCTGGTGGTCTGTTAGGCGGTGACCAGCTCCGTCGAGCGGTTTATGCCGCGAGAGTCACTGGACAATGAGTGGCCGTTTTGGACCGACACAGTGGCCTTGATCCACCGAAATACTCATTCCCTTCGAATTTCCGATATACCAACTGTTTCAATTCCTCCAGGACATTAGGAAGAAAGTACAATCGGTGATTTGAAACAAGGAGTTCCATCATCTCCAACATGGTCTGGGTTCGGAACGAAATCACCGAGACCAAAACATTCGTGTCCAACATGACTCTCATGGTTTCCGTTCGTCCTTCAGCTCACGCCGAACATCCTTGACTAGATCGACGACATCCGGTTCGTTTTTCAGCTCCAATCGGTCCGCTTCGCCTGCGAAATCCTCTTGTACTTGGGATAGTGCCACCATGGCCGAGTTGGCAATCACGATGCTTCCGTCTTTCTCGAGGAAGATCACTTTATCGCCCTCTTTGAGATTGAGTCGTTTCCGAATATTGATGGGTATGGTCACTTGACCTTTGGACATCACTTTCGCCAGTTCCATCAGCACACCTCCTATTTACCCTACTTTCCCTAACCTTATTTTACGACGTTGAAGGGAAAACAGCAATGGTGTTTCCTGCGAACGGGAGATGCCCGGGAGCGATAGCGCGTTACAATTGCCTGCATCGGCGAGCGCTTTTCTGGCGCAGGCTCGCGCCATCTTGAGCGGCAGCATGCTGCCATTCACCAAACAGAGATCGCCACCATCCTCAGCCGAGATGGGATCCATATTGTCCATGCGCCGCACAGCCACGCGTACGCACTAGAGTAAGCCACGGTCACGCCAAAACTGAGCCACCTTCACGCTGTGAGAGCCACTGGGATGAACTCAGCTGAGCGGTTTATGCCGCGAAAGCCGCTTTACGGGGAGTAGCCGGCATGGTAGCCTAGGTTGGCTGGGTGTCAACCTCGGTGATGCACGTGAGGCCCAAGGCCATGCCGGCAGAGGCTCTCCGTCAAGTCGGCCGTGGAGCAAATAGCGATGCTGCGTTGGCTGATCCCCTGGCTGTGGAGCCGAAGGCTATCTCTGTGCTGGGTCATTGACACCACCTCCCTCAAGGTAGTCCGCCTAGAGATCCCAGCGGCTGACTCCAATATGCACGGTTCTTCTTAAACGGCTCTCACACCGTGAAGGCGGCTTATTACAAGCGTAGGGGTGGCTCAGTTCGAGCGTATCGACGGCTCTCTGCACCCGAAATATGCAGATACGATGAACACAGATTATGGGGACGATGAGCAAACAGCGACCAATATGCCTTTTTGCTATCATTACTCGTATTTTTTATACGAATATATGTTCTGTGCAACAAAATGGACAAAAACCGCCCGCTCGCCGGACGAAGATGGTCGGCGAAGCGGGCAGGGCATGTCCGTGATGCAGTTGGGGCTGCGGGACGACGAACAGACGACTCTCAAGGTCTGATCATGTTCTTTCCGCGGCCGTGTCCCAGCTGCGATTTTAGACTTGAGCGCTTTCCATGACAATCTGCTGCATCTGGTCGTACTTGGCCAGCATGTCTTTGGCTAGGGCCACCTGGCAGCGGGCCCGTTCGAGGTTGTGGTTCGGTCGGTGGATCTTGAAGTAATTGTCGCCATCGATATGGTCGGCCAAAAAGCGGGAGGCCAGTTCGATGGTGATGGTGATGGCACCTAGCGCCATGGTTTCGATTTCTTTATCTGTCAGGAATCCCGAGCAGGCTTTGAGAAAGCCGCGAGTAAATTCCCGGTAGTTGTCCATATTAAGACCCACTTTGCTGAGATCGGGTTCATCCTCCACCGCGGTGTTGGCGGCAAAGCGGATGGCATCACCGAAGTCATGGGCGGGCAATCCTGGCATAACAGTATCCAGATCAATAACGCACAGAGGTTCTCCCGTGGTTTCATGCATCAATATGTTGTTGTACTTGGTGTCGTTGTGGGTCACCCGCAGCGGCAAGATCCAGGCCTCCTGCATGTTCGTCAGCTGGCACGCAAGCTCACGGTGTTCAGCAAAAAAGGCAATGTCTTCCTGTACGTCGTTGACCCTCCCGTGAGGGTCTTTGTCCACCATGGCAAAGAAGGCATCGAGGCGCTTGCGGGTGTTGTGAAAGTCCGGAATCGTTTCGTGCAGTTGGTCCATGGGCAGATCGGCCAAGATGGATTGGAACTGACCGAAGGCGTAACCGGCGCTGTACAAAAGACTGCTATCCTCCACGAAGTCGTAGGTGATGGAGTTGGGTACGTAGTGGCAAAGCCGCCAGTATTGGTCGTTCACCACAGCGTAATTGCGGCCTGTCTTGGTGTGAATGAAGGAGATGATGTCGCAATCATAGGAACTATCCTTTTGCCGCAGATGGGCTGCGATTTCCTGGATATTGTGCATGACCTTTTCGGGCTCGACAAAGACGTGATCGTTGATCCGCTGCAGGATCAGCTCATGGTTTGGGCCAGAGGTCGGTCTTAGATTTATGCGATAGGTATCATTGATATGACCGTTGACACAGGGCGAGGCCTCGCTGATGGTTCCCTGCAAGGGATAATGGCCGATTACTTGGGATAGTAGTTCAAGGTTGATGTTGTTCATGATAGACTCCT
>PWMW01000339.1 GCA_003559095.1 Clostridiales bacterium | reverse complement strand
TACGCCACAGACACGCTGATCCAGTTGATGAAGGGCATTAATAATCGGCCATCCAGCCGTTCTTTGGACCTCATCATGAGCTGTGGAGAAACCATTGCTGCAGCACTGTTCGCCGAAGAATTAGCTGCTGGCGGGCTGGTGGCGGTGGCGTTGACCGGTTGGCAGTCCGGTATCTACACGGATGAGCGCCACGGGGAAGCATTTGTGGAGCGCATCGATACAGCACGGCTGCTGGCCGAAATTCAGGCGGGGAAGATTCCTGTGGTTACGGGATTTCAGGGGCTGTCGCAGGCTGGAGAGGTAACCACCCTGGGCCGGGGCGGCAGCGATACAACAGCAGCGGCTCTGGGCGTAGCGTTAGAGGCGAGCTGGATTGAGATCTTCACTGATGTCAACGGGGTCAAGACGGCGGATCCGTCCATTGTACCTGATGCAGGTACAATTGAAGCACTGACGTACCAAGAAGTTGTGGAACTTGCGCATTTGGGTGCAAAGGTGATCCATCCTCGCGCAGTGGAAATCGCCATGGACAAAGGGATTCCGTTAAAGGTACTATCCGTCAATGAGTCTTATGGCGGTACAGTCATCGGAGGACGCGGTCGCAAACATATTAAGGAGTCAGCAGCCATTGGTGACCGAGTCGTGGCTGGGATAGCGCATATGGCTCAGCGGGCGAAGGTTCAGATTGACGGTTGCGAGGATTTCAATGCATCGGGCATGGCCCTGAAAGTGTTTCGCCGTCTGGCAGACTCCGACGTCAGTGTGGATCTGATCTATTTGTCACCGGATCGAGTGGGGTTCATCGTGGATGCAGCTAAGGCTGCCACTACTCAGCAGGTGCTGGATCGTCTGGGATTGCAGTCAAGGGTAGACTTGGGTTATGCCAAAGTTTCTGTGGTTGGAGCCGGAATGCATGGAGTACCAGGTGTGATGGCTCGAGTTGTCGCTTGTCTGGAGGCCATCGAAGTCCCTATCCTTCAGACAACGGACTCACACACCAACATCAGCTGCCTTATCCGGGAAGAGCATCTCGCACCGGCTGTCAGCGCACTGCACAAGGAGTTCAATCTGAGCTGATGACAAGATAAGGAGCGGTTGCCGCCGCGGCGGCACCACTGCAGGGGAGGAATTGTTCGTGGAATATGGACAGGTATTTACGGCCATGGTCACGCCTATGAAGGCGGAAGGCCAATTGGATGCGGCGCAGGCCGTCGAGTTGGCACGCCGCTTGGCAGGAAGCGGATCGGATGGGGTAGTCCTCAGCGGAACTACCGGTGAGTCACCAACGCTGACGTTCGACGAAAAGGTGGAACTGTTTACCGAAGTGGTCAATGCTCTGGGCGGGAGCATTGAAATCATTGCTGGTACGGGCTCTTACAATACGGCAGAAACTGTGGAACTGACGCGAGCCGCCGAAAAGGCCGGCGTCGACGGTATCATGTTAGTAACCCCTTATTACAATAAGCCGAGTCAAGAGGGACTGTATGAGCATTTTCGGACGGTGGCTGAGTCTGCGTCACTGCCCATTATGCTGTACAATGTTCCCAGTCGCACCAGCGTCAATCTGCTGCCCGCTGCCACTGCTCGTCTGGCAGAGATCGATAACATTGTGGCGATTAAGGAGGCCAGCGGCAGTCTGTCGCAGGTGAGTGAAATCCGACGACGTGTCCCGGATAACTTCCTGATCTATGCCGGCGACGACAATTTGACGCTGCCCATGTTGGCCGTGGGCGGGGCCGGTGTGGTGAGCGTAGCCGCACATTTGGTCGGACGGCGCATCAAAGAGATGATCGAGGCATTCGCAGCAGGCAAAGTCAAAAAAGCAGCAGCCATTCATACCGAACTGCTGCCGCTTATTGACGTTCTATTCATCAACACAAATCCCGTTATGGTCAAACGTGCTTTGCATTTGATGGGGGTATCTACGGGCCCATTCCGACTGCCCTTAGTCAATCCGACGGAGGCAGAAGAGGAGCAACTCAAAGACGTCTTAGGCACTTACGGCCTCTTGGAACGCTCTTAACGAGCGTTCTTTTTTTGGAGCAGATCCCGTACCGTACAAGGGTATTCTTGGACGCCGTTGATTTTTTGCCTGAAAAAGGGTATAATACGACTTAGCTGATCCTGTTCGGAATTGGCATGTTCCTTACTGCAGGGATACATTGGGCGGATGCAGATCGGGAACATGCATTTCTTATGGACTAGACAATGTACGCATACTATATGCTAAAAAATTCGGAGGTGTCATTTTTTAATGGCAAAAAAAGATAAAGTGCGCTTGATTTCCCTGGGCGGAATGGGGGAGATCGGCAAGAATATGATGGTGGTGGAACTGGGAAGTGACATCATTGTTATTGACGCGGGTGTTATGTTTCCCGAGGATGACATGCCCGGGGTTGACCTCGTCATTCCTGACACCACCTATCTGGTGGATAACGCCAAGCGCGTTAAGGGCGTCTTTTTGACGCATGGTCATGAGGACCACATCGGTGGTGTACCGTATCTGTTGAAGCAGATCAATGTTCCGGTCTATGGAACTAGGCTGACCCTGGGTCTGCTGCGGGTGAAACTGATGGAGCACGGGTTAGACCGGTCCGCAGATTTGCGGGAGATCAAGGCAGGCGATCGCGTTCGCCGCGGAGCCTTTGATGTGGAGTTTGTTCATGTGAACCACAGCATTGCCGATGTCGTGGCCTTGGCCATCCATACTCCATTGGGAGCTATTGTGTATGCCAGCGACTTCAAGTTCGATCAAACGCCCATTGATGGTAAGGTCGCTGATTTCTATAAATTTGCCGACCTTGGCCGTAAGGGAGTTTTGTGTTTGCTGTCTGACTCTACCAATGCCGAGCGGCCGGGATATACGGAATCGGAGCGCACGGTTGGTGAGACCCTGATGCGCATATTCGCCAAATCCGAAGGCCGGATTTTGGTAGCTACCTTTGCGTCGAATGTTCATCGGCTGCAGCAGATCATTGATGCTGCTCATCGTGAACGACGCAAGGTTATTTTGACAGGCCGCAGTATGTTGAATGTAGTGGATGTGGCCACGCAATTAGGCTATCTTAAGATCCCAGATGGAATCATGGCTGATATCAACGATCTGGATCGGATGGCCGATGACAAGGTGGTTATTATCACCACCGGCAGCCAAGGCGAGCCCATGTCGGCATTGACGCGCATGGCCAAGTCGGAACACCGCAAAATCAGCATCGGCAAAGGGGATACGGTGATCATCTCAGCATCGCCCATTCCAGGCAATGAGAAGTCCGTAGGCAAGATCATCAACCAATTGTTCAAAGAGGGCGCCACGGTGATCTATGAACCGCATCTGGGCATTCATACCTCGGGGCATGCTAAGCAAGAGGAATTGAAACTGCTGTTGAATTTGTGTCGTCCAAAGTTTTTCGTTCCCATCCATGGCGAGCACCGTATGCTCATGAAGCACGCCGAATTGGCTGAGAGTGTTGGTGTCCCAAAAGATAATATCATGATTACGGAACTGGGCTTGGTTATGGAGTTCGATGAAAGGGGCCTCAAAGCCAAGGACCGGGTTCCGTCTGGCCAAGTGTTTATTGATGGATTAGGTGTCGGAGACGTTGGTAACATCGTTCTGCGCGATCGCCGCCAACTTTCTACGGATGGAATCATCGTTGTGGTGGTGACCATCAACAAACAGACTGGGAAGATGGTGTCTGGCCCGGATATTGTTTCCCGGGGCTTTGTATACGTTAGAGAATCTGAGGAGTTAATGGACGAGGCCAAGGAGAAGGTTCGGCAGGCATTGGTCACGTGTGAGCAAAACAAGGTAACCGAGTGGGGAGTGCTCAAAAGCAGTATTCGCGACTCACTGAACCAGTACCTTTACGAGAAGATTAAGCGCCGCCCGGTTATTCTGCCCATCATAATGGAAGTATAAAGAATCTGTGATGACTCCCCGACCTGAGGTCGGGGAGTTTTTGCCGCGGTGGGGCAGGAAGAAACGGTTGCTTCACGAATACAAAAAGCTGGAGCACAAGCAATTATAGGGGTGATAGTATTGCAGTTATGGGAAGCTTTGGTCTTGGCGGTGGTTCAGGGGTTGACAGAGTTCCTGCCAGTCAGTTCGTCCGGCCATCTAGTGTTAGCTTCATGGCTCTTGGGTGTTCGGGGACCAACCATCGCCTACGATATCTTGGTGCACTTTGGCACACTGCTGGCCATATTTGCCGCTTTTTGGCCGGAGATCCAGGATGTCTGGGCGTCCTTGATGACGCTGTTGACGCGACCGAAGACCTTTAGGGCTCAGTGGCAAGAGGAACCTGCCCACCGCATTCTTATGGCCATTGTGGTGGGAACGATACCGGCTGTGGTGGTGGCGTTCTTGTTCTACGGCACCATTACCAGGTTGTTCGGGGAGCCGTACTTCACAGGAGCGATGTTAATCGTTACAGGCACGATTTTGTTTGTCTGCGAACGGCTCCGCTCCGGCCAGCGCGCATTAACAGACATGACACCCAAGGATGGTCTTTGGATTGGAATTGGACAGGCCTTGGCTATATTGCCGGGCCTTTCTCGTTCAGGGACCACCATCAGCGCTGGACTTGTCCGGGGTTTGGATCGCGAAAGTTCGGCCCGTTTTTCGTTTTTGCTGACCATACCAGCGATCCTGGGAGGGATGGTATTGGCGGTCCGTGATCTGTGGGCGGGGAACGTCCTAACACCCACCTGGATCTTGGTCGCTGGGGTTGTGGTATCGGCTCTGACTGGATTTGCAGCAATCAAGCTCTTGATGCTGGTTGTTCGTCGGGGGCGCCTGACATGGTTCTCGTACTACACATGGACGATGGGCACATTGCTCCTTTTGATCTGGTGGCTGCGCAGTTGATGCAGATGGTCTACAGTGCCATGAAAACTGCGTTTTACCACGGAGCTCACGTCTGTCACAAGCCGGCTGGAGAGGAAGTACAGATATCCGTTCACCGTTAGCTTCTTTGGACTCACAACCAGTTTTAAGCAGGAACTTTGAGAAATACGGAGAAAGTAACAGATTAAGGAGAAATCTGTATGGATATTAGCGAACGATGGAATCATATTCAACACAAGGTTCATACGGCTTGTGAAAGAGTCGGTCGCGATCCGGACGAGGTCACGGTATTGGCTGTGACTAAAAATGCCTCCGACGCAATGGTTGCTGCTGCCCGGGAACTCGGTATCCAGGATATGGGTGAGAACAGAATTCAGCAGGCACGCCAACGGCTGGCTGACTTCCCGGAGCTTCACTGGCACTTCATTGGAACGTTGCAGACGAACAAGGTCAAGCACTGCCGAGACTTCGTCCTCATTCATTCCTTGGACCGTTGGCGTTTGGCTGAGGCCCTGAATGGTCAAGGGAAGCGTTGGTTAAAACGTGTTCCCGTTTTGGTGCAGGTAAATCCTGGAGGCGAAGAGCAAAAACATGGATTAGCTGCGGATGAAGCTCGCCGGTTTGTTTTGCAGGTTGTGGACTCTTGTCCCCATTTGGATGTTCGAGGGCTGATGGCCATGGCTCCCTATGTGGAGGACCCTGAGGACGTTCGGCCGGTGTTCCGCTGGGTGAAGCAGCTGCAGGTTCAGCTGCAGAAGGATGGTCTAGACGTGCCCGTACTGTCTATGGGAATGACAAATGATTTTGAGGTTGCTGTGGAAGAAGGTTCCACCTTGGTAAGGGTCGGATCGGCGTTATTTCGAGAGGAGGTCTAGAATGGCAACGGTTATTGACAGGGTCATGGGTCTATTGGGAGTGTCGGATGAAGAAGAAGTAGAAGAGTATGTAGTGGAAGAAGAGAACGAGCAGTCAGCGGAGGAACCGTGGGCACCAGCACCGGCTTCCCGAAAAGAGGCTAAACAGAACCGTGAAAAAGCGGCCAAGGCACGTGGCAACTTGGTCAGCCTGCGGGGTGGCCATTCGGAAGCCCAGGCCCATATGGTGATTCTTGAGCCTGAGGAGTTTTCTGAGGTGCGCGGTTTCGTGGATTTGCTGCGCAATCGGCGTTCCGTGATTGTCAAATTGAACAAAATTGAAGGTGACGATGCCCAAAGGGCCGTGGATTTCATGGCTGGAGCCACCCACGCCTTAGATGGTAATATGCGCAAGCTGGGACGGGACATTTTTTGCTTTGCACCCTCCACAGTCGTCATCGAAGGCGACGTAGAAGATGATCTTTTCACATTGAAGGACGAAAAGTAAGGAGGGTTCCCGCTGGCCATTGTACAACTTGTTGACCGTTTATTTATAATATATCGCTATATTCTTTTGGCGCGCATTCTCATGACATGGCTGCCCAACCTGGATCGAACGCACCCTGTGGTTCAGTTTCTTTATCGTTCCACAGAGCCTATATTGCGTCCATTCCGGCAAATCATCCCGTCAGTGGGCGGCATTGATTTTTCCCCCATTGTGGTGTTCTTTTTATTGGACATAGTGCGCCGTTTTGTTATTGTGCAGTTATTTAGGCTATTGTTCTGAGAGGGAGAGGATTGGACTGTTAGATCGGGAGCGGCTTATGTCCCACCTGCAAGGGGGCGACGAGCGAGCCATTGGTGTTGAAGTCATAGATGGTGCAGAACTTGCATGGAAAACCAATCAACCACAGACCACAGACTTCTATGATCCACATCAAGTGAAGGTGGCCAAATCCATTCTGGACAGCGTACCAGAAGTTTCTTTTTTAAGTTTTGGTGGCTACCGACAAGCGGAGCGCAATCGACTCGTAATCTATCCGCAGATGTATTTGATGGAGACTATAGCCAGCCCTGTGGCGGTGTTGGAAGCTCAAGGGAACTTCCAGTTCCAAGAGATCAGTCACAGGGATTGTCTGGGCTCCATTCTTAGCACCGGCATCAAGCGCGACAAAGTGGGTGATATCATCGTCACCGATACCGGATGCCAGGTGGTCGTAGCAGCGGAGTTGTCCGAATACCTGCAGGCACAGTGGACTCAGATTCACAACACTCCGGTGGTCGTCAAAGAGATTGACGAGGGCCAGATTGCGGTGGAACCAGAGCGAGTCAAGGAGATCAAGACCACTGTTCCGTCGTTACGCCTGGACGCCGTGGCTTCCTCCGGCTTTGGTACATCTAGGACCCGCATGGCCAGGGAGATCAAGGCCGAACGGTTGAAGGTCAACTGGAAGACGGTGAACAGCGCCTCGTATGTGGTGGAAGAAGGGGATGTTATTTCCATTCGCGGCCGGGGACGAGTGATTGTGGAAAAGGTCACGGGCCAAACCCGCAAAGGCCGTCTGGGGTTATTGCTGAAACGCCTGATGTAATGGGCATTTTTCTGGCCTCGGGCTGCGCCCGCCAGTAGGGTGTGATGTTGAGGTCCGTTGTTTGCCAACCGCGGCCTCGGAGTGGGCGGGAATGCCTGCCGCTTCCGGGCAGAAGTTGACTGCCTCCCAGGAGGTAACATATGTTTACCGGAGGGGTGAACCCCATGTTGAAGCCGATCGATATCCATAATGCGGAATTCAAGCGTTCCTTCAAAGGTTACAACGAGGAAGAAGTGGACGCTTTTTTGGCTAAGGTTGTCAGCGAATACGAGAACTTGTTCCAAGAAAACCAGCGGCTGCAGGAGGAAGTCAACGAGCTGAAGAACAAACTGTCGCATATGGGAAGCCGTGAAGATGACGTTTACCATTTGATTTCCTTAACGAAGGAGACTGTGGCTGAAGCCAAAGAGGTAGCTCGCAGTCAGGCCGACCAAGTAGTGGCTGATGCTGAGCGGCGGGCCAGGACACTCTTAGCTGATGCTGAGGCACAACAGCAGCATTATCTGCGGCGGATTCGTCAGATGGCCTCGCAGGAACAAGAATTCAAAGAGCGGATGCGAGAAGTCATGGAGTCGGTGTGGCGTCAAATTCAAGCGACCAGCGCAGCGCCGTCTTCCTCGGAGGATCTCGCAGAGGCAAAGACCGAGATCTCGGACGACAGCTGGTCGGCGGAAACGGCCCGCTCGACCAAGGTGTTCCACCCGGATGCCTCCGATGATGCGTCGGTTGAGGATGATGAGGATCGCACAAAAGTGTTCCGCAAAGTGTCCGGCAGAACCGCTGTTGACGATGAAGTGTAATCTGTGTATAATGAGGGCAATCATAGAAAAAGGTTACGACAGGGACAGTACGTGCAGCGAACGTCCAAGCGAGTCGGGGTTGGTGTGAGCCCGATGACCGAACTGCAGGGAAGATCACCCTTGAACCGCCAGCTGAACCTGGAGTAGGCTGTGCCGGTGGCTCCGTTATCGCCAACCGAGTGAAGCTGCCTTGGGCGGCTTAACAAGGGTGGTACCGCGGTGAATCCCGTCCCTTATTGGGGTGGGATTTTTTATGTTGTTTTGCGTTGTAGTATGATTGAGGTCCATGCACTGGGAGGCGTTAGTATGGCAGAGAAGTCCGATTATCAGCAAACCCTGCAGCTGCCCAAGACGGACTTTCCGATGCGCGCGAATTTGCCGCAGCGGGAACCCGATATGCTTGCACGCTGGGAAAGCGAACATTATTACGAACGGCTGCAGGAGGAAGGGTTGGCCGAGAACCGACCCACGTTCATCCTGCATGATGGTCCACCGTACGCCAATGGTCATATTCACATTGGCACAGCCCTTAACAAGATTTTGAAGGATTTCGTCCTTCGTTCTCGTTCCATGGATGGGTATCGAGTGCCTTATGTTCCCGGGTGGGATACCCACGGCCTGCCCACGGAGTTGAAGGCCATTAAGGATTTGGGTATGGATAGAGACAAGATCTCCATCGCTGAGTTTCGCGAGAAATGTGCCAGTTACACCAAGGATTACATGGCCATTCAGCGTGATGAGTTCAAACGTTTGGGCGTGTGGGGAGAATGGGACAATCCATACTTGACACTGGCTCCTGAGTATGAGGCGAAGCAGATCGAACTCTTCGGCCTGATGGCCGAGAAAGAGTACATTTACCGTGACCTCAAACCCGTATATTGGTGCTCAGATTGTGAGACGGCGCTGGCTGAAGCAGAGATTGAGTACCATGATCATCGATCGCCTAGTATCTATGTGGCCTTTGCAGTGAATGACGGTAAAGGTTTGCTGGAGGACGGCAAGTCCCACTTGGTCATCTGGACAACCACGCCTTGGACGATTCCGGCGAACCTTGCCATTGCGCTGCATCCGTTCCACACCTACGTGGAGATCCAAACCAGCAGAGGAAGATTGGTGGTGGCGGAAGAGCTCCAACAAGCTTTTCTTGAGGATGTGGGATTGGCGTCCGACGATGTCCAGGTACTGCAGCGTTTCAAAGGTAGTGAGCTGGAAGGGATCACGTGTCAGCATCCTTTGTATGACCGGGAATCGTTGGTCATTGTCGGCGATCATGTCACCCTGGAAGCGGGAACGGGTTGTGTCCATACCGCACCGGGCCACGGCCAAGAGGACTACATTGTGGGCCTAAAATACAACCTGCCGATCTTTGCTCCCGTGGACCAGTATGGTCGGTTCACCGAAGAAGCACAGCAGTACGCAGGGTTGCCTTTGGAGGAGGGGAACAAGGCCGTCACTAAGGACCTGGACGCGGCAGGCGCGCTTCTGTCCCTTTCCTTTGTGGAGCACAGCTATCCTCATTGCTGGCGCTGCAAAGAGCCTGTAATCTTCCGTGCCACCGAGCAGTGGTTTGTATCCATTGACGGCTTCCGCAAACCGATGCTGGATGCCATCAAAGAGGTGCAGTGGATTCCTGGTTGGGGAATAGAACGCATCACTAACATGGTATCTGAGCGCGGCGATTGGTGTATATCCCGACAGCGAAACTGGGGTGTGCCCATTCCCATTGTGTACTGCGAAGACTGTGGCGAACCCGTCATAACAAAAGAGACAATCAAGGGCATATCTGCTATCTTCCGGGAACAGGGTTCCAACGCTTGGTATCAACTGGAGGCAGAGGAGCTCCTTCCGGAAGGGTTCGTCTGTCCACATTGCAAGACGTCTCGCTCGTTCCGGAAGGAAACGGACATCATGGATGTGTGGTTTGACTCTGGCGTATCCCATGCGGCCGTTCTACAGCAACGGGATAACCTGGCTTGGCCCTGTGATCTGTACTTGGAGGGCAGTGATCAACACCGAGGCTGGTTCCAATCATCTCTGTCAACGTCCATGGCCGCTTATGGTCAGGCGCCTTACCGGGCTGTGCTGACGCACGGGTTCGTCGTGGATGGCGATGGCCGCAAGATGTCAAAGTCCCTGGGTAACTCGGTGGAACCCAATGTTGTTATGAAGAAGTATGGGGCAGACATTTTGCGGCTCTGGGTGGCGTCGGCGGAGTACCGCGGTGATATCCGCATATCCGAAGATATTCTCAAACAGTTGGCGGAAGCGTATCGCAGAATCCGCAATACAGCCCGCTTCATCCTGGGTAATCTCAGTGATTTTGCGCCGGACGATCACCGAGTGCCCTATGACGATCTGGAAGAACTGGATCAATGGGCCCTTCACAAGCTGTATCAGTTGAGTCAGCGGGTACGGGATGCCTATGCCAAATACGACTTTCACGTGGTCTACCACAGCATTCATCACTTCTGTGCGGTGGATCTCGGCGGGTTTTACTTGGATGTTCTAAAGGATCGTCTGTACTGCGATGGGCAAGACGATATCCGGCGCCGCTCGGCCCAAACGACTATGGCAGCTATCCTCGAGGAACTGGTCCAGTTGGTGGCTCCGGTGTTGGCGTTTACTGCGGAAGAGATTTGGAGCCATATGCCCGGAACCAGACAACAGGAGAGCGTTCATATGTCACGTTGGCAAGTGCTCCCTCCGGAGTACGGTAATCCCGAATTGGCTTCCAAATGGGAACGGATGCTGGCGGTGCGTCGGGCCGTATCCAAGGCTTTGGAAGATGCTCGCAACGCTAAGGATATCGGCAGTTCTAATGCAGCCAAATTGGTCATTGAGGCTGACGAAGCGACTATAAGTGTTCTGCAGAGTTTTGGCAGCCGGCTGGAGATGCTGTTTATTGTTTCCGGCGTCCAACTGGTCCCGGGTTCCGATTTGACTGTCAAGGTGCTGGCGGCCGCTGGGAGCAAATGCGAACGTTGTTGGAAGTACTCTGAATCCGTGGGAACTCATTCTGAGCATCCGCAGCTGTGTGAACGCTGCAGTTCAGTTCTGAGTTAGCCCCAACTGCCCTCGGCTTCGGTTGGGGGCAGTTCTTCTGCCTAGAGGTGAATGCATTGGCAAATCACGAGCACGACAATGGTGGCAGCAAGACCGCCGAGAATGGCAAGTTAGATACCATCATCGCAATGCTTGAAAAGGCATCTATTGCCGAATATGTGGCGATGTACCGCAGACCATGGCGGATGTTGGGTATGAACTTCCTACTCGGAGTTATGCGAGGCTTTGGCTTCGCAGTGGGCTTTACCATCGTGGGAGCCGTTTTTCTTTACTTCATGAGCCGGATAGCGGCACTGAACCTACCAGTGGTGGGTGAATTTGTTGCCGAAATTGCCCGTATTGTGCAAGAGGAATTAAGTGGTGTGCGTCGTTGATTGAACATCCGCTGGATCAAGAACCAGATCTCTCGGGCACTGTCACCTGCAGGCCTTTCTGGCAATGTGGATCATGGTCGAAGAGTTCGGGGACTCTGCGTCAAGTAGGATGGAGGTTGGCCCATGACTGATGTTCGCAAGAAGTTGGCAAGTTCACTGACTGCAGAGACGACGGAGCTCATACCGTACCTGCCCTATTTGCTCCAGGACATCTATGAACTGGGTTCATCACCCACGGACATGCTAGACCTTCTGCGGCAGCACACGCCAGCATCCACCGCATGGAACGTCTTGGACCTAGCCTGTGGCAAAGGCGCAGTTAGCGTGTTTTTGGCTTCGTCTTTGGGCTGCCACGTCAAAGGAATTGATTTGATGCCTGCGTTCATTGCGGTGGCAGCTGCCAAGGCTGCAGCAGCCAATGTCCTTGATCTCTGCCATTTTGTTGTAGGAGATATCAATGAAGCCATTGAAGCAGAATCAGACCATGATGTTGTGATCTTGGGAGCTGCTGGGGATGTACTGGGGACCCCGGTGGAGACCATTGCGAAATTGAGGACTACGGTGAAGGCTGGAGGATTCATTCTGATTGATGATGCCTACGTCGAACCCCACTCGGCATTGGACTATCATACCAGGGGCGATTGGTTGACGTTTTTCCAGCAGACCCACGTAGTATTGCTGGGTGAGGCGGCCAGTGGTCCGGACGTTGACCAGATCAACAGAGAGAATCAGGCGTGGATCGTGCAGCGAGCAGCGGAGCTTACCCGAGCCTATCCTGAGAAGGCAGATCTGTTTGCAGGTTATGTAGAAACTCAACAGCGGGAATGTGATGAACTTGCCGGGGATCTGAGTGGCATAACATGGCTGCTGCAGGTGGTGGAAGCGGAAGCATACTGAGAGCCATCCTAGGTCAGGGGATCAGTGACAGCCCATTGGGATGGATGAACTTGTTGCGGAGCGAGCCGGTGACCCATGCGTCAGTCCAGGAGGATGGTGATTATTTGCAGGTTCAGCGCAAGCTAGGTATGGGATTGGTACTGTTGATTGTGCTCATCGGTGATAGGTTGAGCAAGCATTGGATAGAACAACAACTGGTGTTAGGCGAAACCCGACCGGTAGTCTCGGGAGTCTTTTCCTTAACACTAGTGTACAATCCGGGTGGAGCCTTTGGATTTCTGGCAGGGTATCGTTGGGTGTTTGTGGTGGCGGCTCTGCTGCTGCTCCTGCTGCTTTTTTTGCATCGGAACACAGTCAGCGAACAAACCACCACTGTTCATTACGGTTTAGCTGTGCTGACCGGTGGCGTCTTGGGAAACTTATGGGATAGAATTGTGTTTGGATATGTAGTGGATTTCTTTGATTTCCACATATGGCCTGTGTTTAACGTTGCTGACGCAGCCATCGTGTGCGGCGCTTTGGTCTTGGGCTGGGAGGTATTACGTCATGAGCGAAGGACGAAGTCTCAATGAAACGCTGGTGGTCGATGCTGCCGGCCAAGGACAGCGCTTGGATACTTGGCTCACCGACGAACTGGAACTGACGCGCTCACAAATCAAGAATTATATCGATCAAGGGCGTATTGTGGTCAATGGTCAGCAGGTCAAGGCCGGATTCCGCCTTCAGGCGGATCAGTTGGTAGAGATTCGTATCCCCCCACCGCAGGTGGCAGACATTGCGGCGCAGCCCATTCCCCTGGATGTGATTTTTGAGGACGATGCCATCATTGTCGTCAATAAGCCGGCGGGGATGGTAGTACATCCTGCTGCAGGGAACTGGTCTGGAACCTTGGTTAACGCCCTGCTAGCTCACTGCCAGGATTTGTCCGGTATCGGCGGTGAAATCCGCCCAGGGATTGTCCACCGGTTGGACAAAGACACCACCGGTCTTCTGGTGGCAGCGAAGAACGATAGAGCCCACGCGTATCTGGCTGACCAGATTCGCCAGCGATCCATGAAGCGGCATTACCTGGCACTGGTTCATGGGCTGCTCAAGGATGAGGAGGGTACCATCGAAGGCAGCATTGGCCGCCATCCTCGGGAACGCAAAAAGATGGCGTTGGTGGACGGCGGACGATTGGCGGTGACTCATTATACGGTGAAGGAAATGTTTACCCGTTGGTCATTGGTGGAGTGCCGTCTCGAGACGGGACGAACGCATCAGATCCGCGTCCATTTTGCCGGTATTCATCATCCCCTGGTGGGCGATCCTCTATACGGGTGGGGCCGTTTGGAAATGGGTGCCCAACGGCAGTTGCTGCACGCGCATTACTTGCAGCTGCGGCATCCGGACGGTAGAGATATGGAATTCCGGGCAGAGCTGCCTGCGGATTTTTCCGATATCCTAGAAAAAGCACGCAGAACTTCTTGACAATCCAAGCTAAAATGGTTAGAGTTAAAGAAAATGGTTTCCTTTAAAGACGTCCCGTGAGGCGGAGAAGGAATGGCGAAATGTTTCAGTAGGCGCTTCCTGTCCGTTTGGGGACTGGAAGCGTTTTTTGATCCCCGGAAAAGGCAGGTGAGAACAGGGTTGCAGGAAAAGGCTCAAATTATGGATGGCGACGGCATTCGGCGGGCCCTTACGCGCATCGCTCACGAGATTATTGAGCGCAATAAGGGTGTGGACCGACTGTTGTTGGTGGGCATTCAAACTCGCGGCGTTCCTCTGGCAGAACGGCTTTCCGAACGTATACGGGATATTGAAGGTCACACCGTGCCCGTAGGAGTATTGGATATCTCACTGTATCGCGACGACCTAAGTCCTGTGGGTGAACAGCCCGTCGTCAATCGCACCAAAATACCGGTGGCGGTGGCGGGACAGAAGGTCATCCTGGTTGATGATGTGCTCTATACTGGACGAACGGTGCGAGCCGCCCTTGATGCCCTTGTGGATCAAGGACGACCGGAAAGTATTCAGTTGGCTATCTTGGTGGATCGGGGCCATCGTGAACTGCCCATTCGCGCCGATTTTGTGGGTAAGAACGTGCCTACTAGCAAGCAAGAGGTAGTGGCTGTGCGGCTCAACGAGACAGATGGTGAAGATCGTGTCGTGATTCTTGCAGATGTTTAGGTATCCACTGAAGTGGAACGCAAGGCCTTTAAGGGAGTCCAGTGAGACTTAAAAGGAGGAAATGATGTATGAAACGAATTGGTGTGGATGAACGACTGCCTTTGGTGCAGATGCTTCCGTTGGGAATTCAACACTTGTTTGCCATGTTTGGTGCCACAGTTTTGGTTCCGCTGCTTACAGGGATGCATCCTTCAGCAGCACTGTTTGCATCCGGTACCGGTACTCTACTTTTTATTATGATCACCAAAGGTAAGGTTCCCGCCTACCTTGGCTCATCGTTTGCGTTCATTGCACCCATTATTGCAGTATCCGCCAGTCACGGTTTATCTTACGCACTGGGTGGCGCTGTAGTAGTGGGGCTCATTTATGTCATCGCAGCTGCGTTAATCGGCCGTATTGGTTTGGGTTGGATCGACCGGCTGCTGCCCCCGGTTGTCATTGGCTCTGTGATTATGGTCATTGGTCTTGGTTTGGCAGGAGTGGCTGCTGACATGGCAGGCCTTTTGGGTGATTCGGTCAGCTTCGCCAATCCAGCAGTGCGGGTGTCCGTGTTTACATTGGTAGCCACGATCTTGGCATCGGTGTTCCTAAAAGGGTTTTTTGCAGTCATCCCGATTCTGCTTGGGATCGCAGCTGGCTATATCTTCGCCATGACTCAGGGCTTGGTCGGTTTTGGGGATGTGGCTGCTGCCGGCTGGTTGGGCATGCCTCAGTTCGTTCGCCCCAGTTTTAACTGGGCAGCGGTGATCATGATGGCACCGGTAGCTCTTGTAACCATCGCTGAACATTTGGGAGACGTCATGGTCTTGAGCCGAGTGGTCGGCGAGGATTTTCTTAAAAAGCCTGGCCTGCACCGAACCCTGTTGGGTGACGGCATTGCCACTGCCTGGGCCGGACTTTGGGGTGGTCCTCCCAATACTACGTATGGCGAAAACGTCGGAGTTCTAGCCATCACGAAAGTGTACAGCGTCTGGGTTATCGGAACGGCCGCTGTCTGTGCTGCCATCTTGTCCTTTGTTCCTAAAGTCGGCGCTCTTATTTCGACCATTCCCGTACCCGTTATGGGTGGTGTCAGTATTGTTCTGTTCGGCGTTATCGCATCATCTGGTGTTCGGACATTGGTCGAAAGCGGTATCGACTACAGCCAAAAGCGCAATCTGATTATCTCTTCGGTTATCTTGGTGTTGGGAATTGGTGGAGCTGGAATCAGTTTTGGTACCCTACAGCTTCACGGTATGGCTCTGGCCGCCGTTGCCGGGATCATTC
This sequence comes from Clostridiales bacterium, assembly GCA_003559095.1. Lineage (GTDB taxonomy): Bacteria > Bacillota > Limnochordia > Darwinibacteriales > B1SED10-159 > SLOZ01. The sequence goes on along the minus strand of PWMW01000339.1, from coordinate 4,726 downwards.
TCAATCTGGTGCTGCCTGAAGATGCGGCCAGCGAAGATGCGGAGGAGTCTGCAGCGGCCATGGCTTCTGCTGCCGAGAAAGCTTAAACGGCTGCCAGCTGGGGTGTAGTGGCAGGCCGAGACCGTGTTTGTCAATGTGTTATCCCTTGACACACTGCAACGATGATGGTAAGATATTACTTGCTGATGGACGAACTGTTCGCTGTTTCGTCTTTCAGGGCGGCATAGCCAAGTGGTAAGGCAGAGCTCTGCAAAAGCTCCATTCCCCAGTTCGAATCTGGGTGCCGCCTCCAAATAAAAGCAAGCTCCCACGAGAACCGTGGGAGCTTTTTTAGGAATACGCAAGAGCGAGTACGCAAAAGCGTGGATCCGAGGATCCACGCTGTTCGACACTTAGCGCGAGTAGAACTCTACAATCACTGCTTCGTTGATGTCCGGATGCAGTTCGTCACGACGGGGCAGACGGGTATAGGTACCAGTCATGTTGTTCTCATCGTACTCAAGGTAAGCCGGCAGCGTAGCACGGCCTTCCAAGGATTCTTGAACCACTTTTAGCTGACGGCTTTTCTCCCGCAAACCGATAACCTCGCCGGGAGTCACGCGGTACGAGGGAATGTCCACCTTTTTCCCGTTGACGATCACGTGACCGTGAACCACCAACTGGCGGGCGGCTGCCCGTGTCCGAGCAAATCCTAGACGGAACACCAAGTTGTCCAGACGGGACTCCAAGAGAATCATGAAATTCTCACCAGCAATACCCGGCAGCTTGACTGCGTCCTGAAATGTACGGCGGAACTGCTTTTCGCCCAATCCGTAGAGGAAACGTAGTTTCTGCTTTTCCTGAAGCTGAAGGCCATAGTTGCTCATCTTGCTGCGCCGCCCTTGGCCATGCTGACCCGGCGGATAGGGGCGCTTTTTCAATTCCTTGCCGGTCTCGCTCAGAGAAATACCCAAGCGGCGGCTGATCTTCCATGTGGAACCTGTAAATCTTGCCATGAAGTTTGTCTCTCCAATCAAATAGATTTCGTCGTTGTTCTCAAGCATCAAGAGGGCGGTACCGCTTGGAACGATGACGTACCACACCGTGTGTGGCATGCAGCCGCGCAAAATCTATACACAGTCTATCACATTCCGAGAGAAATACAAGATGTTTTTCCAGTTTTTTTGGCGTCGTTTGGCAGGCATGCTTGTGGTATACTAGTAACGTGTGGCCGCCGGCCAAAGGGCAGCGAGGTTGCTGCCCTTTGCAGGGGCTGCATTCACCACCGAAATAGGGGGGACTCTGCATGCGATGGGAGTTATTGCTGCTACCATTCATAGGCGCAGTGATTGGCTATGCCACCAATGTTTTGGCCATCAAAATGCTGTTCCGTCCACAACAGCCTTGGAACGTACCCGGAACGCCTTGGCAGCTGCAGGGATTGCTTCCCAAACGCAAACGAGACATTGCAGCTAACGTGGCTCGAACCGTTGACGAGGACCTGCTGCCCTTTGCTGATGTGGAGATGGTTGTGTCCAATGGGAGATACCAGGAAAAGGTCCTGACGATGCTCCTTGAGCATGTGGATGTCCGTGTGGAGCAAGCTCTGCCAAGGCTGCTGCCAGCCACGGCCCGCGAGAAAGTGCGAGCATACGTCCGGGAGGCCGTGAGCAAAGAGGCCGAACCGTTCACGTATGAAGCCTATGACCAATTGTGGTCACGATTGCGCCGCGATGTTCGTCTCGGAGATATGATTGGCAAACGGATTGAAAACCTCGACTTAGATCAACTAGAGAATTTGGTGATCCAGGTGGCCAGTCAAGAGTTGAAGCATATTGAAGTGCTGGGCGCTGTCTTAGGCTTTGGCATCGGTGTGGTGCAGATGCTGTTTCTGTGGCTGCGTCTTGGCTAGTGGGCCTGGTCTCCGGGGCGACCAGTGCGATTGCACGTTGACGGGGCCGGCTGTGTGTGCTATACTTACTCTCGGAAAGAAGAAGCCACCGCTTCTCACCTTGTAACTGCGGTTCACAGGGTTACCACATGACGATTACGGTGCATCGCTCCCTTGTGGGGAAGCATGGCGCTGTTTTGTGTTTGTTGTGAAACGGGTGGCTGCGGCTGCCCGTTTTAATATTATGGAGGTGATATCACATTAGCAGGGAACTGAGAATCAACGGTGAAATTCGCGCTCGTGAAGTTCGAGTCGTTGACGCCGGCGGAGAACAGTTGGGCGTGATGGATGTCAGGGAAGCGCTGCGAATATCTGGTGATCGAGAGTTGGATTTGGTGGAAGTGGCACCTAATGCCAAACCCCCGGTTTGCCGTATTATGGACTTTGGCAAGCATAAGTATGAACAATCCAAACGCGATAAAGAAGCCAAGAAGAAGCAGAAGACCATCACCATCAAGGAAGTACGGATGAGCCCTAAGATTGACGAGCATGACTTTATCGTCAAGTACAAAAACGCCGACAAGTTTCTTAAAGCCGGTGATAAAGTCAAAGTTTCCGTTCGTTTTCGCGGTCGCGAGATTGTCCATGCTGATTTGGCGCGGACGAAACTTAACGAGTTGGCTCAACGGGTCAGCGAAGTGGGTGCCGTGGAGCGTCAGCCAAAGCTTGAAGGCCGCCACATGATCATGATTTTGGCGCCCAAAGCTGAAGGCGGAAAGTCGGAATAATACATTCTTTAAGGGGGATGCAACAAGTGCCAAAGATGAAATCCCATCGGGGTGCTGCCAAACGCTTCAAAGTTACTGGTTCCGGGAAGGTCGTCAAAAACCATTCCTACAAGAGCCATATTCTTGAGAAGAAATCGGCCAAACGCAAGCGCAAGCTGCGTCATGCTGAAGTAGCAGCCAAGGCCGACTTTGATCGCGTGAAGCGCATGCTTCCGTATAGCTAAATCGAATAACAGGAGGATACTGACATGCCAAGAGTAAAGGGCGGGACGGTGACTCGCCGCCGCCATAAAAAAGTGTTGAAACTGGCCAAAGGGTACTTCGGCCGCAAGAGCAAAATTTTCCGTCCAGCGAATCAAGCTGTGATGAAGTCGTTAAGCTACGCATACCGCGATCGCCGCAACAAAAAGCGCGAATTTCGCCGTCTGTGGATTGCCCGCATCAATGCTGCTGCTCGTCAGAATGGTTTGTCGTACAGCCGCTTCATTTCGGGTTTGAAGAAGAGCGGCGTGGAAGTAAACCGCAAGGTTCTGGCAGACTTGGCTGTGCACGATGCAGAGGCGTTTAGCCAGTTGGCTACCGTGGCCAAAGACAAGATCTAAAACGCAATACACCACATGATGGATGGACCTGCACGTGCCTGACAGCGCGGCTGCCGCTCGCGGCCGCCGCGCCAGCAGCGAACCTGTAGGTTCTTTCTTGTTGTTGAACAGCAGCATCCTGCGGTGGAGAAGACCATAGCGGTCCTGTTGCGTCCCGGCATTTTCATCTGGGGGAGGCAGGAACATGAATGTATCTGGAGTTCCATTCTTGAGGCGCTTTTTGAACAAGATGACACCGGCGCAGTTTTTGGTTCTGGCCTACGGGTTGATCTGGGCCGCGGGAACAGCGATGCTGGCCAGCGATGCGGCCATGGTGGATGGACGCCTCGGCCTTGTTGACGCGACCTTTATGGCTGCCAGCGCACTGTGCGTTACGGGACTCAGTGTGGTATCCATCGGCATAGATTTCACGGTTTTCGGCCAGATCACCATCGCCCTTTTGATCCAGATCGGTGCTTTGGGTGTCATGACCATGTCTACCCTCTTTGCCATATTGCTGGGCCGCCGCATTGGGCTGCGGAATCGGATGTTTCTGCAGGAGGACTTGAACCAGAACTATGTTTCTGGGGTTGTCCGTTTGGTCAAGTATGTTTTGCTCTTGACCTTGGCAGTGGAAGGTATCGGTGTCCTCCTCTTGTTCGTTTCCTTTGCGCCCACCATGGCACCTGGCCAAGCCGCTTACAACGCTGTGTTCCATGCCATTTCGGCATTCGGCAATGCTGGTTTCGATTTATTCGGCAGCAGTGTTGAAGGGTTTGTTGGACAGAGTTTGGTTCTTTTGGTCATATCGTCTCTGTTCATCTTAGGTGGCTTAGGCTTCTCGGTAATTATCGAGCTGCTGCAGTGGCACCGCGAACGGCACATGTCACTGCATGGACGTATCGTTCTGTGGAGCACGGCTCTCCTGATTGCCGGTTCATGGGCAGCTGTACTTTTGTTGGAGTTTCACAACCCGGCAACGTTGGGCCCATTGACTGTCAGTGAAAAGTTATGGGCATCCTTCTTTACGGCGGCAACACCGAGAACCGCCGGCTTCAATGTGGTGCCAACCCACGGTCTTTCCATGGCTTCCTTGTTCCTGGTAATGGGTTTGATGTTCGTTGGGGCTTCGCCTAGTTCCACAGGGGGTGGCATCAAGACCACCACGTTTGTGGCATTAATCCTCGGTGTATGGACGACCATCACCGGCAAGAAGGACGTGGAGTTGGGTAATCGCCGGATTTCCCAAGACCATATGCTGAAAGCTTGGGCGATTACATTCATTGCGGCTGGTTGGGTCGTATTGGTCAGCATGGTACTGCTGATCACCGAGAACCAGGAATTTGTGGCGGTGATCTTCGAGGTTATCTCGGCATTTGGGACGGTGGGACTGTCACTGGGGATCACCGACGAGTTGACCAATGTAGGTCGTGTACTGCTGGCAGTGACGATGTTCATGGGTCGGCTGGGGCCGATGACCTTGGCTC
>PWMW01000226.1 GCA_003559095.1 Clostridiales bacterium | reverse complement strand
GCCTGCAATGGACATGCAGCCGGAGAGGACCAACGTGAACAAGAGCAGTACGAGCAAAGCTGTTTGGTTTCGTCTCATGGGCTTAGTTCCTCCTCCTACCGCTCCGCGTAATCATGGGGCCACTCTAGACGCAGGCCCACCCGGAATTCGTCAAAGCTGCCGGCGCTCCAGCGCAGGCCTGCATTGGATTCCAGGACCAGATCGTTGATGTACCACGGAAAACCAATACTGGTTCCGTAGCGAAAACCTCTGGCTTCAGACAGATCCACTTCCAGACGATGCCGGAAATGCTCGGAGTCCATCTGAATATATCCTGTTCCTGCCAAGGTGTTGGACTCCAAACCGATGCCAACACCCACTTGAAACTCATCCTGCGACGTGCTGACACCCACGTAAACTCCCGGTCCTTCCGAACCCCAATGGGTGCTGGCCCAGTAACCCGCGCTCTCCTCTGGTGTAACGGTCAACTTCGGCTCAAAAGCCGGTTTCCCATTCTCGCTGGCTTGGTTAGCCTGACTAGCGAAGAGCTGCGTCCATTCAAGGGCTACTGGGTCTGCGTAAAAAAATCTTGGGTCACCACGCCTTCGGTACCATCCACAATGCGAGGAATCAGGAAGATGTTCATTTCCGTCTTCCGGTGATCAATGTTACGCCACTGGAAGAGATTGCCCAAGACGGGCAGATCAGCTAAGATGGGAATCCGCCGCAGCCGTTCCAGTTCTTCTTCCTGCAGCAGTCCGCCGATCATAATGGGCTGCCCGTTCTTCACACGAACGGTGGTTTCCGCTTCCCTGGTCCGGATTTCGGGGAAACCGCCGCGAGTTACAAAGGTACTGACCTCCGGCCGCACATTGATCGTAATGTAGCCGTCTTGGGAAATCCGTGGGGTTACAGACAAGTCAATCCCTGCCTGTATGTACTCCACCAAGCGAGGGCCATCTTCGGTTTGCTCAACGATAGGTACCCGATCACCTACGAAGATGGACGCTTCCTGCCCACTGACCGTGGCGATCTTCGGGTTGGCCAAGACCGTGGCCTCGCCCCGCTGCTCAAGAATCCGCAGGGCCAAAACCAGTTCCCAAGGCTCCCAGATCACTTCGAAGAAGGTAGGTCCATCGGCGAAGTTGGGGAAACCATCAAAGGACGGTACACCCTTCCACTCAATCCCCAGATTCTGCAGCGCGTTGGTGCTCATTTCATGCACCCACACTTCCATCAGAACCTGCTGCTTGGGAACATCCAACTGCCAGATGAGATCGTCCACATCCAGGAGCACGGCGGGTGTACCGCGTACCATTACGCGGTTATTGAACACGTCGACGCGAATGTTCTCCGGCCGCACCACCATGGTCAGGGAATCTCGGATGCTCTCCGGATCGGCGTAGTCCAACAGGTAGACCTTGACCTGTTCACGCTCTTCCTCCGGGGGAACCTCGTTCACCGGCAGGGACGCAAAGAGCGTGTCTTCCGTCTCCCGAATGCGGAAACCTACAAGATCCTTCACATCATAGAGGATATTGCGGGCATCGCCGTCCCGCATGGCCACCGCCACAAAACGGTCGGCCAACTCGGGATCCGCCACCAGATTGAGGCCTAGTTCAGCTGTGAGATCCTCGAGAACACTGAGGACATCACGCCGACCGCTGACAGCGGGCCGCGCTTTGGGCCGATCGATCTGCTCCAGCAGCACCCGGGCGTCCCGCAGGGTTCGTTCACTGCCCTGCAGGATCACCGTTTCATCTCGGACAAATATCTGGTCCTGCGTGAGTACCATGGCCAGAACTTGGCGCACTTCCTCTTCCGTTGCATGCTTCAGTGTATAATAGGCCAAGGTCTGGGATGAAATTTCATCGAGACGTCCTTCGGTCGCCACTAACAGTGTTGAATGACGAAGCACGTAGCCGTGGCCCAAGAGTGAGCTGACTAATTCCACTGCTTCCATGGGTTCAATGTCCACGAGGGTAAAGCTGGCCTTGCCTTCCACCGATGGATCCAGCAGCACGTTATAGCCTGCTAGGGAGGCCAGTGTTTCATAGATTTGGGTAACTGGTGCGTCATCGAATTCAATGTTGATGGTGGAAGCCGCCACCGATGCTGTCATCAACACGGCCAAGAGCCATAAGGCTGCGGCTGGAACAAGGATGAATCCCTTGGCCCTTCGTTTCATCTATATTACCTCCCCATGGCTGCAGTGAAACTGCGGCCATCTTTTTCAAACGTAACGATCTTATCGTCCACAGCGGTCAGCGTCCAGCCGATAAGCGTGCTGCCCACACGCATGCGGTCCGTGACACCTTCGTGCTCGACCAAGACCATGACGGCTTCCTGCTGCGCCACAATACCTCGTACCTGGAATTCCGGTAAGTCACGAGCACGCAGCCACTGACGAATGTCATTGATCTCCTGCTCGGATACTCGGGCCTGGATAACACGGCTGTCGGACATCCAGCGAATTTCACGATCCGGGTAGATCTGACTGAGCTGCGCTGCCAGGCGCTCGCCGTCAGCGTATTCCAGAGCTAACGTGTAGCGCTCGAACTGCTGTGCCTCAACTTCCGGTGTGGGCGGCAGCTCGTGCTGGGGCTGATCGTATTGACGAATCACGTCCCGGGCCTGCAGCAGCTGATCATCGGTCCCATACAGAACCACCAAATTCAAACGGTCATCGCCATAGACCCGCACTTGGGGTGAGACAACGCCCAAAAGACGCTGTACATCCGCAACGGTTACGTGGTTCACCGGCACGAAAGAACTGCCAGTGGTAGAAAACTCCTCGCGCAATCTGGCTTCAGTGGCCACCACCAAGGTATTGCCAACCATCCGATACCCAAAGCCTGTGGTCTTCGCCACCAGATCCAAAGCTTCTGTTACCGGCAGATCCTGTAAGTAGAAGCTCAACTGCCCACTGACAGAAGGATCCACCAGCACATTCTTGCCGGCCAGTTCGCCGAGGATTTGAAACACATCTACAACGGGAGCGTTTTTGAACTCCATGTCTACGACCCGGGGTTCTGCCGACACGAACGAACTAGCCAAGAGAACCATCACCAAAACCAATAACCAGCTTAGTCGTTTCATTTCACTGCCTCCCTGTGAGTAGTTCTAGCATTAAGCCGCCAATGTTCACAACAACACCCGTCCGACGAACTTCTGCGATGCGGCCAGGCCCTAACTCTTCGCCGGCCCGCACCCAACGTTCATTGCCATTTTCTCGAATCAGGGCACGCGCTTGGCCGTCGGTAACGACAACACCCAACACCCGTGGTCCCTGATTGTAGAACGTCTGTAACAACTGGAAGGGCGGACCATAACGGCCCGGCGCTACCACATCAGGGTAGCGATTGTCTGCCTGCGGCTGCCAGGGGATCTCTTCATCCTTAGCATTCAACAACAGCAGCCTGCCTTCCACAAACAGTTGGATCGAGCCGTTTTCTGACGGCCCCATCTGGATAAGGTCAATCTGCAGCGTGGGAAAACGCTGTTCCCAGTCAAGAATTACCATTTTCAGCTGCCGGAAACTGGCCCGTGCTTCCCACTGAATCGGGATATACGGTTGGTCAGAGTTCCGCCGCACCGGCTGGTAAAAGAAATGGGAATCGGTAATGCCAGCCTGGGCAATGCGCCGTTCGGCATACTGCGCAGCGGAGACGGCATCCTGGGGCCCCGTTATGGCCACTTGGGCTTCGGCCCACTCTGCCTGCTTTTCAGCCAGTTGTTCTTCTAACATGGGCCGCCGGGCTAGAACCGTCAAGAGAACATCAATTTGCTGTTGCTCCAGCCGCAGATCCTGCTCCAAGCGGGTCAGTTCTTCCTGCGCCGGCTGCCAAACAAAATACCAAAGTGCACCAGAGCCGGCCAGCATCAGAACAAACACCAAATAGGGAATCAAGACTGCCACTGGCACGGACTTTTCACGGGTAATTTGTATCATCATTGCTGACGCCCCCCTTCCACACGAATTCGGAAGGTGTACAATCCGATGGGCCGCTGGCTTGTCAGAGAATCCAGCATGACCTGGAAACCGGCGTTTTCAAGCTCAAAGAGATACCGAGACACCAGTGCAACATCGCGAGTATAGCCGTTGAGGAACGTGGTGCCGCTGTGCGTCTCCGTGCTTTCCAGCCACAGCGAGCCCGTGACCTTGGCAATAATACTCTCCAAGGTACGGCCATCGACGCCAGTGGCCGCTTGCGTCTGGAGGCCCTGCCAATCTTCATAGTGCTGGTCGATCTGGCGAATGGCTGCTTCCAGCTCATCCACCACCCGCCGCTGGGCTTGGAGGCTGATGCGGTATTGGCGGGCACTGAGAACTTCCCGTTCCATGGCGTCCCGCTCCATGGTCTTCATGACCGTGGCGCCGCCACTGCCGCCAAGGATCAGAATGCCCAAGGCCACAAAGACAAAACTGGGCCGAATTCCTCGTTTTGGTGCGGGGCGTTCGCTTTTGGGTAAAAGGTTGAGTTTCATTCCCGTTCTAACCCCCTACACGCCAAACCTGCTGCGCCGGCAAACAGCGCTGAGCGTCCCGGATTTTCCTTTTCCCTATCGAAGGTCAAGAACGGGTTCAAGATGGCCACAGGCAGTTCCAGCTCATCCCGGAGAAGATTGGCCAAGCCCCTCTGGGCGGCCCCACCTCCGCAGACGCGAATACCGTTGAGCAGCTGGTCCACCGTACTGACCCGTTCCATGGCCCGCAGATAATCCAGTGTTTGGGTCACTCCGGCCACCATCTGCTGCACAGCTGTGCGCAGTGTGCCCGGGTTGCGTTCGGCGTTGGCGATCAAATCGTCCAACGACTGTTCATGTTTGAGCTTTTCTGCTTCTTCCTGGTTGATCCCATAGGCTTCCATGACACCTTCTGTGAAGTGCATGCCGCCCACAGGCAGGATCCTGGACAGACGAAACTTACCGGATAATTCCACATAGACATTGCTCTGCACATGACCAAGATCCACAAAAGCAAACTCGCCGTCTTCTTCCAAGGTGCGCGGCAGGGACAGTGCTTTCACGTCCACTGCTGTCACTTCCAGACCGGCGGCGCGAGCAGCGTGCACATACGCCATCACCAAACCTCGCGGGCAGCCGGCAAACAACAGATCCTGGGTTTCACTGGCCTTATCCATTACTTCATAACTGTAGGCCACATCCGCCGGATCAGTGAAGGAGAAAGACACCAAATCCGAAAGCTCAAACTCCAAGGCTGCGGCCAGTTCTTTAGGACTCATGAGGGGAAATTCAACCCTCTTTACCACCATCTCGGGATGTGTGAGACCGATGGTTGTCGTTCCCTTGTTCCAGCCGTGTTCTTCCACCAATTGCTTGAGGACCGTGACCAAACGTTCTGCGTTTTCCACCCGTCCCCGCACAAGGGCACCAGAGGGCGTGTCCACAGCGGCATGACTGCGCAGCCGAACACCCCCACGTTTTCCTTCCACCTGTACACCCTTGATTTGCCTATGGCCAATATCTAGGCCTAAACTAAGTTGCCCCATAGCTGATTCCACTGTCCTCAGTGCAGATACATGAGAAAGATCACCTCAACACCAGCGTCACGGATTCTGTCCGCGGCGGTTGTTTTCGGAATTCTTTCTGTCAATATCCCCAACAGTGGATGTCACCTCCTTACCTCTATCCTACTGCTATCCTTGTTGCCGTGACTAAATCTGGGTGACCATTTGCATCATGGGCAGGTACACAGAGATCAGAATGAACAACACAACAACAGCCAAGACAATCATGACAATAGGCTCCAACAGCTTCGTAAAGCTGGACACCGCGAAGTTCACTTCCCGGTCGTAGTACTCAGACAACTGCGCCAATGTATGCTCTAAGTTACCCGTCTCTTCCCCCACAGACACCATCTGGGTGAGCATGAGAGGAAAGATGGGTGAAGCCCTGAGAGGTTCGCTGAGGCCATCCCCGCGGCTGACACCAGCCCGGGCTTCCATCAGCGCTTCCTGGACAACCACGTTGCCAACCACACGCTGCACGATCTGCAGCGATTCTACCATGGAAACACCGCTGTTCAGAAGCAGTGCCAGGGTACGGCAGAAGCGGGAATACACAATCATCTGCTGCAGCTGCCCTATAACCGGTCCTCGCAGGCCCACATAGTGCAGCTGCCTCCGTCCCCGGGGTGTACGCAGATACGCTTTAATAGCATGGTACATGGCGAACAGAATTCCCAAAACAATATACCAGTGCTGGACCATCCAATCGCGACCTGCCAGAATCCGTTGGGTCAAGACCGGCGGTTCCACGCCAAAGCCGGAGAAATTGCGGATCAGCATGGGCAGCACAATGAAAATCAGCAGCAAAACCATAATAATGGCGACAGTAAAGATAATGCCCGGATACATGAGAGCTTCGCCGATCTTCTTGCGCAGTTCATCTTCCCGCTCATAGTAGATGGCTAAGCGGTCCAACACCTCCGGCAGCGCGCCGGCCGATTCACCGGCCTCCACCAAGTGCACAAATACACTGGGAAACACGGCCCGATGTTTGTCAATGGCTCGGGTTAAGCTGAGACCAGACGAAAGATCCAGCCGGATCTGCTGCAGGGCCTTCTTTAGGCGGGGCTCACTGGATTGATCTTCCAGCAGCTCCAGGGAGGCTGTAATGGACATCCCCGACTGTAGTTCAATGGCGAACTGACGACAAAGAATGGCCATGTATTTCGCCTTTACCTTGCCGCGGGGTTCGAGGATGGCCGACAGCGTAGACTTAGGTACTTCCTTTACGGACGTGATGAAGTAATTTTGCTGCTTCAGCCGCCGAATGACGTCTTCTTTGGTTTCCATCTCCATGACTCCGGTCATGGTACGACCGTCTTTGGAGCGAACAGCATAGGAGAATTTTTTCATGGCTTCACAGACCGTCGCCCAGTGTGGGATGTCCCCACCTTAATCTGGACCGTGCTGTTTCCCTCCCCTCCGGTGGTTCTTGGCATGTCTTCTTGGGTCGTCCCGCAATCTTTGAATCTTTTTGGAACTCGCCGCTTAGCTGGTCTGGCGCCGACGTTGTGCTTCTTCTGGATCGATGACACCAGATTGCACCAAGCGATCCAAGGAGTGATCCAAGGTCTGCATGCCGTAGCGGGTGCCGGTCTCGATAACCGATTGGATCTGGTGGGTCTTGCCTTCGCGGATCATGTTGCGCACGGCCGGTGTTCCCAGCATCACTTCCACGGCTGGCACCATGCCGCCGCCCCGCCGGGGAATTAACTGCTGCGACACCACGGCTTCCAGGACAGCTGCCAGCTGAATGCGAATCTGCTGCTGCTGGCCCGCTGGAAAGGCGTCAATGATCCGGTCAATGGTCTTGGCCGCCCCACGGGTATGCAGTGTCGACAACACCAAGTGACCGGTCTCCGCAGCAGTAATGGCTGTGGCGATGGTCTCTAAGTCACGCATCTCACCTACAAGAATCACATCAGGGTCCTGCCGCAGAGCGGCCCGCAGCCCCGTGGCGAAGGTGGTGGTATCGTTGCCCACTTCCCGCTGGCTTACCAGACAGCGACCATGGTTGTGCAGATATTCAATGGGATCTTCGAGGGTAATAATGGTACCCTGCCGGGAGCGGTTGATGCGGTCAATCATCGTGGCCAACGTGGTGGTTTTGCCACTTCCCGTCGGCCCCGTCACCAAGACCAGGCCATCATGACGGTCAGCCAGCTCTTCCAGCACCGTGGGCAGGCCTAGGTCCTCAAAGGCCAAGATATCGGATTGAATGACACGCATCGCTAGACTCAACGAACTGCGCTGGCGAAAGACGTTACAGCGAAACCGGCCGAGACCGGGGATCCCATAGGAGAAGTCCACTTCGCCGTATTTATCCAAGGTCTCCCAATGTCCATCCTTTGTCAGCTGTTTCGCCAGCATTTCCACATCGGCCGGCCGCAGCTCGTCGAAGCCGCCAATGGCCACCATGCGACTGTTGATGCGCAGGGATGGCGGTGCACCGGATGTTACATGCAGGTCCGATGCCTTTTGGTCTACCGCAATTTCCAACAAATTCTGCAGACGCAGATTACTCATCGCTCATGGCCTCCTCATCTTCCACACTGTAGACGGTCCGAATGACCTCGGAGGCGGTGGTTCGTCCGGCGATCATCTGGTCCAGCGCTCGACGGGCCAAGGTCCGCATGCCGCCCGTCACCGCCATCTCTTCCAAAACTTCCTCGTTGGCCCCTTGGTTGATGGCATCTCGCAGGGGGCGCGTAATGAGCATAACTTCTTCCACGGCGGCCCGGCCTTTGTAGCCCGTATCTTTACAGGTGGGGCAGCCTTTGCCTTGATACACGTACTCCGGAACCTTCATTCCCAACCCCCGGATAAAGCGTTCCATCAACGGATCGTCCAACGTTACCTGTTCTTTGCAGTCTGCGCAGATGGTCCGCACTAACCGCTGGGCGATAACGCCGATCAGAGTAGAACTGAGCAGATACGGTTCCACGCCCATGTCCAGAAGACGGGCTACCGTGGCCGCAGAACTATTGGTATGCAGGGTAGAGAGGACCAAGTGGCCGGTCAAGGCCGAGCGGACACCAATCTCGGCAGTCTCGTGGTCACGAATCTCCCCGACCATGATGATATCCGGGTCTTGGCGCAGGACCGTACGCAGTCCCGTGGAAAACGTCAACCCCACCTTGGCGTTCACCGGTACCTGGTTGATGCCTGTCAGCTCGTATTCCACAGGGTCTTCAATGGTAATAATGTTCTGTTCCGGTGAATTGAGCCGCTGCAAAAACCCATACAGAGTTGTGGTCTTACCACTCCCCGTGGGGCCGGTAACGAGAATCATGCCGCGAGACTGACGAAGCATGCGTTTAATTTTATCCACCGAATCTTCGGAAAAACCAAAGGATTCTACCCCAGTAACTTCCTGGGTGCTGTTGAGCAGACGGGCAACAATCTTCTCCCCATAGACCGTGGGCAGGGTGGAGATACGCATATCCACCTTCACGCCGTCTAGATCCGACTTAATGCGGCCATCTTGGGGACGGCGGCGCTCGGTAATGTCGAGATTGGCCATGATCTTAATGCGGGACGAGACATCGGCCATGAACTTACGGGGCACGGTCATCACGTCCTGCAGCAGACCGTCAACGCGGTAACGAACCCGCAGTTCGCCTTCCCGGGGTTCTAGGTGGATGTCACTGGCGTTGGCGCGGGCGGCTTGGGTGAGGATGAGGCTGCCTAACTTAACACCCGGCGCATCGCCCACATATTCTTCCACTTCATCTCTGGCCGACTGTTCTTTGGCCGCTTCGTCATCCTCACCGGTATCGTACTCGCTGACCACCCGGCGGGCCGTGGATGAGAAGTTTGTCGAGCGGGTCCGGGCATCGCGGATTTCCTTTTTCGTGGCAATGACCGGCTGTATGTACAATCCTGTAACTCGCTGTAGATCATCAATGATCACAATGTTCAAAGGATCCACCATGGCCAAAGTCAATGTATCCCGCGTGCGCTCCACGGGTAGGATTTCGTTGGATTCCAGCATATCATCGGGGACAACGTCCATGGCGTCACCTTGGACGTAACGTCGACTTAAATCAGCTCGTGGGATGCGCAGATGATCGCTCAATGTATCGGCGATCTGTTCCGCGGAAACATAGCCGAGATTGACTACAGCCTCACCCAGCTTCTCACCGGTGCGGCGCTGTGCATCCAACGCGTCGGCCAGTTGTTCTTCGTTAATCAAACCCTGGTCTAGGAGAATGTCGCCTAACCGCTTGCGAATTGCCAATGCTTCCACCACCTTACACTACGACATTATTGATCCTTCCGCAAACCTTACTTGTTTCGTGGTAGTGCCATTTGGTCTAACAGCTGTGAATGTTAACAAAATCCCTGCCCAGCGGGCCAAAAACACAGCCCTGCCATTGCTAATTACGCTGCTGTGAGCAGTCTGCCCCCAAACAAACGGTGCCATTGGGCTCAGCAAACGCTGCAAAATCCGTAGTTTGCCTTACACTTGCGGCACATCCTAACTATTTTTAACTTCGACAGAGACATCTGAATTCCTGTTGCTGGAATTTATTAATGCGAATTCTTCACAAAAGAGATCAAATTGACGAATATCGTAAAAATGACCACAGCCGACGTTTTTGCAAAGCTGTTGATGAGTTATTCCACTGCCGAGTACATTATTCCTGCGAAATTGAAACATTTTCTGCGTGTTTTTCCAAAATTCTTCCTTCAATGGTTCCGGCGGTCGACCGTGTCCTAAAATCTACCCGTCAGTACCGCTCTCTCTTGACCGCAGAAGCTTCATTCCCTTTTGTGCCGCCGCTCACAAGAAAGCTTCTGGATTGGCTGCAATATCTTTGGAGATCTGCGCATATCGTATACTTCGGCCGCTGGCAAGAACCCGAGCTGTGATCCTCTATGATCAGCGCTGGTATCTGTCATATCAAAGCCAGATGCGGCCATTGAGGCAATGACCATGGCCATGTTCGCCAAGGCTGCGGTACTAAGGGATGCTGGCGCACGCGGCAGGCTGGCAGCGTCCGGGATACCAGGGCCAAGGTGTTCTGCGCCTGACCTCCGGGAACACTCATAGGCCTTCGTTGTCCCTATTCCAGCAACGACACGCCGAAACCTACGTGATTGTCCACAAAGTGTCCAATGGTGTTTCCTTACCCCTTATTTTCCACAGTGCTCTCACGAAATTCTCAAAAAGTCCTGGACCTCCAGGTACGGCAGAACTTGGTCTTTGGCCGCGGTCCGGTGGGAAGAGCTTCTGCCCTTGGTGCCACCGCTGCTGCTCCGTTGAACCTCCAGCCCATCCCGGCGGTTTCGCCTCTGATCATTGGATCTTCTGATCAGCAGTATTGGCAGGCTGTACCACCCCTGTCTTTTGTCTTTTGTCTTTTGTCTTTTGCTCTCCTTCAGGACGCTGGGCCATCACGAATAGGCTTTGCATGGTCATTGGGATGATTTTGCAAAAGAAAAAGAGGATCAAGTTGATAATTTGTAGAAATAGACTGTAGAACAGAAATAGATCACGCGCCGCCGAGCTTTCGTCGACGTTCCGGACATTTTCCCATGGGGGCCCGTCTGGAACGTTCACGGCAGCACCAAGGGGGAATGCCGCAGCGAGCACCGTGTAACGACTTCTTTGTGTTATGGTATGCAGCAGTGGAATGAACCTGTGCATCGGATTCGGAGGTGATTGTTCTTGCAGAACCGGCAGCCTACCGGTAAGCTAAAACCAATGAACAAGACGCTGGGCCCGCTTCTCTCAGCTGCTCTGTACTTGGCACCCGCAGCTGTCATTTTGATTACATTTGTATACTTCCCCTTAATCCGCTCCGTATACCTAAGCCTTTACGAAACGGATTTTTTGGCGCGACCACTGTTCTTTACAGGTCTGGGTCAATACCAGGATCTATTAAGTTCTTCCCGTTTTTATGATAGCTTACGCATTACCTTCCTGTTCACCCTCTATACAGTACCGCTGGCTCTAGTGGTAGCCGTACCCGTGGCCCTGTTGGGTAATCTCCAAGTGCGGGGGATTACCTTTTACCGGACGGTGTTTATCTGTACCATTGCCGTCTCCACAGCCATCGCTTCGGTGGTCTGGACGTGGATGTTCGCTCCCACCACAGGGGTCATGAATGATCTGCTGCGCCTCTTGGGTTTAAGTCCCATCCGCTGGCTGCAGGATCCCCGCTATGCATTGATTGCTGTATCCATGGCCACTGTCTGGAAAGGCTTGGGCTTAAACGTGCTCTTTCTCTTAGCCGGTCTGCAGGGCGTTCCCGATGAACTCTTGGAGGCGGCGCGCATTGACGGTGCCAACAGCTGGCAGTCCTTCTGGAACATTACGCTGCCCATTCTTTCACCTACCATTTTCTTCTTGTTGGTAGTGGGTACCATCGAAGCCTTCCGTTCCTTTGCCCAGGTGCACATCATGACCCAGGGCGGACCGCTGCGCTCCACCAGTATTTTGGTGTATGCCATTTATCGGGATGCGTTTATTAACTTCCGCTTCAGCTACGCGTCCACCCAGGCGGTTACGCTGTTCTTGATTATCCTGGCCTTGACGCTGATTCAGTTCCGCGTGGTGGAAAGGAGGGTCCACTACCAGTGATCTCGTATCGATACCGCAAAATTCTCAATACCGTCCTGATGCAGTTCCTGCTGATTGCGACATCGGCGGTTATTCTCTTCCCCCTGTACATCGCTATCAGCACCAGTCTCAAGGAACCGGCTCAGGTCTTTGCCTATCCATATGCCTGGATCCCCGATCCCATCCGCTGGGAAAATTACCCCCTGGTCTTTAGTTTGGTACCACTGTGGCGCTTTCTTTTCAACAGCGTGGTGCAGAGTACCATGACCACGGTGGCCACCATGGTCACCTCAGCCCTGGCGGCCTTTGCCTTTGTCTATATTGACTTTATCGGCAAGAAGTTCATCTTTCTGTTGGTCTTGGCCACAATGATGGTGTCCGGCGAAGTGACGGTCATTCCCAACTACCTGTTGGTACAGAGTTTTGGCTGGGTGGATACCTACTGGGGCCTGACGGTGCCGTTTTTTGCCACGGGCTTTGGCATCTTCCTGCTGCGGCAGTTCTTTATGCAGATTCCCCGGGAACTGTATGATGCCGCGGTGGTGGATGGCTGTAGCCGCTTTCGTTACTTGTTCGTGGTGATCATCCCCTTGAGCCGAGCGGCCTTAGGCACCTTGGCAGTATATACCTATCTTTCCACCTGGAACCAGTACTTCTGGCCTCTCATTGTTACCAATCGGACCTTTATGCGCACGGTGCAGATCGGCATTGCCATGCTGCGCGATGAAGAAGGCGATGCCTGGCACACTATCATGGCGGGGGTTGTGGTGGTAACACTGCCTGCCATTATCCTGTTCTTGGTCTTTCAGAAGCAGTTAATCCGTGGAATCGTAGGAGGAGCGGTTAAAGGTTGACGAAGCCGAGCTTGCGAGGAGGTGAGGCCCCGGCTTTAGTGAACAGCTTCGTAGTCTAACGAATGTTTGCCTGAAGATGCTCGCAGCTGGTGATCGTTGACGGAGGCTTGATTCCGACAGCCTGGACTAGCGTCCGGGGCAATGGCCGCCCGACGTTCACCGAACCACAAAACGGAGGGATATCTGTGAAAAACGTTCGTTTATTGGGTATGGCGCTGATCGTTGTTATGTTGTTGGCCGCCTTGTCCGGCCTGGGACAGGCTCGGGTGCACATTGAGTTCTGGCATGCCTTGGGCGGACACATCGGCCGAGACGTCTTGGTCGGGTTTATCAATGATTTCAATGAATCTCAGGACGAAGTGCACGTGGAACCCATCTACCAGGGAAGCTACTTGGATGTCCTGAACCAGTACCGTCTGGCTGTGCAGGCCGGCGATACGCCCAACCTGGTGCATGTGTATGAGATTGGAACCCGTCTTATGATCGACCTGGACAGCACCGTGCCGCTGCAGCCTTACTTCGAGGCCAGTGGTCTGGAGCCCGAATATATGGTGGACAATGTTCTCAGCTACTACACCATTGATGGCCAGCTGTACTCCATGCCGTTCAATACCTCCAATGCTATCCTCTACTACAACAAGGATATGTTCAGGGAAGCTGGCTTGGATCCGGAAAAGCCGCCCACAACCTTTGAAGAACTGCGGGAGTACGCAGCTCTTATGACCGGTGACGGCAAGTACGGATTCGGGAACTACAACTTCGGCTGGTATTTCGAACAGCTGATGGCCGTTCAGAATGCTCTCTATGTAGATAACGACAACGGCCGCACGGCACCAGCCACGGAAGCTGTCTTCAACAGCGAAGCCGGCGTCCGCATCTTCCAATGGTTCAAAGACATGATGGAAGACGGCAGTTATCTGGATACAGGCCGTGACGGCAGTGCCCTGCGGGCCGCATTTGTGGGTGGCAATGTGGGCATGCGCATCGGCTCCACAGGCGGCTTTGCCAGCACCTACGCCGACATCGGCGATCGTTTTGAGATGGGCGCAGCCTTCCTGCCGGCACCAGAAGGTGTTGAGCGGGGCGGCGTGATCATCGGCGGCGGCTCCGTCTGGATGCCTAAGGATCATCCGGAAGAGAAACTGGAAGCAGCTTGGAAGTTCTTGGAGCACTTGGCTTCGGTAGACAGCACCGCTTTCTGGCATGTGAACACCGGGTACTTCCCTGTGGACCGCCGTGCCACCGAGCTGCCCGAAGTGAAGCAGCTGCATGAAGAGTTCCCAGCTTTCCGCACCGCCATCGACCAACTGGAAGCCAGTCAGCAGACCTATGCAACTCAAGGTGCTGTGATCGGTGTCTTCCCCGAAGCTCGGGAAGCTATTCAAGAAGCGTACGAACAGGTTCTGTTGGCCGGTATGGATCCTCAGCAGGCTCTAGATGAAGCGGCTGCTGAAGTATCCGCCGCCATCCAACGCTACAATATCCAGATGGGCTTCTAAGAAGGATCCACGGCAATAGAAAAAGTATCTAGGAATGAGACAAAGCCGGAATCGACGATTCCGGCTTTGTTCTATCTGTATTACGACTCCTGCAGTTCCAACCAGCGGGCCATGGCAGCATCCACTTGCTTCTGCAGCATTTCCTGGCGCCCAAAGAGCCGCAGAGCTTCTTCGGCGTCGGCGCCCACCGCATTCATGGCTGCGGCGACGTCGGCTAATTCTGCCTCCCACTGGGCCAGCTCCGCTTCCAACTGTGTCATTTCCTGCTGCGCGCGCCGCGTGGGGACAGCCTCTTTAGCCCCGGCTTTGGCCGATGCCTTAGCCGGTGCCTTGCCCGGTTCCTTAGGCGCTGTCTGGGCGTTTTTCGGGACCTGTGTCCGCTGTTGGTTGCGTTGGCGTTCCAAGCGCTCCTGGCGCTGCAGCCAATAGGCATCAAAATCTCCTAAGTAGCGGTAGAGCCGTCCCTGGCGCAGTTCCACCACGGCATCCACGGTTTTATTGATGAAGTAGCGGTCGTGGCTCACCATCAGCAAAGTGCCGCCGAAGTCCAACAGTGCTTCTTCGAGGGCCTCCATGGCGGGAATGTCCAGGTGGTTGGTGGGTTCGTCCAAAACGAGCACATTGGCTTCGCCGTGCATCAGCTGGCAGAGGCGCAGACGGCTGCGCTCCCCACCACTTAAGGTGCCCACTTTCTTGAATACATCCTGGTTGCGAAAAAGAAACTTGGCCAAAATATTGCGGGCCTGGCCTTCCGTCATCGGACAGGTATCGCGGAAGCACTCGAGGATGGTGTGCTCCTCATCGGCGAAGCGCACCACTTGATCCAGCCAACCAACCTTCACTCCGCTGCCCCAGCGGACACTGCCTCGGTGCGGTGTCAGCACCCCCTGCAGCAGGCGCAGCAGGGTGGTCTTACCGGTCCCATTCTCACCCACCAAGGCCAAACGTTCCTGCCAGCGCACGTGCAGATCGGCCCCCCGCAGCAGCGGCTGTCCATCATAGCCAAAGTGCAGCTGTTCCACCAGCAGCGTGTCCCGGCCGGAGCGTTGGGATGTTTGGAGGCGCAGCGCCATGGCATCCTCGGTAAGCTGCGGGCGATCCATGGTTTCCATCTTTTCCAAGCGTTTTTCCATACTGGCGGCGCGCTTAAAGAACTTTTCGTTGTCACCTTGGGCGCCCCAGATCCGCAGCTTCTTGATGGCCGCTTCCATGGCGGCCACTTTCTTCTGTTGGTTCTCGTAAAGGGCCTGCTGCTGCAGAAGATGCTCCTGTTTGGCCAGCTGAAAGCGGCTGTAGTTACCCGGCCAGCGCATGGCTTGGCCCTGCTGCATCTCCAGGGTGACACTGCTGACGGCATCCAAGAAATAGCGATCGTGGGAGATGGCCAGTACAGTGCCGGCATAGTCCCGCAAAAACTGTTCCAGCCAAGCCAGGGAATCCAGATCCAGATGGTTCGTAGGTTCGTCCAGGAGCAGAATGTCTGGCTCCTGCAGCAGGGTGCGACCCAGGCCGACGCGGCTTTGCTCACCGCCGCTTAACTGAGCGAAGGGACGCTCCAGGAAGGAATCGGGGATCTTCAAACCCTGCTGGATGCGCTCAAGGCGTTCCTGCATGGAATAGCCCCCGGCGGTTTCGAAGGCCTGCTGCAGCTGGGCGTACTCCTGCAGGGCCCGCTCCAACCGTGAGTCGGTCAGCAGCGCCAGGTTGGACTCCAGTGCCTGCAGCTGTTCTTGGAGGGCTAGGAGGTCACGGAAGGCCTCCTGTAGCACTTCCTTCACCATCTGCTGCCCGTAGTCTGGGGTTTGCGGCAGATAGCCTACCACCGCACCCCGCCGCAGATGCAAATCCCCTTCATCATGGGGCTCCAAACCCGCAAGAATGCGAAAAAGTGTAGTCTTGCCACAGCCATTGGGACCCACCACGCCCATGCGATCGCCGCGGCGGACTTCCATGGTCAGGCCGTCTAAGACCAGCTCTGCTCCGTAGTATTTCTTGATGCCGTTAACGGCAAGATCGATCATTGTAGTCACACTCCATTGTATGGGCTCGGAACTGCCCCGGCCAGTCCCCAGGCGGACTAAGCCCGCAGCGGCCGTTCGGTGGTTCCCGGACATCCTGCCACCGGCAGGGCCTGGAGCCTGCTAGGCTGATGCTTCATTGAGGCGCTGCAGCTGGTCCGGGTTCAGAGTGTAGTCCAAGGCACCCAAATTTTCCTGCAGCTGCTGGCTGGTACTGACACCCAGAATGGGTAGAATGGGCGGTGTCTGCTGCAGCATCCAAGCATAGACCACCTGATTCGCTGTGGCACCCAACTCTGCGGCCACTTGGCGCAGGGTCTGCAGGCGCACCCGGCCATCTTCGTTTTGGTACTGTTCCGGCACATCCCGGTCTTCCCGGGTATAGGCGCCGTGGAGCAGGGGTGTATATGCCAGCATGGTCAGCTGCTTTGCCTGGACGTATTCCAGAAGATCCTCATTGGCGGCCAGCTGGGGTCCAAAACTGGCCCCGGCCTTGGGCCGCAGATAGGTGAAGCGCTGCTGAATACAGCAGTACGGTACTAGGGAGTGTCCAGCACTGACCGCTTGGGCCTCTGCCAGACGCCAGGCTGGATAGTTGCTGGCCCCGACGAAACGCACCTTGCCCGCCTTGAGCAGGCCGCTAAAGGCTTCCAGAGTTTCCTCCAAGGGTGTGTCGCGATCATCTTTGTGGGCGTAGTAGAGATCAATGGTGTCCACGCCCAGGCGGCGCAGGCTCTTTTCGCATTCGTCCACGATCTGCGCCGCCCGCAGGCCCCGGGGGACGTCGCCGGAGTCAAAGCCCACTTTGGTGGCCAAAAAGATCTGGGAGCGGCAGTTTCGCTGCTGCAGCCAATGGCCGATAACGGTCTCCGCCTCTCCCCCCTGGCAGCCCGGTGCCCAGTGGGAGTAGTTGTTGGCTGTGTCCACAAACCGACCGCCGGCATCGTAATACTGATCCAACAGCGCGAAGGATTCCGCCTCGGAACACTTACTGCCAAAATTCGTCGAGCCCAGGCAGAGGGCACTGACCTCAATTCCAGTCTGACTCAATGGGATGGTTCTCATACGTTTCACCTTCCTTTTGGTTTGCCGCCGCGGGTTTGGGGCGGCGGTGATTATGGAGACGGGTTGATGTTCCCGGAAATCCGAACAAACACAGGCCGCACTCCTCAGTGACATCGCAGCTTAAGCGATTTCGCGTCGCTTGTTCGGAGCTCGCCAAGGTAGTTCATCCACACGTTCCTGGCAGTTCTGATTCATAGAGCAGCATGGGTGGTTTACGCCCGAGGGCGAAACGAAGTTTAGCAGGCGTTTCTCCGAGGAGGCCCGCAAATGTTGGGCGCTGAAATACGTCCGTGGAACAGGCTTGCTTGGAGACTACTGGGAGACGACTACAAAAAAACCTGCTGCAAACAAACGGTGCGCTGGGATGGCGGAGCGAGAAACGGGCCCAGAGAAAAAAACACAGAGGCTGCGGACAGCGCCTGTGTTTTGAAGGACATACATGGGCTTCTGGCCAGGCGTATCCGCTGCCTAGGCCTGCAGCAGTGCCTGGGTTTCCAGATAATGACCAAAATCCATATCGGCGCGGCGAATATGGTTGGCGATCCAGTCAGCCAACAGCGAACGAATTTCTTCGCGGCTGTAGGACTCCCGCGGTTCGGCGATGAGCTGTTCGAGGCGCCGCAAAAAACCAGCGTGGGCCCGCCGGTGCTGCTCCAGCCGCGGATATTTATGCAGTTTCATGAACTGTTCCTCTTCGTTCACATGCACTTCCACATAGACTAACAAAAACCTTAGGGCATCGGCTACGGGCGCCTTGGAGGCATCCATATCCAGTTGTTCCGCCAAGCGGTTCATTCTCCGAAACAACTCCCGGTGCTGGCGATCTAAGATATCCACTCCCACAGCAAAATGCTGGGTCCACTTAATCACGGCAACTCCCTCCACAAAAACCGGCAATCACTCTTTTTATTCCATTCCTCAGGAGCTTTTCCTCCCCCATCGGCACAAAAACATGGCAGCTTTGTTACAGGGTGGCATCCCGCAGCTGCTCTAACCGCTGCATTACGGCAGCGGGCAGCGGAAATTCTGCTGCCAACTGCGCTTCCGACTGCACTTGGAAGAACTGCAAATAGGCCTCGGTTTTAGCGGCACCCATGCCCTCCATCAGCCACAGTTGAAAACGGATGACAGCGTTTTCGATGGTTTCGTGGATGGCATAACCCTCGGTGTTCCGCGGATCCAGGGAACGATCTTGCGGACTCGAGCCCATGGCTCCATAGACCAAAGGATCGGTAACCGCATGCAGGAGCTCATGGATGGCCAGCAGATAGCTGGCCATGGCCTCTTCTG
This sequence comes from Clostridiales bacterium, assembly GCA_003559095.1. Taxonomy (GTDB): domain Bacteria; phylum Bacillota; class Limnochordia; order Darwinibacteriales; family B1SED10-159; genus SLOZ01. The sequence continues at coordinate 1,806 of PWMW01000226.1, read as the reverse complement.
CATTGGTGGGCAGAGCTACAATAACGCCCATGCGGCCCGGTGCCAAGTCCGTGAAACCGCGGCCGTTACGGCGCATGGATTCCGAAGCAATCAGGCGGATGGACTGCATGCCCCGCTGGGCAAAAAAAGACTCGAGGAAGGCCTGATCCTCGTCAGTCCACAGCTGACCTAAGAGCTGCAGCTGCTGGCTGCGTTCAGTAAGTGTTTCCTGCCAATATTGGGCGTAAAAACTTTCATACTCTAGTTCACTGGCATGGGCCACAGCCATGATGGGCTCTTGGGGAAGTTGGGTAAAAGAACTACCCAAACCCTGCAGCACCATTTGGTCCTGTTGGGAGAAACCCGAGCGATCCACATCCTGGCGTCCAGCCCACGTCCAGAGGGCTTGCAGATAGCTTTCGCTGTTCGTGAAGAACGCTGCCGCCATGGCCAGGTTCCAGAGTCCCATGTGGCGCGGCGCTTCCATGCGAAAGGCAGTCAGGTCACCCTGCAGCTGGGGATCCAAACCCGCTGCGGCCCGGCGGTCGGCCATGGCTTCCACATAGACCGGATCATAGTTGGATGCCGGAGACCCGGCAACATCGATATGGGCCAAGATATGGTTGGCTAAGTCCACCGTCTCATCCACCATGATAGTGGTCAAATCGGTGGTGATGGGCGCTGTTTGGGCCGTGCCGGAGGCTAAGATAAGCAGGATCACCGTGAGGATCCACATTGCGCGTTGCTGCCATTTGGCCATGGACAAAATGCTCCCTTCTTACACATGTCTTTTGTGTCATAGTAATGGGCAACGGCAGAGGCGCATGGCTGTTGAAAATGCCATGGGTGTCCCTGCCGTTGAATACGTTTCCTTGCTCACAACCCCCTAGGCGCGGGGCAGTCGCCAAATACGTTCGTTGTACTCCGTAATGGTGCGGTCGCTGGAAAAGCGGCCCGCATTGGCAATGTTCAACACGGCCTTCGGCCACCAAATCTCGGGACGCTGGTAGTCCTGGTTGATCTGCTGGTGGGCGGCTGCGTAGGACTCAAAGTCCTCCAGCACAAAGTACGGATCCGCCATCCCGTGGGCGTAGAGCAGCCCATGGTGCAGCTCCCGGAAGACTTCGGTGCTGCCCACATTGAGAGAATCATTGACCAGCTGTTCCAAGACCCGACCGACCCGGGGATCCCGCTGCACAACGGCCCGGGGATTGTAGCCACCCTTGGTGTAATAGGCATTGGTTTCTTCGGCGGTCAGACCAAAGATATAGATGGCCTCAGGACCTACGGCATCCAAGATCTCCACATTAGCTCCATCTAAGGTACCGATAGTCAAAGCACCGTTCAGCATGAACTTCATATTCCCGGTTCCAGAAGCTTCCTTGCCCGCCGTGGAGGTCTGTTCACTGACGTCAGAAGCGGGGATGATCTTCTCCGCTAAGCTGACGCGATAGTTCTCCAAAAAGACCACTTTCAGCTTGTCCTTGATGCGGGGATCGTTGTTGATCTTCTGCCCCACACTGTGGATCAGCTTAATGATTAACTTGGCCATGCGGTACCCGGGGGCCGCCTTGGCAGCAAAGATAAAGGTGCGGGGATGCAGATCCAGGTTCGGGTTATCCCGCAGTTCGTTGTACAGATGCATAATGTGTAGAACATTGAGCAGCTGGCGCTTGTACTCGTGCAGCCGTTTAATATGCACATCGAAGATGGACTGGGGATCCACAATGACGTTGTTGTTTTCCTTAATATACTGGGCCAAGCTTTCTTTGTTGCGCAGGCGAATTTCCTGCAAGGCACCGTTGAATTCGGCATCAGCAGCAGAGG
>PWMW01000173.1 GCA_003559095.1 Clostridiales bacterium | reverse complement strand
GGTCAGACCACCTCCATCTACGCCCGAGCCAACACGATCCGTTGAGATGCTCTGCGAGATAGGACGACTGACGATAGCGCCGTCGTCTTACCTGTTCACAGCCCAGCGCTTTCTCTCCTTTGTTAGCTCAACAGCTTCCGAAATAGTATCGCAGGTCAGTAGAGTATCTATGTGGCACCACACTCTGCCCGCTCGAAAGATGTTGCCCGTCCGTACTTCCTTCTGAGGAACTATTGCTGGCCCCAGTTCATAAACAAAATGGGGTGCATGTTCGCCAGAGTTTTTCCACTCGGGTATTTCAGTATGCAAGTTCTTGGTGATCACATAACCGGCAATATGGTGTATGGACTGAAGTTTGCCGAAATACCGAAAAGCAATGTAGTTCGGCGGCTGTTTGGGCCAACGATTACCGACTGGGTGAAAATAGCGTTTCTTTTGTTGGACGACATCTAAAAAGCCTATGGAACAACCTTCTGGCCTTCTTAAACCTAATGACACCACGAACACCTCATTGGAGGTCTGATCCTGCACCCTCACTGCTCCTTTCAGGTATTCTATGAGATCTTGCAACAGTCGCTTCTCGTAATTCGACGACCTTGCGCGAGCTTGCTCAGCAAACAAAGCAAAATCGCCCCATGAAACATGTTTTACGGGAATCCCATCAATGGAATTTATGTCCAAATGATGATCGATGAAGTCCCGTGAGCACTCCGAAACAATGACAATGGACTTGCTCTTCGCAGGGCTGTTGCAGAACGACTCTCTAGCCGCATACATTTCCAGCTGACTCCGTCTAGGCAGTGTCCAACCTCGTTTAGCCTCGACGATTAAGAAAAAATGTTGATTGTCAGTTATTTCAACGTCCGTGATTCCGCCGTCTCGATCGAATTCCTGCATTCGTATGGCCACGTCGGAAAATTTGATCGATTCACTCACCCCGACCGCCTTCAGAAACTCGTTTAGCATCGCTCTGCAACTGCCTAACACCCATGCCACGCTGCTGCTGATATCGTTCTCGTTACGCCCCAATAAGTCAAACACGTTTGTAGCTTCTCGCCCACGTAACCAAACACTAGCCACCGATCTTGTCGCTCCCTTCTGTTGTTCAGAAAACGCAACTAAACAGACGTAGGGCCCCTCCGCCATGCTCCGAGAGCGCTTGTTCAGCGGTCATTATGGTTGCTATCCGCAGCCGCTCGCGGCGGCATCATCCGCATCTATCCCGCCATCAGTATGCGTCTTCGACTGCCCCTGTGGCCGCCATCTCAACGTTCAACGCATTCGCATTGAGGGACACCTCGGCCCGCCAGAAGCATGATCGATTGATCACGTGATGGTATCTAGTTCAAATATCTCTACCTCCGGTGCTTTGGCAAACCCTGAAGTGCGTTCTTTACCACGCCTGGACCAAGGAGCCGATTCCACGCGCTTGCTCCTCAGTCGTGGTGCCGTAACTCCGCGTTTCGCTGCTAGACAATGGAGCGAACATCCGGATCATTGAGTAGTTTGATTTCTTTTTTGCCGTTAGCATAACGAGCATAAGCCACCTTGATTGAGGGGTTCTTTGACAACTCTTTGATTGTCGCATGCATGTTTGCTCCTTCAAACTGTTCCCGAACTAGGTGGACCAAGTATCCTTTTCTTACACTGCTATTTATCATTTTTTCGGCATCACTGACAAGATGGCCCCCGCAGTAATTGAGACCCATTTCAATCACAATCGCCGGCTCCGCTCTCCCTTCGCTGAACTCACGCACGCCGATTGTTTGCAGTCGCGCCGGAGACAACACTGCTAGGTCGAAGTTTCCTCTCCGGTTGCCCTTTTCTGGACGTGGTTCTGTCTCCGGCCACTCCTTATGTATCGGCTGCGTAAGCATACCGCCTTTGATGGGAAAATGGCGATTCAAGAACGGTTGGGTTCTCAGTAGCTCATAAAGACGTACGTGAACCGAGTGCTCAACGCGATGAAGATAAGGTATCTCCAAGAACTCCCAGACCAGCTCGTCAATGCACATCTCGGTTAACCGAATTGCATGCTCGATCCATTCAATCTCATCCAAACTGACGGATGCCGTTTCGCGCGCAACTGGTGGAGCTATTTCCTCGTCAAGAAACTCCTCTGAAGGCTGTTTCTCAACGTATCCCGATTTCTTCTCGGTGAGCCATTCGATCAACTGTTCAACTGTTTGAAATGCCTCCACATCTTCGGCTCCCACGAAAAACTCTAGGGATAGTCTTACGATCCAATCATACCTTCCCTGTTTGTTCGCCGGCGTGCACACGTTGATCGTCTGACTCAAGGATCCCGTTACGACCCAAACAGCGCGTCCAGCGACGGCAACCCGTTGACGCTTTGCCATGTTCATCATCGCTCCTCTCGCATCAATCACAGCATGTAAATCACCGTTTTTCGAAGAAGGTGCCCTTTCAGATTGTCAGGTCATCCTAAGTGACCCTATGTTTATGCCTAAGGTCCATATGAATCACAGACACCGCCGTTGTAGCTCGCCTGCAACAATCACCCTGAGGAATCACCCGCAGCGAAAAAGAACCATTGTCCGACCCACCTCCATTTCCCCCGGGACCAACACCACCAAGACCTCTCCAATCACGCGCTGAACAACCTTCAAGTTGTCAATCGAAACGCCTCCAGCAGAAAAGCGCCCTAATCGTTCTGAGTAAATGCTCGTGGTCAGCGGCAGCGTTTAGACTCGCTTCCCTTCTAAACCGTCTTTTCACAGCAAACCAACCTTCAGTTCAAGAGGTTCCTGCCACTCGGGAACTCCCATCACCGTGGCTCACTTTCGGGCCGCTCAACCTACACACTTACCCCTGCAGTCCCCTCCATCCAGAGGGGACCGTCACCGCCACCTGCGCGTGTCCGGGCTTTTCGCGAACCCCCAGTCACGTCGTTCAACCTGCACTCGGTGACACAAAATACTCGGCGATCCGCAGACTGCTCTTTTCCCGTGCCACAATGATCAAATGATCGTACTTCTCCAATGTCGTGTTGGCATCAGGGATGATCACGATGCCGTCCCGCACAATTGCTCCAATGAGGATGCTCTTGGGAAAATCGATTTGGGCAATTCTCTTGCCAGCTGCCTGACATCCTGATTCCAGAACCACTTCAAAAACTTCCACATCTTCCTCCACCAACGCCAGTGAAACAACTCGTTCCCTGTGAATATAGCGGATGATCTTTTCCGCTGTGATCCACTGCGGGTTGATCACCTTGTCCAGGCCCATTTTGGGATATACCGCACGGTATTCTGTGCTGGCCAAGGCATTCAGGATTCGATGGACACCGCCCTCTTTCGCTATGACCGACGCAATCAGGTTGACGCGGTCATCGCCGGTGGCCGTTACTAGAACGTCCGCTTCACAGATCTCCTCTTCGTTGTAGTAGCAGTCGTCTGTGCCCTGCCCTTGGATGACCAGTGTTCGTTTCAGGGTACCCGTCAACTCTTCACAGCGGCGAGGATCCGCTTCGATCAGCTTGATGACAAAGGACCGCTGCTTAATGGACTCCAGCTCCGCTGCCAACGCAGCCCCCGTAATGCCTCCGCCCAGGATCAGAATCCGCTCGATCTTTGAATGCTCCTCGGCGAAGAGCCGACTGATGTTGCGAATGGCATTCAACGTACCGAGCAGGTAGACAGTGTCCCCCTCGTGCAATGTGTCCGCGTCAGAAGGAAACAGGAAGTTCCCATTCTCTTTGGTTATCCCAACGATCCTGCCCTTTCCACCCAAATCAATGTCACTTACCTTCATTCCCCTGATCCTGGATGTCTCCCCGATGCGCTTGCCCACAGACAACACGCGTTCATTGGCGAAGTAATCCACTGCGTCCACATCGGGAAACAAAATGCTCTTCATCATCTCTTCCGCCACGGCCTGCTCGGGACTGACGATGACATCCAAGCCCACCTGTTTCTTGGTCAGTCCATAGGTATCGATATCAATACTGCCCGCGTTCTTGGGATCCCGCACCCGAGCAATGGTGGTGATGTCCTTGGAAAACGTCTTGGCCAGCATGCAGGCTAAGATGTTGGCATCATCGTTTTCCATCAGGGCAATGAGCATATCCGCCGAAGCGATCTTAGCCTTTTCCAGAACCTCAATGCTGGCTCCATTGCCGTGAATCAGGTTCATGTCCAGTTTGGTTCTAATGGCTTCTATGGTCTTTTGATCCCTATCGATCAAGACGACAGTCTGTTCTTTCTCCAGCAGCTCTTTCGCCACATGCTGACCCACATTGCCACCGCCGATAACAATGACATGCATCCTCAGATCCCCCCAATGCGTATTTCCCGAAATCCACCTCAAAAGTAGCCTTAACGCGCCAAGCATGAACAGCGAAATCCCGTAGCTGGGATTTCCGTGACCCCATTTTCCCACAGTCGCTCGTCAGACACGGTTTTGGAGTGGACTCCTTGGAGTCCACCTCAAAAAGTAGCCTTAACGCGCCAAACAAGAACCGAGAAATCCCGTAGCTGGGATTTCCGTGACCCCATTTTCCTACAGTCGCTCGTCAGACACGGTTTTGGAGTGGACGCCTATCCCTTGGCACCACGTTCGCCGCGGCTGATCCACCAATTCCCGATCTTTTCACCCATAGCAGGGCCGATCCGAAACAGATAGACTCCTGCTACAGCAGTCACAGAGATATAGATACCCAAAAAGGCTCGCATGCCTGTTTCAGCCAAGGCAGCCATGACCACACTGAATTCTCCCCGCTGACCCAGGGAAAAGGCCGACCGAATGGAACCTTTCACCGTCAGACCGTAGATTCTGCCTCCCCAGAGACCCACAACCATCTTGGCCACTAAGCTCCAGACGATCAGGATGGCCAAGGCCACAGGCTGCAGCTCTCCAGCACCAAGGTCGATGGACGTGCCGAACCAGAAAAAGAAGAACGGCATGAACAAGCTCTTGACCGGTTCGATCATCCGGTCAAACTCCCGTGACGTACCCGTCTCAGACAGCATCACGCCAGCCAGGAAGGCCCCGAGCAGCTTGGACAGTTCCAGATACTCCGCAATACCGGCAAAGATAAAGGCAATGGACAGCGCCAAGAGCGGCATGAAGTCTCGCTTGATGTAACGCTGGACGAACAGATCCACCCTGCGAAACAGATAATAAGCCAGGAGAATGGCAGCGGCAGTCATGATCACCACTTTGCCAAACACGACGGCTAGGTCGCCACCGGTGATCCTTCCTGTAGCACTGAGACCTACCAGAACAGAAACAATGACCGGAGCGGCCAGATCTTCAAAGATCAGAAGGGCCAGTTGAAACTCGCCTTCCGGGGATGTTTGCCGTCCCGATTCCTCGAGAAGCCTGACGGTCATGGCCGAACTGCTGGCATACGCTGCGCCGCCAATGATCAACGCCACAATGAGGTCAAACCCCAGTACATAGGCTAAGACAACACTGACACCGAAGTTGAGGACCAGGTCCATAACGCCAGCCTGCCAAATACGGCGTGAAATCCCGATGAGACGGTTCAGAGGAAAATGGAGACCGAGCAGAAAGAACAGCAGGACAATTCCCGTTCGCGAAATTTCGTCGATGACGCGCAGTTCAGGCCCGGTAAAGAGTCCCGCCATAACAACACCCAGAACGATATATGCCAACAGCGAAGGCAGCTTTACCCTTTGGAAGAAATAACTTACTACGAAGAAGAGCAAGAACAGGATGCCGCCGACAATAAACACATGGTCCATATCCCCTGCACCTCCTAATGCGTGAGCCGCGTTGTAAGCGCTGCCCAATCCAACTGCATGCCGGCTGCTAGCTACCGTGGGTAAGCATAATCACGGCTGTCCAAACCATCCTTATCATACACCCAAATGCCGCCGTGACCTTCTGTCGTTCGATACAAGGCTACACGGTCATGGCCCTGTTCGTTATACAGCCAGATTCCGCCGCCTTCCACCGAACCCATTTCGCCAACAGTGATACCATCGGGATTGCGAATCCCCACAGCACCACCGGCGGCGAGAGCGGCCAGGGATGCCAGAGTAAGTCCTTCATTGTTGTGGACGCCAACAACGCCGCCTTCGGCGAACGCGCCCATCAGACCCACCATTCTACCTTCGCTGTTGCGGATCCGCACCGTGCCGCCTTGGCTTCCGGCTTCCAGCGCCCCAACGGTCAGGCCCTGGTTGTTGAGAGCGGTGATCTCACCACCGTCGGAAAAGGCCTGCATGGCGGCGGCGGTCGTGCCATCGTCTTGGAGAACAATCACAGCGCCGCCACCTCTGGCGGACGCTGCCAAGGCACCCACGGTGGTCTCGTCGTTGTTGAAGACCTGGACAACGCCACCACTGGGAAGGGCAGCCACAGACCCCACCGTCGTACCTTCGGGACCAAGGATTTCCAAGGTGCCGCCGAACGAGTGGGAAGACAGAACCGCCATCTCCCGTCCCTGATCATCCACGATGACCACGCTTCTGGCCCTCACTTCCTGGAGGATGTCATTGCGAGCGACTAGGGTCTGCTGGCTGTTGCTGCGAAGACCCAAGAACAGAGCTGCGACCAACAATGAGTACACAATAACCCGTTCAAGTTTTCCCATAGTAAAAGCCTCCTTTCGCAGTCGTTCGCACAGTGTCCGTCCCCATCCTTCCCAAGAGACCGAAAGATTCCTGGTCCGCTGCAATTTATCCAAATACCAACCAATATTCTCACTTTCGCCGATGAAACTTCCTGCTCCTTCCACAACATTCCTGTTGGCCACGGGTGCTCTCATACAACCGTCGAACTCCATGCAGCCAGCAACACTTCTCTGGAAATGAGTCTTGTGCTCCATAGCGCTTCCTAGAAATGCTAGCGTCAACGTGAGCCGATCTTGGCCGCAACGCTGACAAAAAAGTGATCCACTTTGACCCATTCTCCTGACCCATTGGGGTCGTAAGACACCAAAAGGCAGGAGATTTGGCGATGATCAAAGTGGATCAATCTAGTATGGATATCAGAGAATCATCTGCAGTTGAAGACCCAACCAAGAGAGTATTAGCAGATTTCGTTGGTCAGTATCGGGAGACGGCCCAAGCGGCTCCAAGCAACCAGCTGCGCCGGGGTTCGCTGCAAACTCGGCACGTCTAGAACGGGACCAAGCAACCGAATTTAGGCCGCGCTACCCTTTCACGCCACCCCGGGCCATTCCTGTTACAATCTTCCGCCGGGTAAACAAGAACAGAATAATCACAGGCAAAACAGTGATGGCAGCACCAGCCATCAGTCGTTCGTAACGCACCCCACCTTCGGTAATGAACGCAAAAAGACCAAAGGGCAATGTCCGTTTGGAGATCGAGTTAATGACAAGAAACGGCCAGATAAAGGTGTTCCAACTGACGATAGCATTCAAGAGCATGATCGTGACAATGGATGATGAGGACATGGGTACCATGACACGCCAGAGAAACAGCCAATTGCTCGCGCCATCCACCCGAGCAGAGTGATAGAGGCTATCAGGGATGGCCAGAAAGCTGTTTCGCAAAAGATACGTATAGAATATGCTGGCCGTGAACGGGAGAATCAGAGCAGCAATGGTGTCGTGGAGACCGAAGGCGACAATCGTGCTGAAGTTCGTAATCATAAGCATTTCGAAGGGAATCATCATCAGGCCAAGCATAAGAGCAAAGATAAGATCCCGGCCCCGAAATCGCAGTCGAGAAAAAGCAAAGGCTGCCAAAATGGTAGTGAATCCTGTCAGTCCTACAGAGCTGACTGTGACCATGACAGAGTTCACGAAATAGATGTCAAATGGAGCTGTATTGAAGGCATACACATAGTTTTCCAGAGTCCAAACGGACGGAAATACGGTCGGTGGCGTCGCTGAGATTTCTGCTGCAGTCTTGAAAGATGAAATCAACATCCAAAAAAAGGGGAACACGGCGATGACAGCTCCGACAATTAAGGACAAATAGATGAATGCTTTCCTGATTATCACGGCCACCCCCTCAATAGTGTTTCCATCTGCGCTGGATAAACATCTGCAGCATAGTAAAGGCAAAGACAATCAGAAACAGAATGACAGCTGCAGCTGCAGCCGGTCCTAATCGCCAGCGCACGTAAAACATGTCATAGATGTAGAATACAACGGTGTAGAGCGAACGCGCCGGACCTGGCGCGCCAGAAAACAGGGGGAATAGCTCAGAAAACACCCGGGACGTTGTTATGACATTGACAATCAACACCAGACCGATTGTCGGGGCCAAGAGAGGCAGTGTGACGCGGCGAAAGATAAGCCAGCTCTTCGCACCGTCAACTCTAGCAGCGATGGCATACTGTGGATTAACATTTTGCAGTCCCGATAGAATGATAATGATTGTGAACGGCAAAATGCTCCATATCCCATAGATAATCAGAGCCGTAAGCGCATGGTCGGGATGGTTCAGCCAACGAATGGGACTGATACCAACGAGCGAAAGCAGGTAATTGAACAATCCATAATCGGCATGATAGAGCCACCGCCAGACCAGTCCCACGGCAGCGATACTGGTGACCATGGGCATGAAGAACGCTGTTTGAAACAACCCCCGCAGCTTAACATTGCTGTTCAGCATCACCGCGAAATACAGCGCCAGTGCCGTCGAGATGGGTACGACCCCTAGAACGTAGAGGCTGGTGTTTCGCAAACCGGCCACGAAGTCCCTGTGGCCGAAGATGAACCGGAAATTGCCCAACCCGATGCCATCGTGCAATCCGGTCATGAACTGGTAGTTTTCGCGGAGCGAGAGCAGCAGCACGTTCACAAAAGGATACACTGTGAAGATCAGCAAGCCGATGGCAAATGGGAGCAGAAAGAGAATGGGTTCCAGGCGAGCACCCCAGGACCCCCTGCGGCGGCGTTCGTTCGACAGGTTTCTCATGCATACCTCACCCCCGTCTCCGCATCAAAAAGGAACACCCCTTTATCCTTGAAGCGCAGCGGCAGTGTTTGCCCCACCTCAACAACCTCGTCTTCCGTGGAGAACATCCTGAACTTACCACCATCCATCTCCATATGCAGTAAATTATCCTTGCCCATGGGGTACACTTCGTCGACGGTCGCGGAACAGCTGACCTCTTGGGCAGCAGCCCGGATGGCTTCGGGACGAAAGGCGAGCACCACGTCTCTGTCTTCAGCACTAGGAGCCGCAAAGGGCAGGCGGATCTGCGAACTTCCGACATGAAACGTGCTTCCGTGCAAGCGGCCGTTCAGTGCATTGATCGTGGGCGTTCCAATGAACCCTGCGGTGAAGAGATTCGCAGGGTTATCATAGAGCTCGCGCGGACTGGCATACTGCTGTGTTTCGCCGAACTTGAGCAGCGCTACTTTGTCGGATATGCTGGCGGCCTCTTCTTGGTCATGCGTTACGAAAATCGAAGTAATGCCAGTATCTCGCTGTACCCGCCGGATTTCTTCGCGCATTTCTATACGCAGACGGGCGTCTAAGTTACTCAGGGGCTCGTCCAGCAGGAGAATGCTGGGGCCCTTGGACAGCGCCCTGGCGATGGCTACCCGCTGCTGCTGGCCACCGGAGAGCTCACCGGGTCTACGTTTCAGCAGATCCTTTACACTGACGAGTTCCGCATACTCTTCCGCAATTCGGCGGCGTTCCTTTTTTGGCACTTTTTTGACCATCAAAGGAAACGATATGTTTTCCAACACTGTCATATGCGGGTAGAGCGCGTAGTTTTGGAACACCAGTCCGACACCGCGTTTGTCGGGACTGAGATCCGTCACGTCCTTGCCGTCAAACAAGATCCTACCGGAGCTCACCGGTAGGATACCCGATATGAGGTTAAGGATGGTGGTCTTACCGCAGCCTGAAGGGCCTAAGAGTGCCACCAAATCTCCGCTGGCAAAGGACAGCGACACATCGCGCACGGCCGCAACGGACCCGAAATTCTTGTTGAGTTTTTCCAGGGTAATCTGCATGGTCTGTACTCCTTACTGTCTCATCGAGTGACAGACAATATACGCCGCTGCAAAACAGCGGCGTATATTGTCTAAGATACTTGCTCTGGTCTACATAAAGCCCTAAAAGGACATCTCACTGTTGGAGGCGGCAACACTCTCCCGCACTGCATCTTCAGGAGTCAAGACGCCCAACGCTGCAGATTCCATCATCCTGACAATTTCCTCACGCACAGCAGCGGCGCCTGGGACAGCCGGCAAAAAGCCGAACCGATCCACCTGGGCGGCCAATGCTTGGACAGCCAAGTTCTCCTCCATGTATTCTTCAAACACAGGCAGTTCAAGAGCTGCCAAGGGTGCTGGAATGCCGCCAAAGGCAATGGCCCACTGTGCAGCATTTTCTGGCTGGTACAAAAAGCGCAGGAACTCATAGTCGGCCCGATTCCGTTCCGGTGTCGAACGAAATGCCACAAATTCCGGACCAAAGTTAGGCACGAATCCGACGGGACCTTCCTGCGGCGGTGGCGCAAAGCCCACTTCAAACTTCTCATCAACGGCAATGCGCATGAAGTTGTAACCGGCGATGTTGCCAATGTATGCTGCCACAGCTTCGGAGCCGAACGGCCCGGAGAAGAACATGTCAGTGCCCACTAGACGGAATACGCCCTCCTGCACCAAGTCCGAAAACCAGGTAACTTTCTCGACCGACGTTTCGTTGTCAAAAGCAACGGTTCGTGATTCCACGTTAATGTAATCCTCACCAGCCTGCATAGTCAGCATTTGGAACAAACAGGCAAGCGAATCCATGCCAAAACCGGGTCTGCCAGTGGCTTCATGAATGACACGGCTGATCTCTTCCAGTTCTGTCCAGGTCTCCGGCGCGCTCAAACCAAGACTGTCAAACAGTGTCTTGTTGTAAAAGAACACAAGACCACCGGTCATAACCGGCATCATATAGATTTGCTCATCGCGGAACTGGTTGATATCGCGCAGCTTGCCTTCGGGAATGGACTCCCTAAAACCCGGTATCCCGATGGCTTCATCATCGATGAACGGAGTGAGATTGAGCAGCATATCCTGGGCAACGTAATGGGCTGCCAGCGAAGTGAACATCGGGACGATGTCAGGTCCGACGCCGGCCCGCAGCGAGTTCATCAAGTTGGCGTCAAATTCGGGACGCGGATGGGATTGCTGCACAACGGTGATCATCTCATGCTGCTCGTTAAACGCGTCGAGAAGCTTCTGAAACTCGGCTGGATGATGATCAGCCCAATGGTGCCAAACGACAAGTTCCACAGGCTCCGTTAACTCAGGGAAAGCAGCGACTGCAGCGCCACCTCCACAGACCACGAGTAGTAATACGGAAATAAGGACAAACGTTATCAGGTTCTTTTTCTGTTTCGTTCTCATTCACTTTTTCCTCCCTTTTTTGCAGTCTTCTCGGAAACCCGAGAGTCTTGACCAAGCCCTATTCGTTTGCAGCTCGCTTCTTCAGTCACCTCCCATTCTTTGCATTTGACAGCCCAACGAACATCGGGTCTGGTAACTCCATTTTTCGCTGACGTTTGCCCTCTTGAGGGCGTCACTTCTAGCTTTTCCTTCTCCAGCAGACCCGTTCATAAGAGGCCAACGCATCCTTCACAGGCTAGCTCGAGGCGCCGTTAACTGTGCGCATTGGAACCTGGCCGTGCGACAGGCAGGCCTGCTAGGTGTCCACTCCCAAACCCCATTCAAACAGTGGGTATAGGATGATGTGATCACCGCAATCTAAGCCAACGGGATTTCGCGATTCCTGTTTAGCGCTCTAACACGTGTTTCGACGTGGACACCTAGCCGGTGGCTAACGGTTAGAAGCGCGGCGTGTGACTGGCGATACCAGGTGCTTGTGCAGTGCCCGTTCTCGGGTTTTTGATTTTCTCATCGCCGCTCGTCTAGGCTTGCCATGCTCAGCGGTCGCAGCAAAACGGTTGCCAGCAACGGTTTCCGTCAGCGCCTTCCATCCGGCTCTGGCCGGGACTATGCAACAACATTCACTAAGTCCCATTTGGCTTTCTCCTCAGCCTTCCCTAATTCCTGCCGACATACCGAATTATTTCGCCAACCACGTTGATCCCCTCCGGGTTGCCGCAATACCGTCCTACCGATCACGACACGCTTTGATCGTTTAGCCAATAGATCACCGGGTTTGAAGCTGAAGCTGGGGTCAAGCAGAACCCCGTTTGGCTACTGCTCGCAAGGCCATCATCTATACAGCCTATGGCAGCCCCCTTCAGATCATTCTGTTTCTTACCGATAGATAAACTATACAGGATGGGCCTTAAGGGGCTGAACAACGCAAAGCCAGCTAGTTCACTCCGACATGGGTCAAACAGAATGACAAACATAAGGTGGTCGATGTTATGAAGAGTGTCCGTACACAACTGACGGTATTTGCTGCCGGCTTGGGTTTGATCGTAAGTCTTGCCTTCGGATTCGGAGGTTACCTCTTGTCGAGCCAGGCATTGGTGGAATCGGCCGAGGAAGCGCTGACGGAGATGGCTGTAACCACAGGAATGCTCACGGCCCTGCAGCTCGACCAAATGGTGGAAACCCTAACGACACTGGCGGCTCGCCGGATTCTGACGGACGGAACGCCGTTTCACGAGGTAGCTCGAGACTTTCAGGCTGAAGCAGAGCGCTTGGGCTACGAAGCCTTTGGCATTGTGGATCTGACTGGGCACAATCGCCGCACAGATGGTACGACTTCCGATGTTCGGGATCGGGAATACTTTCAACAAGCAGCGCGAGGCGAAGCGAACATTTCCGATGTCCTAATCAGCCGCGTGACTGGCGAACCGATCATGGTCGCTGCCGTTCCCATCACGCGCAATGGGACTGTTGAAGGCGTATTCTTAGGGATACGAGACACCGATGTCCTGAACCGCATTGTCGATAATGTCGGTTTAGGCGAACGCGGCTACTCCTTTGTGCTGAACGATCAAGGAACTCTCATCGGGCACCGCGATCGTGCCCTAGTACGGGACCAACGCAACTTCATCGCAGAAGCTGCCGTTGATGCGCAGTACGAGGAGCTGGCGGTGGTCATGCGGCGCAGCATCAGGGGTGAAACTGGCGTCGGCTCGTATTGGTTTCAGGGCAGCAACCGGATCATGGGTTACGCGCCCATCGGTGAGACGGGTTGGAGTGTCATGGTAGGGTCGTTCTATGATGATGTTATGCAGCCGGTGCACAGGATGCGGCTGGTTTTTCTGCTCTTGGGGTTCGGCGGCGTACTCTTGGGTCTGCTGCTGGCGTTTGTGTTCAGCGGCCGCATTGCCGGACCGATTGTGGCGCTCACAGGCATCATCGGCAAGGTCGCACAACTGGACCTGCGTTCGTCCGACCATGAACAGACGGAACGCTATACGGCGAGGAAAGATGAACTGGGTGTCATGTCTCGAGCAGTTAATGACATGCAGGAGGCGCTCAAGGACATCACCGGCACGCTGAACGAAGTCAGCCAAAAAGTTGCTGCCTCAAGCCAGACGCTATCGGCGTCGGCTGAGGAAAACTCTGCGACCATTGAAGAAGTGGCCTCATCCGTTAGTGAGTTCAGCCAGACCGTCGGAAACACTCGAGACGAGGCCGAAGCCATGCGCAGCGATGCCGGCGAGATTGGTAATCTTGCAACTCAAGGCACCGAACAGATGCAGGCAACGAGGGAATCCATGGATTCCATTGTGAGCGCCTCGGGTGAAGTTAAGAGTTCGCTGCATGAACTATCCTCGCAGGCTGGCCGTATGGAGAACATATTGAAGATCATTGCGGACATTGCTGAACAGACCAATCTGCTGGCCCTGAATGCTGCCATCGAAGCCGCGAGGGCAGGCGAACATGGCCGAGGCTTTGCTGTAGTCGCTGATGAGGTTCGGAGTTTGGCCGAACAGACGCAGCAGTCCGTGGGCAGCATTTCGGAGATGATTGACCAGCTAGTGCAGAATGCCTCTCGTTCGGTAGAGATCATGGACAGTTCCGAGGAAGAGACACGCAAGGGCAGCGATCTGCTGGCCAGCACCCAAGAGAGTTTCACTGCCATCGCCCAGCGGATCAATGATACGATCCACCGGATCGAGGCTATGAGTGATTCCATGCGCACCGTGAACGAAACCAGCGACTCCATCGCTGCGGCTTCGGAAGAGCAGGCTGCGTCAATGGAAGAAATCGCCAGCATGACCGAAAGTCTTGCTGGCATGGGTGATGAACTCCGCGGCGTCGTAAGCCGGTTTAGGTTGTAAGCGGATACCCAGGAGCGGGGCCAGGTCCGCAGATGATCATCGTCTGCAGACCTGGCCCCTGATTCTCTTCAAACTGAAGCTTGCCTGCGGCTACTGCTGGAACCATCACCAGCCATCGCGATGCGGCTCCAAGATGACCGCCTATGAGCGTGTTGCTAAAGCGCCCTGGCGAGCCTTTAACAAGAGATGTGAGATCGCTTTAGCTGCTATTTCTCCGAGACATTCGGCCTGTGTTCGCTGGGATTTCTGGGAAAATCAACGCGTTGCTATACTCCATTGCTGCCGCTTACCTATCCAGCGCTGCACTGCGCAGCGGAGGTTATTGCCCCGTGGGTTGGACCGTCCCATAACGAAACAGTGACCGTTCCGCACCAGACGGACCGCTCCCCTGCGAAGATTCAATGCAGCCGCCCGATGATCTAGGCAACGCCGAGCCTTCGGCGCAGGTAGATCAACAGCACAAGCCCAACGATCGTGCTCCCTCCCGCTAGCAGAAATGCCGGGGTGAACGATCCCGTACGATCCAGAAGCCATGATCCCATCAGTCCAGTCATGGCGCCGAACCCGAACGCGCTGAACACCAAACCGTAGTTCATCCCGAGATATTTCGTACCAAATCCTGCTGCCACCACTACCGGAAAGAGAGCAAACGTAACGGCATAACCAGCACCGAGCAGTAATGCACACACGAAGAGCCTCACCTGTGTTGTGGCCACCCAGGGCAGTGCCAGAAACACGGTAGCCTGGACAGTATAGACAATGATCATCACGCGCACGGTTCCTACCCGGTCAGCAAACCAGCCAGCGGCCGGACGGCCTAAGCCATTCACCAATGCATACAGCGAGATCGATATTGCTGCTTGGGCCGGCGACAACCTCAGTTGCAGCTCCCCGTAGGCAGTGAGCAGGCCAATGGCCGTCAAACCACCGCCGATGACTGATGCCAGAGCGATCCACAGCAAAAAGAACACTGGTTTCTTGACGAAGTCGCGCGGCGCAACATCCTCCACCGCCACCGCTACCTGAGCCGGATGCGTGGCGGACACCGCTGGTTGTGGCGGCTCCCAGCCCACTGGAGGATTGCGCAGGAGCTTGGCTCCGATAGACGCCACCACCGTGACAAAAACCCCTATGGCAATGAGGGTTCCATCGACATCCCAAACGTCCAGCATGACCTTCTTCAACGGAGCAAAAATCACGGCCGCCAGCCCAAAACCCATCACGGCCGTCGATACAGCAAAACCAGGTCGGTCAGCATACCACTTGCGGGCAGTGGGAGCAATACACGCATAGGTCAAGCCGCAGGCGCTGCCCACGATCCCGCCGTACGTGAAAAACAGCCAGGCCGGGTGCGGTACATAACGCAGGAGTGCCGCAAGGCCGTAACCCACGAAAAACAGCAGCGTTCCTGCTTTGGCCACTTTGCTTGGTCCAATTCGGTCCTGCAGCCAACCCGCCGGTATCATGGCGATGGCAAAGACAATGATAAGTACTGTTAAGGGCAGTGTTGCTTCGGCGACGCTCCACCCCCAATCCTCCACCAGAGGAACCACGAAGGAGCCCCAGGCATAGCTCATCCCTCCCACCAACGACAAAAGGAAACCTCCAAGCACCACCACCCAACGCTTTTCCACCACTTGAACCGCTGCTATCTCTTGGTGCATCTCCTAACCAGCCTCCCCTTACGGTAACGCTTCTCCTGTCACTTTCCTCGTTTAAGGCGCATGTGCACGCGCACTGCGGTGCCTTGGCCAACGGCAGAATGAACATCCACATGATCTGTCATCATACCGACGATCGACAAACTGTCACCGACACTTCTGCCTGCCAGCATTCCGTAATATTCCTGCAACTCCTCCCGGCGCGGCTGGTTCAGTCTAGTCAGCATAATCGCCAATTCATCCTGATCCACACCCGTGCCATTGTCCGTCACCTCTATCCGCGCCATGTCTTCGCAGTGTTCAAGGTTCACTGCAATCTTGGTCGCTTTCCCTCGCAGAGCCTGCCTCATTAGAGCATTGATAATCCCGAGCATAGGTCCCCAATCGCCCATCACTCTAACCTCCTCGGCTGCCCGTCGAATGTTGCTTCAGAATATGCAGATAATATTATAACATTCCTTATTTTTTGCCAAACCCCTGCAAGATCTTCTAAGATGATCGCCGTTTTTCCGAAGTCGCTCACGATCCAACAATCGCATTTGCTAGCTTCCGCAAGACCGCCAGGTTAGCACAGTGGCTGCCAAACAGTGTTCCTCCCTGGGCACATTCTGCCGTGCCAAAGTGTTAATGATGCCTCTGCAAAGAAAAGGCCTCCCGAATGCTTTGTGGCCCAGCATCGGGAGGTTTGATGAGCGTGCGGCGGGATTTGATGATACTGGCGGGCCCGTTGCACAGAGAGGCTCCAACGTCCACAGCGAACGGGCCTGCTCGGAGAAACGCCAGTTCAAGGCGTTTCGGACTCGGTTTTGAACCACGTGTTGGTCTCTATGAACAGGTCTGCTAGGAACGTTTTGACAAAGTACCCTGGCCAGCTCTTAACGGGAGACGCGAAATCGCGTTAGCTGCGATTTCACCGAGGTGTTCGGCCTGTGTTCGCTCGGATTTCCAGGATATCAACACGTTCGTTTTGCGGATCCTAAGCCACCGGGAGAGCCTACGATCCATTCGTGCTCCCGCCCGGGAAGTGTGCAGCCACGAACTGGAGAAGAGGCCCTTTGATGGGCGGGCTTAGCCGGTCCGGAATTCGGTCAGAACCAAACCATTGGAGATCAAGTACCTCTGCATCTTGTTTGCGCGGCTCACCGGAAAAATCGTCGCTCACGAAAACAATATCTATGATGTACACTTCATTGCCGTCTGGGTATACGAAATGCTGCTCGGGTCCAGAAAAAACGCCAAAGAGTTCCATTTTCCCGATGGTCAGCCCTGTTTCTTCAAACACTTCTCGGCGCGCTGCCTCTGCGACGGTTTCTCCAATTTCGATCCTTCCCCCATGATAACCCCAACATTGGTTGTCCCGGCGCTGCTGCAGTAGTATCTGGTCATCCTTGTACACAATCACGCTTGCACCACAGAGTTGAGATGCTCGTCCCACGAAAACGCTCCCCCTCCCTTTATATGCGGAACACCGCAGCAGGCACTAAGAAACCCCAGTGATAGACCCTTGCCTGGCTGCGGCAAGCCCAGCGTCTACGGTCCGCATCCTTGCGGTTCGATGCGGTTCGATGCAGTTAAATACATTTCGCGGCTTTGGACCAATGTTCGCAGCCTAGATCGAGCGCCAGCAGCCAATCAGCCGCTGGCGGGTGGTCCATCGCGAGATACCTTAACTATTCGTTTGTGTCACACAAAACCCTGCGAAGCCCTGCCTTAGGCTCCTCTTACCACACAGGGACGACACAAAACTTCATGCTCAATGTGCATGGAAGTGGCAGCGCTCAAGGCCGTCAAATCCTCGCCGCAAGGGGCGAGAATATCTTCTTGTCTTTGTCAGGGGGAACTGCTGACCAGAGCCAAGACTGGCAGTCTCCCACCGACGAAATGGCTGCCCAAGAGGTCCGCGTCCACAGACTGACTTGGAACTGCGTAACCGCAAGCATGTAATATCCTTAGAATCGGGCTGAGCAGGGCCTTGAGTGCATTACGAAGCTAACGCTGGGTTGCAGCCAACATTGGCGTCGATAGCCTTGACGTCCGATGAAGGCAATTCGCTTATTGACAACTTGAAAATTATTCGTTAATATTATTACTGATAATACCAGTGAATTCCGATATGCGTTACCGCCCGGGAGAACGAATACCGCTTAAGGGAAAACTGTTGGATACGGGATCGCCAAAAGGAACCACCGGGGCATACACTCGACGGATAACCATTGGCAACAGCCATTAAGTCTGCCCGCAGCCGCTTTTGGCCATGTTCCGAAGGCGGCCACGTCTCAAGGGCATTGGCAGTCCAAGGACCGGTCTTTTCCACAGGAACGTCAAACACCCTGAACCAAGACGCACTGGCGTCAGAGGATCTGTAAGGTGAGAACGGCCAAAGAAGAGGCGTGTCTGCGCGTCATGGTTTGGAGTTCTTTTGGGTTCACTCAACGACGCACTGCGGGAAAAATTACCAGAATATTTATTGGTTTTGTTGAAATCACTACATAGTTGCGAGCAAATGCGGCTTCGAACGCACCTCCCCAAAACCGGCGACAGCGGTATTGGGCGACGATGCGTTCGGTGTAAGTGAAGTGCTGCAGCCCAACATGACAGTGAAGACATCCATCGCGCTGGGAGGTTGGTTTGGCTGGCAGCAGCCTTTAGATCTTGTATACCCCATCTGACCCAGAGAAGGGGGACAAGCCCGTGAGGATCCTCGGTTGCACGCCTCTGTCCGGCTATCGATGACGGTTGCCGATCACGACAACAGACGTCAGCCCATGCATCGGCAGCCCACCCACAGCGGTCCCTGAAAACAGGGCTTCGGGCCTACCTTGCCATTCTCCTCGTGGCGACGGCCCTGGCTTCCATGGAAGTAGCGGCGTTGGCGGACAAGCTGCCGGATGGTCTCTATGTTCCACGAGCAAAGTCACCTAGATGATGGCTGCGGCAGAATATCCCGCAAATCCAAAGGCGGCCCTCGCATTCTGTGAGTCATCCGTACATGTGACTACAGATAATGCCAGCCAACAGCTATCTCCGCCGACGATAGAAAGGAGAGCCGTTGTGGATCGACGTGAACTACTCCATGCAGTGTTGCGAGGAGAAAGAGTAGACCGAGTTCTCTGTGGTTTTTGGAACCACTTTCCACCCGAATACCGCACCGGAACGGCCGCTGTCCGTGCCCATGTAGATTACTACCGCAAGGTGAAGCCGGATATGCTCAAGGTGATGAATGAGCATTTCTACCGAATTGAGACATCTATTGCCGAGGTATCCCATTGGCAAAATCTCCGCCCTCTACCCTTTGCGCGTACTGGCTATGAGCAATACATTGAAGAATTCCGCATGGTGCGCGCCGAACTGCCAAAGGATCTGCCCCTCTTCGCCACTGTCCATGGAGTGCTTGTCTCAGCATACCATGCCACAGAGGAGCCTGGTTACTTTGCGAATCCGGATAATCTCGTTAGCAGACATCTCCGGGAAGACCCGGAAACCGTTGCCACGGCTCTAGAGAGTGTGGTTCAAACGTTATCGGAGCTCATTTCACGGTTGATCGAGGTGGGTGCCGATGGCATTTATTACGCAGCACTTGGAGGTGAAGCGCATCGTTTTGAGAGAAGTCTGTTCGAACAGTTCATAAAGCCTCTGGATGCACAGATCATTAATCATATTCGTGACTTAGGTGCCATCAGTATTCTCCATATCTGTAAGGAGAACACCGTAATACCTATGTACGACGGGATCAATGCAGACATTATCAACTGGGCTGTCCATGACAACCATCACCCACTGGCTGCGGGACGAAGGCTCTTCCCGGGGAAGACGCTGTTGGGCGGGTACCATGGCCGGAGCGGTGTGTTGGTCCATGGCAGCCTGGATGAGATTGCCCGCCGGGCAGTTGCCATCGTGGATGAGGTGGGTCGGGAGCGCCTAATATTGGGCGCTGACTGTACGCTTCCCGAAGACATTGAACCTGCACGCATCCGGGCAGCTATGGAGGCCGCGGCCAGAATTTGATTCTCAAAGCGAAGGGAACATGGGAGTGAACCATTCAAAACCATTAACGGAAAGTGTTTATCGCGCTGTGTATGGGGATATCATTAACGGAAGGATTACCTCGGAGGACATTCTCACGGAACGAATGCTCATTGAAAAACTGGGGGTAAGTAAATCTCCAGTCCGGGAAGCGCTCATTGAGTTGTGTAATGAAGACATTTTGCGTGCTATTCCCCGACTTGGCTACATGGTCATTCAGATCACACCCCAAGAAATCCGGGATTTGGGAGAAGCTCGCATATCCTTGGAGCTGTATCTGCTGGAAAAAAGTTTCACGTCACTTACCGATGGCAAAATCGCGGAACTGGATGCGCTCAACCAAGCACACATTGAAGACGCAGGGGTCAGGAGTGCACCCATGGACAACTGGCAGCGAAACATGGAGTTCCACTTGCGACTGGCCTCCTTGGCCCGTAACAAAGTCATGTATGATCTTCTTGAACAGGTTCTGCGCAAACTTACACGGGCAACTACACAGCATTTCATGGGGTACGAGAACGGTGATCTGGCAGAACGTTCTTCTAGTTCACGCCATGTTGAGTTAGTCAGGGCTTGTGAAGGCAGCGACCTTCGTCATGCCAAGCGAATTTTGGAGACTGACATTAACGCTCTGCGCCTATAGTTGAGCGCTCGACGTAACCCTCGAAAAATGCCATCCTAGCATTCTTTCTTCGGGTTAGGGGCTGCAAGCCTTACTTAGGCATAGCTTTGCTCAACCAGCCTCAGTCTGTGTGCAG
>PWMW01000006.1 GCA_003559095.1 Clostridiales bacterium | reverse complement strand
TCATCAATTAGGGACATAATGGTCCGGTTATGGGTAGTCTCAGTGCCGGAGGTCTCACGCAGGCGGGCCAACAGCGGGATGGTGTCGTAGATAATCTGACCCATGCCAGCGGTCTCGAAGACTGTGGCGCCGCGAATACCAACGGCAGCGAACTGTTCCAGGATTGGCTCAACCAAAGATTCGTTGGGTATAATGGCGAATAACACTTCCATGGTTACATCCTCCTCTCACCATATGCATACTAGTATAGCAGATAAGCCAGCGTTCGTAAATATTTTGACAATGCAGGAAACCAAGCCCACCTGGCGGAACTCTTCCCATATGCCTGCATGTTAGGCATGTAAGGGTTGGTCTGTGTAACTGGCGGGGAGGTGTTGGTTTGAAGCGGATATCACCCATCGTAAGCCTTTGGATGTCTTTGGCCATGGCCGTGGCCATTTATTTCATTGTGTACGCTACGGGAGGAACCGCCACTGCTTACCCACATCTGATGTACCTGCCCATTATTCTGTCCAGTTTTCTGGGCAACTGGCAGACAGCCATCGCTGTGGCGGCGGTGGCTGGACTGCTCCTTTCCCAGTGGCTGATGCCGTTATCTGTGGCCGATGGCACGGTCCAGGCCTTCGCCAGCTGGAGTTTTCGGCTTTTAATGTTTCTTATGGTGGCTGTTTGGACCAAGTCCCTTGCCGGTTTGGTGCAGCGGCGCCAGGAGGCAGAACGGCGGCAGAATCAACAGATTTTGGATTTTCAATATGCCAGTCTGACGGCGTTGATCAACTTAGCGGAGACTCGGGATCCGGAGACCACCGGTGTCCATATGCAGCGCATGCAGGAATATGCCTGGTATCTTTTGGAGAAACTGCCGGTGGTGGAGCCAGAGGACCGCTGGCTCATGGCTTCGGCGGTGGCCTTCCATGATATCGGCAAAGTGGCGATTCCCGATCGCATCCTCTTGAAGGAAGATCCCTTGACCGATGAAGAATGGGAAGTGATGAAACAGCACCCCATCATCGGAGCGAAGGTGCTGGACGACATTTTCTCCCAAGCTATGAAAAGCCGGGCCCTGGACAAAACGGTGATGAACTACATAAGCACGGCCCGGGACATTATCCTGTACCATCATGAACGGGCCGACGGTAATGGCTATCCCCATGGGCTGAAAGGCCATGAAATCCCGATCAGCGCTCAGGTTACCGCCATGTGCGACGTCTACGATGCCCTGCGGGCTCCCCGGCCGTACAAGGAAGGCAGCAGTCATGAAGAGGCAGTGCGTTCTATCCGTCACAGCGTGGGCACGCACTTCACCACGCAGTTAGTCGATGCCTTTATGCGGGCCGAAGCCGGATTTCGCCGGGCGTATGAACGCCATCCGAACAGTACATAGATCGGCGCGCTGGCGTCCAGACATGTTCTGGTATGTCGGAACGCCTCAGCGTGCGCACCCCCCAGACGGGAGCTATGCACCAAACCATAACGACGCGCAGAAATGCGAAGATAGGAGCTGCTGCAATGCCCACGGTTGTTTTTGATATCGGCAATGTGCTGCTGGACTTTCGTCCTTGGCAGTACCTGGAGGAAACCTTCGGGGCGGAAGCGCCCTTGGAGTTGTATCATCGGGCCAGTTTTGGCTCGGCGCAGTGGGATCTGCTGGACCGGGGTGTACTCACCCAAGACCAGGCCAAAGAAGAACTGCAGGCACGTTATCCCTATCTGCGCCAGGAACTGGCGCAGATTTTTCCCGGATGGTTCAGCAGTCTGCGCCAGCTTTCCGGAGGTGTGCGGGCCCTGCACGCCGTCAAAAAACAGGGCATACCTGTGTATGCCCTGTCCAACTTTCATACGGAAGCATTCGCGTACGTGCGCCAGACCTATTCCTGGTTCTCCCTCTTCGATGGTTGGACCATCTCAGCCCATGTGGGCAGCCTCAAACCAGAAGCCCGCATCTACCAGCATCTGCTGGCAGAACACGCCATTGCTGCTGGTGAGGCTGTCTTCCTCGACGATTCCCCGGCCAATCTGCAGGCAGCGGCCCGCTTCGGCCTCCAGGGAATTCTTGTGGAAGACCCGGAGGCCATCATCCCTGCCCTGCAGGAACACCTGGGAAGGGAGCTTCATCCCTGATCTCATCCAACAGCATTTCGCCGCCGAGGACCACCGTCAGCAGCAGCGCCGCGAAGACAAGGCCGCCTACGATGACGCTGCTCCACATCAGGATGCGGTGGTGGTTCACATAGGAGAGGCCAATGCTGATGATGATCAAAGCTGGAATGGTGTTCAAAAAGGGTGTGGGCAGCAGGATCAGAAAGCCCATCAAGATGACAACGGCTGCGGCCAACCGGCTTTCCCATTCCCGCGGGGTTCGCAGGGCTCTGCTCTGGGGCAGCATCCGCTCCATCCGTTCCAGGACTGGAATGGCCTTGGTCTCCAACAGCAGCGCCATTCGGGGTGTTAGTTCCCGATGTTGAATGCGCTGAGGGAGCCACGGGGTGTGGCGGCCCAAAAGGCGCTGCCCGCCCCACAGCATGAGGATCAATCCTGGGATGGCCCCCACTCCAGGGGGCAGTGGAACTAACACCGGCAGCGCGAAGGCGATCATTAGCAGTCCAAAACCCTGCTCTTCGATGGTGCGCAGGAAGTCGCCTACGGTAGCCATCTGGGGGTCCCGTCCGGCCAGCTGCTGCCGAAGCAGCTGCGATGCATTGGCGTTCATGGAACCGCCTCCCTTCAAACGTCACTTTCAACTTGGTTCTCCCTGCCAAGGGGCAGGCGGAACCAAAAGTTCGTGTTGCGGTCTCTTGGTTTCAGTATAGCAGATCACTGCCATTTGTACATTGTTTAAAGGGAATCCCCCTGCTCGGCAAAGAGCAGCTGCAGATCCTGTAATTCCTGGGTGAACTTGGCCGGTGGCAGCGAACGCAAAAACTGCGGTCCGTAGCCAGCGGTGAGGATGCGTCCGTCCAAGATGACAACGCCACCTCGATCCTGCTGGGTACGGATCAGGCGGCCAAATCCCTGCTTGAGCTTGAGAATGGCTTGGGGTACGCTGTATTGGCCGAAAGGATTGCCGCCGGCCTGCTGAATAGCCTGCAGCCGCGCCGCAGTGACCGGCCGATCAGGAACTGCGAAGGGCAGCCGGGTAATAACTACGGCCCGCAGAGCATCACCGGCAATGTCCACGCCTTCCCAAAAGCTGCTGGTCCCCAAAAGCAGCGATCGCGGTTCTTGGCGAAAGGCCTCAATGAGCTGGGCCCGGGATGCATCCCCCTGCATCAGCAGTTGGTACCCTTCATCGGCCAGTTTGTCGGCGATGGCATCGGCCACCTGTTCCATGGTGCGGTAACTGGTGAACAAGGCCAAGGTACGCCCTTGGGCCATGGCCGTTGTGTACAGAATGTAATAGGCCGTGTAGTGCAGATAACGCGGATGATTGGGGGCCTTGGCTGCACTGGGCACACACAGCACTGCCTGCTTGTCATAGGCGAAAGGTGAACCCAGCAGCAGTTCATGACACAAATCCAAACCGACGCGACTTCGGAAATATGAGAAGCTTTGGTCCGTACTGAGGGTAGCCGAGGTGGCGATAACTGTATCCACGGCGCCGAAGAGCTGCTCGGCCAACAGCGGACTGACGTCGATGGGCGCAGCATGCAGCGAAGGATCGCTGCCCCGCAGCTCTGCCCAGAACACATAGTTGGGATCCGAGGCCATGGGCAGACGCTGGCAGCGGGACCGGAAGTTCTTAGTGTACTCCACATAGTTGTTGATCAGGCCCGCTAACTCAGGGTCTTCCATTTCCCATGAGTCCACGATGTCCAACACGTTCTTGAGCAGCGGGTCCATCTGCAGCTGGCCGAATGGCA
The DNA here is from genome assembly GCA_003559095.1 of Clostridiales bacterium. Lineage (GTDB taxonomy): Bacteria > Bacillota > Limnochordia > Darwinibacteriales > B1SED10-159 > SLOZ01. The sequence goes on along the minus strand of PWMW01000006.1, from coordinate 16,778 downwards.
GCCGGTTTTCCTCGTTGAGCATGAGAGTGCTTTCCGGAAGAAAGCGCCGAATGGTGTTGAGGTAGTCATAGCCATGCTGCAGGACGGCATCCAATGCTGTGCGCAGTTCCTGGCCTTGGTGGTCTTCCACGTGTTCGCGCAGGGAGTGCAGAAGCTGCTGGCCTGCCCGCTGGTAAGCTTGGAGCGATGCATGGCTGATCTCTTCGGCGAAGGCGTTGGTGGCCACGTCTTCGAGATTGTGGGCTTCGTCGATAATCACGGCGTGGTATTTCGGTAGAATTCTGCCTTCGGTGATGCGGTCGGCCAAGAGCATGGATTGGTTGGTCACGATCAACTGGGCCTTGGCCAAACGATGCCGCAGCTGCCAGTAAAAGCAGTCTTTGAAGTAGGTACAGGCTTCTTCGGGGCAGGATTCCTTTTCACAGCGGATCTGGGCCCAGAGGGCATGGGGAATGGCGCCTGGGGCCTCGCTGCGTTCGCCGCTCTTGGTGTCTGCCAGCCACTGCTGCAGCCGTTCCAAGGGCGGCAGCAGGCCTCCCTGGGAGCCAGCGTGAACGTACTCCTGCAGCCGGCGTAGGCAGACGTAATTATGGCGGCCCTTAAAGATCTCGGTATGAAAGGCAACGGGCAGAACCCGCTGCAGCAGCGGAATGTCTTTGTGAAATAGCTGGTCCTGTAAGTGCAGAGTATGGGTGGCGAGAATGACACGCTTATCCTGTTCTAACGCGAAAAAGACAGCAGGGATGGCATAGGCCAGGCTCTTGCCCACACCCGTGCCGGCTTCCACAACACCATGTTCCTCGTTGCGGAGGCACTGCATAATGTGGTCGGCCATATCCACTTGCTGTTGACGGTACTCGAATTGCGGCAGCCCGCTGGCCAAAAGACCACTGGGCCCGAAGATAGCTTCACTGTCGTAGTTCATGGCGATGGCGGCTGCACCTGCCTTCTCTACTTTGCTTTTGGCGTCGTGCATGGGAATGCTGCCCAGGAACCGCGAAATCCCCCTTGTTGGGCTCTGCGCGGCCACGCACTCTTAAGGTTGCTTCTCCACGCGAGGTTTGCGGTGGATACATTGGGTACCAAAGTATTATACCATAAAATGACGGGCGCGTTGACGTTGAATGGAGGTTGTGTTATGGCTGGCCAATGCAGAAGTGCCGCCCGGCGCTGGCGGTTGGTGGTTTGGATCGTGCTTTTGTGGGCGGCCACAACCCCCGGTTTGGGATCGGCACCGGAACACGATGTGCCCCAGCTGGCCGGGATTACGCTGATGCCCCTGGAAGGCGGTGGCCTCGAAGCCTGCATCACCTTGGACAGTGACCAGCGCCCCATGGAAGGTTTTTTGGAAGTGGGCGTAAAGGTGGACGGGTTCTTCGTAGACGGACAGGCGGTTTGGGTTGGCCTGGACGGGCAGGAGCGCATCTGCTTGACGCTGCAGACACCGCCGGAGGTGGCGCTGGAAGTTCATGCAGCATGGACCCACATGGGGCGTCAGTATCTCTTAGGAGAAGCCCACTGGCCGCAGCGGATTCGGATCGGCATTATGGATACCGGACGGCGCCAGCTCTACCATTCCCAGGCCCAGTTCAACGCTGCGGGGCCGTTAGTGCTGGAAGGCCTTGAAGGTACCAGTCACCATCGCGTCCAAGGTCCGCTGCAGGTGGAGCCCGATGAATACGGCTCGATTGTGGTGAAGCTGGCCCAAGGGGAGCAGCTGCTCTTTCCTGAGGGTGTGAAGCTGTTCAGCCCTGCCGCTGCCTTGATTCAGCTGCCCAGTATTCAAAGGGGTGAGTGGCGGCCCTTTGTGCCAGCGTATCGTGGGTTCTTCGAGATTACCGCCCGTCCGGAGGGGCTGCTTTTGGTCAATGAAGTAACGTTGGAAGAATACCTCTACCAAGTGCTGCCCAGTGAGATGCCTGTGGGGTGGCCCCTGGAAGCCTTGAAGGCCCAGGCCATTACGGCCCGCAGCTTTGCCGTGGTCTCGGCTCAGAACAGCCGTTACCGCAGCCTAGGTTTTCACGTGGATGACAGTCATTCCTTCCAGGTGTACAATAACAGCGCCGAATCGGCCCGGGCCAACCAGGCCATCGATGCCACTGCGGGTTTGATCATGCGCAGTCTGCACACCGGCCAGCCGGTACAGGGCTTTTTTTACTCGACGTCGGCAGGAGCCACGGCCTGCGCCTCCACAGTGTGGGGTGGTCAAGGCAGCCCTTACCTGCAGTTTCGCCCGCTCAGCGAGGATGTTCCCGAAGACGGTTGGGGCAGCGAAGGGGAAGCCGATGCTTGGCTGCGGCACAATGACGTTACCGGGTTTGATGAACGCTCGCCGTATTTTCGCTGGCAGGTTACTCTGAGTCAAGAACAGCTGCGGGCCAGTGTGCGGCGGGCTGTGGGTCGAGACCCGGGGCCTATTCGAGATCTGACGGTGGTAGAACGGGGTCCAGGAGGCAATGTGATGCTCCTGGAAGTGCAGGGAGACCAGCAAACGCTGTTGATCGAAGGGGACTATCCGATCCGGCAGGCCTTAAGCCCCAGGGGTGTGCCCCTGACCTTGAATAATGGTGACGTGGAGACTAACTTAGGAGTTCTGCCCAGCAGTTTCTTTACCGTGGATGGGCAGCGAGGCGCCGCTGGGCTGACCGCAGTGACCCTCTACGGTGGCGGCAGCGGGCACGGTGTGGGTATGAGCCAATGGGCCGCCCTGGGCATGGCTGAAGCCGGTTTTACCGCCAAAGAGATTCTGCTCAGCTTTTTCTCTGACATTGAATTGGCTCCCGTGACAGGGATTTATCGGTCCTTGGAGAATACTTTTTAGCAGATTGAGTCCGCCGTTCGGGGGCCTGTGATTGGATCCGCGGGCGCGATGAATGGCGGTGAAGGGCATGACCATAGCGAATCTAGGTGGACAACTATAAGTTTACGGGAGGCGAATGTATGAAGTGTGCGATTAGTATTTGGAGCCTGCACAAGTATTTTTTGGACAAGACCATGAATGTTGGGGAGTTTTTGGATTACGCCGCTGCCATCCAAGCGGATGGAGTGGAACTGTTGGATGTGGACTGGTTTTGGCGGGATATGGATGAAGAACTGGCTCAGGTGGAGACCAAGCTGAAGGAGACAGGGCTGAAGGTGGCGTCCTATTCCACCAGCAATAATTTCGCCAATCCTGATGCCGAAGCCCGCCAAGCCGATGTGGAAAAGATGCGGCGGGCCATCGACATGGCTGTGCGCCTGGAAGCTCCCATCGTGCGGGTGTTTGCCGGTGACCTTGCGGAAGGAGTATCCTATGATGAAGCCCGCGCTTGGATTGTGGAAGGGCTGCAGGCGGCGGCTCCCTACGCCCAGGAAAAAGGCGTTCGACTGGCCTTGGAGAACCATGGCTTGATGGCCGGTCGCGGCCAGCAGGTGAAGGAACTGATTCATTCCGTGGGCAGTGAAACGCTGGGATCTACCTTCGACTGCGGCAACTTCCTGTTAGTCAATGACACACCGGAAGAGGCCATCGAAGTGCTGCTTCCCTTGGTGTATCATGTGCATTTCAAAGATTTCCGTCCGGCTCCGGAGAACTTCGATGGTCCCAGCTACAAAGGCTTGGGCGATACCCGCTTGGTGGGCACCATTGCCGGCGAAGGCATGGTGGATCTCGACGTGATTCTGGGCAAGCTGCATGAGCACGGCTACGATGGCTGGTTGGCCGTGGAGTTTGAAGGTCTGGAGGAACCCCGCCACGGCACAGAGGAGAGCCTGAAAAATCTGCGGGCTGTGTTGGCCAAACTTTAGCGGGTCTGCCCTGCTGGATCCTGGGACAGGGCTTTGGGTTCGAGGGGAACCACCCGGGATGGCAAAGAGCATCGCTTGTTAGGAGCGATGCTCTTTAATGTATTGGGCAATGGCTGCAGCTGTGGGCGGGCAGCCGGGAACGTGTTGGTCCAACTTGGCCGTGCAGCTGCCGATACCCAACTGGGAACCGGAGCGACCCTGCCAGCCTTGACCGATGGCCAAGGTTCTAGGTGGTCGAATACCCGCTTCATCCAGACGCTGCAGGGCATGAACAAGGCTGCCCAAACACGAAGAACAGGCTTGATCTTCCGCAATGTGCCGTCGGAAGCGACCGCTAAGGGGCTCGGCTTGGAAGCTGGTCTGCCGGCCCTGATTCAGCTCCGTGATCTGGCTATCGGTGCTGCCCACACCTAAGGATTGGGCCAGGCCGATATAGCGGATATCCTCTGGACTGTAACCCAACAGTTCGGCGCAGTAGGCATCCATGGCCACGGGATCTCGACCCACTAGGACTCGGCCCATGTTCACAGGCGTGCCCCCTTCCTCAAAGGTCAAATCCCCGATAATGCCATCCACCACCACGAGATGCTGGGGTAGGGCCCTGCTGAGGGCAGCGATGGGCTCATGCAGCCCCAGAGTATGGTAGCGCCGTTTTTCCCGGTCAGGGATGCAGCCCTTAAGATTCTTCAGGGCACAGGTAAGGCGGGTTTGGCAGTGCGCTTTCAAAACGGGCACGTTGATCAAGAGATCAACGGACAGGGGAGCGCGGCACACCTGCAGTTCCAGGCCGCCAGCCTGCCGGGTGACGGTGGCGTCGTCTTTCAGATCCAACAGCTCTACGTTATAGCGGGCTGCCAGATCGGTGTAACCGCAGGCCTTGAATGCCCGGCGTGTGGAATCGCCAACCCAAGAGGATTCCATGATGGTGATCTTGGAGACACCGTGGGCCTGTAAGAAACGAATAACTCCTTCCACAACGGCGGGGTCCGTGGTGGCGCCGCTGGCCGATGGTTTGGCCAAGACCAGGTTGGGCTTAATGCCCACGGTCATGTGGGGCTGCAGCTGTTCCGCCACACCGGCCGTAGCCAGCAGTTCTTGGGCCAACTGGGCCCCATTATCGCCATATTTGATCCAAATTTCTGCCATGTGCTCAACTCCTTCGGCGTGGGTTCACTCTTATTCCAGTTCGAGGTCGCGCCGGGAGGTTCCTGCCCGCCGCGGCATCATGAAGGCTTGGCTGGGCGTAGTCGTCTGGGTTGTCACGAACGAAGGCAGAGGCGCTAGGGAGGGCGGAAGCGTTAACGAAGGTAGATGTGTTAACGAATGCGGAGGGGTTAACGAAGGTAGATGCGCTGCTTGCGACGTTATTGATAGTAAATGGAGGAATTACCGGCAGTAGTTCACGAAGTATACGGCATAAGTTGCTGGTTTGGTCTGGGAAAATGCTGCTAAAGTGATCATTAAACCGTCAAATGCGAGGCGAGAAATCCTTCTGCCAGGGATTTCTCCGGCCACAACGATGGAAATTATCAATCGGAACAGAGAACATCAACACATTCCTTGCAGCCCTGTTGCATAGAGAGCAATACGTGGTTTACAACCGAGTGCGAAACGCCGTTTATCAGGCGTTTCTCCGAGGAGGCCCGTGAATGTTGGGCGTGGAAACACGTCTGTGAAACAGGCCTGCTTGGGGCGCAGGGTTCCACTGCCGGCTGGGTGGCGCCTGGCGAGAACCGTAAATGCCCCTTGTCAGCGGATAGGTAGGAGGGAAAGCCGAATGGTAGAATTTGAAGTCAAGACACGGGAACGCGATGATCTGCGGGATATTACCGCCTTGGTGCAGCAGGCGGTCAGTACGGTCTGTCTGCAGGACGGGGTCTGCACCGTCTTCATACCCCACACCACGGCGGGGGTGACCATTGTGGAGAATGCAGACCCTTCGGTGGCCAAGGACATGCTCTTCATCCTCGATCGCATGGTGCCGTGGGATGACCCGAACTATACGCATACGGAAGGCAACAGTGCTGCCCACGTGAAGTGCAGTTTGATGGGCTGCAGCTTGAGCATTCCGGTGCGCGGCGGACAGTTGGTGCTGGGAACGTGGCAGGGAGTATATCTCTGCGAGTTCGATGGTCCCCGTACTCGCCGGGTACAGGTGCAGGTGATTAATGCCTAGCAGCCCTGCCTCGAAAATGGGCGGTCGTTCCCATTTTCACATTTCATGGTGTCAGGTCACTGACATGGATGTCTGTTGCATAGAGAGCAATACGTGGTTTACAACCGAGTGCGAAACGCCGTTTATTAGGCGTTTCTCCGAGGAGGCCCGTGAATGGTGGGCGTGGAAACACGTCTATGCAACAGGCCTGCTAGCAACGGGTTGGTAAAGAATCCTGGCGAGCTGTTGCCAGGAGGTGCGAAATTGCTTTTGCTGCGATTTCCCCGCGTCGTTCGGCCTGTGTTCGGCCGGATTTCCGGGAAAATCAACACGGTTTTGGGATGGGCCCGCTGGATTGAAGAACTCCATGAACGCAGTAGCGGCGAAGGCAAAAAAAAGCCGGCAGGCAGACCCTAAAAATGCTAGGTTTGCAGCTACCGGTTGGTGGTCCGCAGTTGAGCGGGCCAGCGAGTAAAGAATCGTAACAGTTTCCAGCCGTTGTTGGGCTCGTCCGGTCGGCACTGGCTGCTCTGGCGATGTTGTTCCGCGTCGGTCAGAAGTTGTGCCTGGTGGAGACGGGCCATTTCGGGTGCTGTAGTGTGGTTCATCACGGTGTCCACGCTCCTTGTCTTTGTTGACTTAAGTATAACCTGGGACACCGGGCCGGGATAACGTCCTCGGGATTGGTTTGATCTCCGTCTTTAGGTGGATCTGCAGTCCTGCGTTGTGCTGAGACCCAACAAAAGAACTGTGCTGGCTGCGAGAATGGGCCGTTCACGGCAATACGTGCAAACAGACCAGGGCCTCCTCAAGTGAGGAAGCCCTGGTCTGTTCCGCTGCGAATACATTGTGTGGTTCTGGTATCTGGAGCGGTGCTTACTGGATGTCGATGGCCCGGCGTCCTTGGGCAGCGTCCTCTAGTTTGGGCAGTTGGATCCGGAGAATTCCATCTTTGTATTCAGCGGTGATTTCTTCAGCCTTGATATCTCCGATATAGAAGCTGCGCTGGCAGGCACTCTGGCGGCGTTCGCGACGTATATAGCGGTCGTCTTTTTCTTCGGTGAGTTCATCCTGCTGGACCCGGATGGTCAGATGATCATTTTCCACATCGACGTGAATATTGTCTTTGCTGGTTCCTGGAATTTCGGCTTCGAGGACATAGTTGTTATCCTGTTCCTGAATGTCGACGCGAAAACCTCCGCTCCAATGGGGACCACTCTCGAAAAACTCTGCCACACTCTGGGGCCAGTTCATCATGGGGAACCAATCTTCACCCCGCTGCATACCCCGCGTCCGGCGATTGTGCGGTCGAATACCAAACATCATGCTATGCACCTCCGTTAAAGGATCGTTAATTGTTCATCTTCAATTTCTATTGTACTCAAAAGTCAGGGAAAGTCAAAGTCTGATTTTCGCCGTAATGGTCCCTGAGAGGCTGTGTCTCAGCAATGTGATGCAAAACGTACTGTTTTCTTCCGCCTTCTTGGTCAGAGAAGGTCAAATACGGGCGCAGGCGCTGTTGACAGGAACTGCCGAGCTAAAAGCGAATACCTTTGTGAGGTGATAGCCGATGCAGCAGTGGACAGCAAAAGTGTGGTGGACTGTGGTTGCCGTGGCCGTAGTGGCAGCATCGTTAGGTACAGCTTACGCCATGCGGCGCTGGTGGGGCCTAGTGGTGATGCTGCTTATCTTGGCTGGGGTCGCCTTGGGACTGCGCTGGTTATGGGGCCGGTCGGCCGGGCTGCGTCAGCAGCTGGTGAAGACCGTTCACGCGCCCATCCAGTGGACAGGGCAGCACAAGCGTCCGCTACTGGCTGCCGGTGTCGGAACGGTCAGCCTGGTGGGGCTTTATTCCCTCTGGGGCGGGACCGAGCAAGCAAGGGCTGCCGTGGAACGGCTGGCTGAGGCTGCGGCTGTGGATGGCGGCGAGGCCATTGCCATTCCCGCTGAGTCCTTGGAGGCTGCGGCCGGGGGTCTGCCGAGCCTGGGTGAAACGGTGCTGTATGGCGACGAGATGCTGGCCGTGGAAGGCCAGGAGGTGCTGGCATCCGAAGCCGCCGTGGCCGTGGATGCCGAAGAAGGTTGGAGTCAAGACTCGCCGGAGACCACCCGCGCTGTGGGCAGTTATGGTGCCGTGATCCCGGTTATTATGGTGGTCAGTGCTCTACGCTCCTTGTGGAAGCACGGCGGCCAGGTGACCCAGGGCCGTATGACGCCCAAAGAGGCGCTGAAGGCTGTGGGCGTCGACATGGTGGGTTCCGGAGGCCGCGTGGCCCTATTCGCCGGTGGCGCCCAGGTGGCCGGACTCTTGGTCAGCGGTGTTCCGTTAATCATTGCCGGTGGTGTCTTGGCCAACTTGGCCGGGGAACCTTTTCTCCGCCGCATGCAGGCTTGGCTGAAAGGTGACCAAGGGCGGCTGGCCCAACACAATGTTCAGCAAAAATTAGAACAGACGGGCCGCACCTTTGACCAAAGGCAGCTGTTGTCCCGTTCGTTGGTGAATCTGGAACAGTTTGTCCAAGCAGCCCACGCCAAGAACGAAATCCCGGCGCCGCCCCAGCGGTCCCTGCGCCAGCTTTTGTTCCCCAACGTGGCGGACATTCTGGACGAGGAACTGTATTCGCTGCGGCGAACCGAGGAACAGCAGCTGGATGTGTTTGCTGGGGAACTGCGGCAGCGACTGCGGGACACGCTGATGCGCCGCGATTACCGGGCATTGGGTGAACTGTTGTACCTAAACCGCCAGGTTCTGCTGCCAGGCATGGAAGCCGAAATGCAGCGGCCCTTATCCCAGCTGGATCGAGCTCTGCAGCGTTTGGCTGGCGATAGCGGGCAGCTTTAACAGACCGAAGCACGGGAGGTAATAAGGAATGTTTTTTACCGAACAGAAGTTACGGGGACGCATTAATGAACTGGAAGGGTACCGTTACCGGGATCGGCAGTCCCTCACCGACCTGCGGTATTGTGAGGACACCCAGAAGGAGCCCGGGGCCTACCCGCCGCGGAACAATAACTGGGAGCCCTGTGGTATCGGACAGCGCTGGCAAGGTCGGGATCGGTACATTTGGCTGGAGATGGATGCAGCCATTCCGGAAGCTTGGCGGCAGCGGCGCGTCTTGGGCCGCTTTGATTTTGGCCGCACCGGCCCCGGGAACAACTCCCGCTTTGAGTCGCTGCTGTTTGTGAACAGCCGCCCTTACCAGGGTGTGGATTCCAACCATCGCGAAGTGTTTTTCGAACCCAGTGCCATCGGTGAAACCATTCGTCTGCAGGCGCGCCTCTGGTCCGGCCTCGAAGGCGGCGGTCCCCCGCAGGATTTGGACATGCAGCTGCGCCAGGCCGAAATTTGCTGGTTGGATGAAGCCGTGGACGATCTGTATTATACAGCCCTGGCCATGTGGGAGACCATCCAGGTGCTGCCGGAGAACCGACCGGAGCGCCAGGAACTGCTAAAAATCCTCAATGGCGGCTTTCTGGAACTGGATTGGACAGCACCAGGCGGCAGTCGCTTCTACGGCTCGGTGGAGGCTGCGCGGCAGTACATCCATTCACGCCTGGGCGGACTGCCAAAGCACCATGATGTGACCGTGACAGCTATCGGCCATACCCACATCGACGTGGCTTGGCTGTGGCGGCTGTGCCATACCCGGGAAAAGTGTGCCCGGTCCTTTGCCACGGTGCTGCGGTTGATGGAACTGTTCCCAGAGTATGTTTTCCTCCAGACCCAGCCCCAGCTGTACCAATACGTAAAACGAGATTACCCGGAGCTGTACCAAGAGATGAAGGAGCGCATCGCCGAGGGCCGTTGGGAAGCGGACGGTGCCATGTGGGTGGAAGCTGACTGCAACGTGATTTCCGGAGAATCCCTGGTGCGGCAGATTCTGCACGGCAAGCGTTATCTGCAGAAGGAGTTCGGCGTCAACTGCCGCTATCTCTGGCTGCCTGACGTATTCGGCTACAGCTGGGCACTGCCCCAGGTACTGAAGCGCTCCGGCATCGATACATTTATGACCACCAAGATCAGCTGGAACCAGTACAACCGCATGCCCCATGACACCTTCTGGTGGCAGGGCATTGACGGCACTGAGATCCTGACCCACTTCATCACCACACCGGATCAGGGGGCAGCCCAATTCTACACCTACAATGGGGGCACCAATGCCCGCTTTGTCCAGGGCATTTGGGATAATTATCGGGACAAGAACGTGAACAAAGAACTGCTGCTGGCGTACGGATATGGAGACGGCGGCGGCGGTGTCAACCGCGATATGCTGGAAATGCGCCGGCGGCTGGAAACCATGCCTGGCATCCCGGCGGTGCAGCCGGGCCGGGCCGGAGAATACTTTCAACGGCTCCACGACACCGTGGCTGAAACCCAAGAGTATGTACACAAGTGGAATGGTGAACTGTACTTGGAGTACCATCGCGGCACATACACCAGCCAGGCTGCTGTCAAGCGGGGCAATCGCAAACTGGAGTTGGGACTGCGCCGGCAGGAATGGTTGGAAGTGCTGCGGGCAGCCCAAGCCCATGATTGGGAACTCTATCCCCAGAAGCCTTTGTATAAGGCTTGGCAGACGGTGCTGCTGCACCAGTTCCATGACATTATTCCCGGCTCGTCCATTCGGGAAGTGTATGAAGATACCTTGGAAGACTATGCCGGTGTCCGGGATCAGCTGCAGGAACTGCAGGAGGACGTGCTGCGCTCGCTGGTTACCGAGGATGACCCTTTCACGTATACAGTGTTTAACTCGGGTTCCTTCCTCCGCCAAGGTCTGGTGGATGTTCCGCTGCGGGCGGGGATGGAAGAAGGAACTTGGCAGGATCAGGAAGGCAATGTCCTGCGGGCGGCTGCCGATGGTGACAGCTGGTCGGTACTGGTGTATAACGTACCATCATTGGGTTACACCACCATTTCTTTCGTTCCCGGCAATCGCATCAGTGAAGAGCGGCCTTTTACCGTTCACTCCCGGGGTGTGGACACGCCTTTCTACAGCGTTGCCTGGGATGCCAATGGCCAGCTGACCCAGATCTATGATCGCAAATTCGAGCGGGACGTCTTGGCCCCTGGGGAACGAGGCAATGTTCTGCAGGTCTTTGAAGACAAGCCCATGGCCCACGATGCCTGGGACATTGATCTTTTCTACCAGGAGAAGATGGAAGAGGTCCGGCGGCTCATCTCGGCGGAACTGGTGGAGCACAACGCGCTGCGCTGTATTATGCGGTTTCGCTGGCAGTGGGACGCTTCCACCATTGAGCAGGATATGGTGCTGTACAGCTCCACCCGTCGGATCGATTTTCGCACCAAGGTGGATTGGCATCAGCGGCAGCAGCTCCTGAAAGTGGCTTTCCCGGTGGATATTCATGCCTCCGAGGCCACCTACGACATCCAGTTCGGCAATGTGAGGCGGCCGACCCACTGGAATACCAGTTGGGATTGGGCCCGCTTCGAGACGGTGGGTCACCAGTGGGCGGATCTATCCGAGGAAGGCTACGGGGTCAGTCTGCTGAACGACTGTAAGTATGGTTACGACATTAAGGACAATGTGCTGCGCCTAAGTCTGATCAAGTCTGCCATTCATCCCGACTATGAGGCGGATCAGGGTGAGCATACCTTCACGTATTCGCTCCTGGCCCACGAAGGTAGTTGGCTGCAGGGGGAGACTGTGGTGCAGGCCTGGAAGCTGAACCAACCGCTTTTGGCCGTGTCCGGACGCACGGAGCCGCGGCAGTTTTCCACCGTAGGTGTGGAAGGCGGTCATGTGCTCATTGATTCGGTGAAGAAGGCCGAAGATGGGCCGGAGATGATCGTGCGTTTCCACGAGTACGGCGGCGCCCGGGGGAAAGTTACCCTGACATCCGATCTGCCCGTGGCCCAATGGCAGGAATGTAATCTGATGGAAGAGCCGGAAGGGCCCATCTCCCATGGACCTATGTCACTGTTGGTGAAGCCCTATGAAGTACGCACCCTGCGGATCTGGCTGGCCTGAAGACGCTGACAGCTGACACCGCAGAATTAGAGCCCAGGAGCAGTGGTTCGGGAGTTCTGATGTGGCAGTTACCGAGAAGCATGTTGGCTGGGCCGAACAGCTCGCGATGGAGAGGCAGATGCTGGATGTTAGAGGACGGCTGGCCGATGACGGAGGGTCGATGACGGAGTAGAACTTTGGAATGGTGGACGACGATCGGAAGGAAAAAGCCGCTGCCGGCTGACATGGCAGCGGCTTTTTTGATGGTAAAAACTTCCTTGGACTTTGGCAAAAACTTCCATCTACCGGGTATTTGGGATATGTTTCCAGTTGCCGCAAGGTGGAGCCCAGGGCCGGGATGAAGTGGGAGTATTTTCCAGCTAACAGGTACTTGGGAGATATTTCCAGGTACCTGGTGGCTGGAAGCGAGTTCCTTACACCTGGTGTGTGGGAATAATTTCCAGATACCAGGTGGATGGCAGCGCATCCCAGGAAGGCTGCAAATCCACCATGGACCAGATCCCTTTGGGATGGGGCTGGACTGGACCAACTTGTTAATACAGATCAAAAAAATACACTTTTTTGCCAAGATATGCAGGAAACTGGGAGAAATACGTCAAATAAAATCATTAAAAGTCGTAAACAACCAATAATTGCTTGGATTTGGAAGTTATGCACGAATTCTGATCTTTGGTCACAAGCTGGTTTCCTTGGATGTTTGCCGAAAAACGATGCGGAAGGGGTGGTAGGTGGCTGCTGCGTGTGGATTCGACCAGACTGGTACAGACGCATGGGAGGTTCCATAACAAAAGGAGGAGACATTGTGTCCCATCAAAATGCACATGGTTCAGTACGAGTTTTGCTGGTTCTTCTGTTAGTTGTCAGCTTGCTTGGACTTGGTACGACGGTGTACGCCGCCGGTGACACCATGGTTATCGGCATTCCTAATGAACCGAACAGTTTGGATCCGCACGTCTTCACATCCCGGATGGCTCGCAAGATAGGCTACTTGATCTATGATCCTTTGGTCATGCAGGATCCAGAAACCTTGGAGTTTATCCCGGCGTTGGCCACGTCCTGGGAAGTGTCCGATGATGATCTGGTTTGGACCTTTACGCTGCGGGAAGACGTTATCTTCCATAACGGCGATCCGCTGACGGCCCATGACGTGAAGTTCACCTACGAGCGCATTCTCGATCCAGCGACCAACGCAACCTACGCGTTAGACGATATTGGACCCCTGGATCGGGTCGAGGTGATTGACGATTACACCTTTGAACTTCACTACAAGCAGCCCTATGCACCGCTGCTGCATTACATGGCTTTGGGCCAGCTGCAGCCCATGAGCCCCCGGGCTATCGAGGAACAGGGTGCAGATTTTGGTACGCAGCCGGTCGGAGCTGGCACCGGGCCCTTCGTGTTCCAAGAGTGGCGTTCCGGGCAGGACATGACATTGGTGGCCAATGAGGACTACAATTGGGGCCACGGTGTTTATGAGAATACCGGTCCCGTAGCCATACCGCAGATCGAGATTCGTTTTATTCCCGATGTTGAAGTTTCCACCATGGGCATGATCACAGGTGAGTTGGATGCTGTGGACTTTTTGCCTGACAAAGACGTCCAGACGCTCTATGATGATCCCGATGTGGACATGCACCAGGTGCACCTACCGGGCATGGGTCTTTACTCCGCATTCAATGTGACCAAACCGCCTTTCGATGATGTCGAAGTGCGCAGAGCAGCCAACTTTGCCGTCGATAAAGAAGCTATTATCGAAGTGGTGAAGCTGGGGAACGCTACGGTGGGTCATGGACCGATCCCCTTCTTCTTCCACGGTTTCAACGAGGACATCGTGGATTACTACACCTATGATCCAGATAAGGCCAATGAAATTCTAGACGCAGCTGGCTGGGTTCGGGGTTCTGATGGGATTCGAGTCAAGGATGGACAGCGGTTGGCTGGCCTCACCATTGTTCGCCAGCGGGATGACTATATCATGACCGCCCAGCTAATTCAGGAAATGTTCCGCGAGGTGGGTATTGAGATTGAACTGCAGATCCTGGAGTGGGGTACGCTGTTGGATGCCATCTTTGCCGGCCAGCATAACTACACCTTTATGGGACATGGCCATGGTGAGTCCGATGTTGTGTACACTTTGTTCCACGAAACCAACATTGGCGGTTTCAACTTGGCCCACATCAATGATGAGCGTCTCAATTACCTGACCGAAAAGCAGCGGGTAACGCCGGACCTTGAAGAGCGTGCCCGTATCCTTGAAGAGATCCAGGAGATTGTGATGATCGAGAAAGTTCTCTGGATCCCCATCTACAATGATATTCAATACTGGCCTACCAATGCTCGCATTCAGGGCGTTAAGGTGCATCCGAACGGATGGTTCCTCCTCAATGACGCCGCATTTGTCCAGTAACCGGAAGCAGTGATCAGAAGCAGTAACCAGCACCAATAGTCAGCAGCAGTCACTGGGGGATGCCCTTGGGCATCTCCCAGTGTTACACCCGGATACCCAGGGAATGGGGGAGGTTGGATGCAGCAGTTCCTGATCCGACGCTTGTTAGCGTCCGTTGTTGTTTTGCTTGGCGTGTCAACGTTGATTTTTTTCATGATCCATCTCATACCGGGTGATCCCGCGGCCGTGATGTTGGGTGTGCGGGCAACTCCAGACCGCGTGGCTGAGCTGCGCGAGAGTATGGGGCTCAATGAGCCGCTGCTTGTGCAGTATGCAGGTTTTTTTGCGGGGCTGGCCCGGGGTGATTTGGGCCGTTCGTTCCGCACCAATCGGCCCGTGGGTTTTGAAATTCGTGTGCGCATGTGGCCCACCATTCAACTGGCTCTTACCGGTATTGGCCTGGCCCTGGTCATTGGAGTGACATCCGGTGTCTTGGCAGCATCACGCCGGGATACGTGGGTGGAGTCCTTGGTGATGATCATCGCTATGGTGGGCATTTCGGTGCCTAACTTTGTCTTCGGCATGCTGCTGATTTTGTTCTTTTCCATCCGTCTGGGGTGGCTGCCCACTATGGGTTACGGAACGTGGCAGCACTTAGTGGCACCCACCTTGAGCTTGGGGTTCCTTTACTCCGCGATCATTGCCCGCATCGTGCGCTCATCCATGGTGGAAATTCTCGGGATGGACTACATTCGCTCGGCCCGGGCTAAGGGTCTTAGTGAGCGAGTTGTGTTGTATAAGCACGCACTGAAGAACGGCATGATCCCTGTGGTGACCATTGCCGGCCTCTACTTGGGTGTGCTCTTGGGTGGTACCGTGGTTGTGGAGACATTGTTTTCCTGGCCGGGTTTGGGGCGCTTGGCCGTGGAATCTATCTTGGCCCGGGACTACCCGATGATTCAGGGTATTATTTTAGTCATCGCTTCTGGATTTGTCATCATTAACCTTATTGTTGATCTGCTGTACGGCGTTTTAGATCCGCGAATCCGCTATGAGTGAGGGGGCCTCAGGTGAGAAATCTCAAACGTTGGAATAAGTTCAAACGGAAGAAGATCAATTTCTTCGCCGCAGGCTTCGTTTTGCTGCTGTTGTTCACGGCCTTGTTCGGTCCGCTCGTGGCTCCCTTCGGGCCCCGGCAGCAACAGCTGCGCAGTGTTTTGGTGGAGCCGTCCACCACGCATCTGTTCGGAACGGACAACTTGGGTCGGGACATCTTCAGTAGAATTATCTACGGAACCCGGATTACGGTGATGTTAGGGGTGAGCGCCACCTTCATAGCAGCGTTTTTCGGATTGGTGCAGGGTTTGATCGCTGGGTATTACGGGGGGATATGGGAGACGCTGATTATGCGGCTGACGGATATCCTGCTATCCATTCCGGGGATTCTGCTGGCCATTACCATTATTGCCATTCTTGGGCCCGGGCTGAATAATGTCATTGTGGCCATCGGGATCGGCTCCATGCCTCAGTTCACCCGTGTGGTGCGCGGTTCGGTGCTGGCTGTGAAGGAGCAGGACTTTGTCACTGCCGCCCGAGCCTTGGGCCAGAAGGATGTTTGGATCCTCGTGCGGCATATCCTGCCCAACATTATGGGTCCAGTTATTGTCTTGGCCACGCTGCGTGTGGCCGCTGCGGTCCTCAATGCAGCAGCCTTGAGTTTTGTCGGTCTCGGGGCACAGCCGCCCACGCCAGAGTGGGGCGCCATGCTTAATGAGGCCCGCCGGTATATGCGCCAAGCATGGTGGTACACGGTATTTCCCGGTGGAGTCTTAGCCTTGACGGTCTTATCCATCAACATCTTGGGCGACTCCCTGCGGGATATCTTGGATCCGAAGACGTATTACTAACCCATTACTAACCCATTACTAACCAGTACTAACGTGCTGCTGATGCAATTGCCTTGGAAGGGTGGTATGAACAAAGTGGGCACTATCAAAGAAAATTTGCTGCAGCTCATCTCCCTGCCCGGACCGTCGGGCTTTGAAACACCGGTTTCCGATTTCATTATGCGCGAACTCCAGGGTTTAGATTATGTGGTGGAGCGAGACGGTATGGGGAATGTGACGGCCACCAAGGGCGGCTCCGAAGATGCACCGCTTTTTCTTCTCACAGCCCATATGGACGAAGTGGGGCTGGTGGTAACCAAGCTGCGGGGAAGTTTTGCCGCTGTTGAGTTTGTAGGTACCATCAATATGAACATTTGCTATGGCCTGCCCTTCCGCATTTTGACGGAAACCGGACCCATTCCCGCTGTGGCCTGTTCTCCCAGCGTGCATTTGGATCAGGAGTTCAAACAGGTGTGGCTGGACCCCGGTGCCCGCTGGGATCGGGTGCAGCCCGGAGACCCCGTGGTCTTCGATCCAGATCCCCGTTGGCTGGATGATGACGAGACGATTCTGGC